>DASQAV010000044.1:0-7314 GCA_035635575.1 Candidatus Dormiibacterota bacterium | reverse complement strand
GCCGCATTTGATTGGAGAGGGAACGGCACGTCTCGATCCGGGGTGCCGAAAAAGAAGCCGAATGGCCCGTGTCTGGTCCGATTCAGCCATCGGCATCGTTTCCGATCTGACGTCTCGTGCGGCGGTGAATGCGGCCCTCGCGCGACACGGGCCGCAGTTGCACCCTGCACGTCTCCTCAGAAAGATCGGAACGCGAAGCGGAAGACTTGAGGGAAGTTTGGGGAATTGAATCCGAGTCGCGGGCGGCGGTTACCTCCGCGACTCGGCCCTGAGGGATGTCGTCTTCGCCGTGCGCCTCAGCGCACGTTGGCGTCGAATCGGAAGGTTCTCTCGGGCATGCTGGTGGCCCACTTCCGGCGGTACTCCATCTTCACCGTCTGATGGCCCGGCTTCGCGGCGCGGAAGTGCCAGGTCTCGGTGCCGCCGCTTCCGCGCTTCCCGCTCCTCGTGGAATACGCGGGGCTTCCCTGCATCACGACGACGGATCCCGCGGGCTCGACAAGCACCCAGGCCAGGCCGCTCACCTTGTTCGAGTCGAGAACCACCGTCACCACCTGACCCTGGCGGAGATCGATCTCCACGCCGTTGTCCTCGGAGGTGAGGACGCCGCTGTGGGCGACCGCGCGGGACGCGGTGGCCGTCATTGCCTTGGTCTTCTCCTTGTCGCTGCCGCGCGACGCGGCACCGGACTTCATGCTCTTGGTGCCCTTCACCGACTTCGAGCCGGACTTCGCGACGTCTCCCTTGTGCACACCGGACGCCGACGCCGCATCCTTTCCTTTTCCGCACCCCGATACCGCCAGGACCAGAATGCCCGCTGCCGCTAGAACGCGGAACGATGTGTTCATCGTGCCCTCCTCTTCTTCAGCCCGACCACCGCATGATGAATCCACCTGCGCGAAAGCAGGACGCCGGAAAGATACTCCCGCCTCCCCTGACGGAGAAGGTCTTTCCCCGATCCGGGGTTCCGGGGTGCGGAGCTGCTGTGGGGAAGGAACTTAGCTGATTTCGGTCGGGTATACTCCTACGAAATACAACCGTACTTGCGCCCAATCCCTACGTTTCGCTTGCCGCCCCCCTGACGGCGGAGGGGTAGAATCCTTCGCCCGGGTTCGGGTCGAGCGCCTGTAATTTCCCCACGCTCCGGGGAAATCGACCGTCAACGCGTGACGGCCGCCAGGACCCCTTCCACCTGGCTTTGAACCTGCTTCCGGAATTCGAGGGGATTCGCGATCCGGTCGAACTGCTCCGGGGTCCCGCCCGTTCCGCGGAGTACCACGGTGCCGAATCCCAGCATTCGCCCGAGCGGAGGCTCGTTCACGCCGATGCTCTCGATGCGGACCAGGAGTAATTCCAGAGTCCGCCGGTTCACGATCCCGGTCTTGATGAGCACCCGCCTGCTCGTGACCGCGATCTCCGTGGCGTTCCGCGCCACCATGGCGCTTCCGATCAGGGCCAGGGCCCCGAGAAAGAGGAGCAGCCCCACCACGCCCAGAGCCGCCGAGAACCCATGGGGCCGAAGGGAAGGAACCACCACCACGACCAGGAAGGCGACGCCGAGCGCGCCGATGGCGGACGCGACGAGGATGGGCCAGAAGAGCACAACCCAGTGGAGCCGCGCCCGGTAGAGCACTCGTTCTCCTTCGACCAAGCTCCTGTCGATGTAGCCCACGCGGATCCCTCCTCCATGAGGCGCGCCCGTATTACGCGCGGACGCCTACGATCGCCGATCCGCGGTGGAGGCGCAATCCACTTGTGGGTTAGGATGTCGCCATGACGCCTCCGGCGGAGCGGGTGATCGGGCAGGATCTCTGGACCTCGGTGGATCGCTACGTTTCGGGCCTCCTCTCGCCTTCCGATCCCGCGCTGGACGCGGCTCTCCAGGCGAGCGCCAAGGCGGGGCTGCCGGAGATCCAGGTCTCGACCAATCTCGGAAAGCTCCTGCATCTCCTCGCGCGGCTCCAGGGCGCCCGCGCCATTCTCGAGATCGGCACCCTGGGCGGGTACAGCACGATCTGGATGGGCCGCGCGCTCCCCAAGGATGGGCGCCTGATCACCCTGGAATTCGATTCGAAGCACGCGGAGGTGGCGCGCGCGAACATCGCGCGGGCGGGCCTCGCCGACATCGTGGACGTGCGGCTGGGGAAGGCGCTCCACACGCTGCCGCAGCTGGCCCGGGAGGGTGCCGGGCCCTTCGACCTGATCTTCATCGACGCGGACAAGGCCTCCATTCCGGATTACTTCACGTGGTCCCTGAAGCTCTCGCGGCGCGGGAGCCTCATCCTCGTGGACAACGTGGTGCGCGAGGGAGCGGTGATCGAAGCGGACTCCACGGACGAGAGCGTCCGGGGCGTTCGCAGGTTCCTCGAGATGATGTCCGCGGAGCCGCGCGTGAGCGCCACCGCGATCCAGACGGTGGGGACGAAGGGCTACGACGGATTCTCGCTCGCCCTGGTGACGGCGGACCCGAAATAGAAGCGGGCGGACGCCGGAGCGCCCGCCCTTCGAATCTCGTCGCGAAGGGATCCCCCTACTTCACGACCGCCACGGTGTCGGTGACGCTCCCGGCTGCGGCGGCCGTGCTGCATCGCCATCCCGTAGCTGCTACAATATTTGAGTTATCCGGCCAACCCGGTCGCCTTTCCCATCACCGGGACTACTTCTTGAAGGAGCGCACACCATGAGAAGGCAGCCGTCCCGCTCCGCCCTCGTTCTCTGCTTGCCGATCGCGCTCCTTCTGGCTTCGCCTGCCGGCGCTCAGTACATGTTTCTGGATTCGAATGGTGACGGGGCGCACACCGCGGCCGACGAGGTGCACGCCATCGGGCCGACGGTGATCAACATCTGGCTGGACACGGCGCACAACCGCGACGGATCCGGGACGATCTGCCAGTACGAGCCCGAGAAGCCCCTGACCCTGTTCGCCTACCACGTCAATCTCGAGGCGACCGGCGGGACCGTGGGCTATTCCGCCTACACGAACCTGGTATCCCAGATGGGACCGGTGGGTTCGCCGTTTCCATCCGACAGCGTGAATTTCGCGAGCGGGCTCTTCTTCACGCCGACCAGCCTCGTGCTTCCGGCCGGAAGGTATCTGCTGGGGACGCTCACCGTGTACGCCGGTTCCGGGACGCCTTCCCTTCAGATCGCGCCCGGGGACTTCAACGGTCCGGGGAGGGAGATGACCGAGTTCGCCTCCTTGTGTGGCGGGAGCCTCTATCCCAACACGCTCGTTCTCGGCACGGACTGGTTCGACACCGACGGTCTCGCGTTCCGTGCCGGAGGCGGTCCCAATCAGAGCCCGCGGCTCACGCCGCCGATCGCGATGGCCGTGCCGACCGGGGAAAACGCCATCCAGCCGCTCGTGGCCAATGATCCCGATGGACAGCCGCTCTCGTTCGCGAAGGTTTCCGGTCCGCCCTACCTGTATGTGACGACCCTGGATCGCGGAGCCGGGACCGCGCGCGGGGAGATCCGTGTGGCCCCCTTCGCCTCCGACGCCGGGTCGGCCACGGCAACCTTGAGCGTCGGCGACGGAGCGGCCTCGGATGCGGCAACGTTCGGGATCACCGTCGCGCGGGGCCGGGACCACCCGCCGTTTCTGCGACCGTTGTCCCCCATGACCCTCGGGGCGGGGCAGACCTCGACGGTGGCCCTCCAGGCAGGCGATCCCGATGGAGGAATCCTCCACCTTGCCAAGGTCTCGGGCCCCAAGTACGTCGCTCTCCGCGAGCTGTATTCGAGGCCAGGGGGCGCTTCCGCCCTGCTCACGCTGAGCCCGACCTTGTGCGACGTCGGCACCGCGGAAGCCTCCTTCTCGCTCACGGACGGCGTGAGCACGCAGCAGCGAAACGTGACGCTCTCGGTCAACCTGCCCGTGAACGACGGCTCGATACGCTACAGCCTGGCCGGTTTCATCCATGGGGTCCGCCTCGCGGATCTGAATCGCGATGGGATGCTGGACATCATCGCGGCGCACGAGGATCAGCCGCAGATCTCGGTATTCCTCAACGAAGGAAAGGACAATCTCGCCCCCGGAGTTCCCTATCCGGTGTCCGGGCAGGATGGGGCGATCGAGGCCGGCGATTTCAACGAAGACGGAAGAATGGACGTCGCGGTCACCGATGTGGCTGGAGCGGCCGTGGACGTGCTCCTGGGTAAAGGAGACGGGACCCTCCTCGCCGGGACGCGCTACGCGACCGGAGCCGGGCCCGGGGGTATCGCCGTGGAGGATTTCAATCGGGACGGTCATCTGGACCTGATCACCAACAACAAGGAAGCAGGGACCGTGTCCGTCCTCCTCGGCACGGGCAAGGGATCCTTCGCCCCGAAGCATGACTCTCCCGCGGGCTTCCGGCCCAACAGTCTCGTGGTGGGCGATTTCAACGTGGACGGCCGCCCCGATGCGGCGGTGGTCGATCCCGAGCGCGGAGGGTTGAACGGTGCGCTGATCGTGCTGCCCGGCCTCGGTGACGGCACGTTCGGGGACGCCGTCGAGACCTTCGTACGGGGCTATCCCTTCTCGGTCGCGGCCGGCGACTGGAATGGAGACGGCAAGACGGACATCGCGGTCGCCGACCTCCAGAGCCCCAGCACGGTGCAGACGTTCGCGGGCCACGGAGACGGCACCTTCGAGCCGGGCGTGGCTCTGGCGAGCCCGGAGCCGATCTCCTTCATATTCGCGATCACCAACGGCGATCTGAACGGGGACGGAATTCAAGACCTCGTCGTGAGCGACGTCGATCGCGTGCGACTGGCGGTGTTTCTCGGAATCGGGAACGGCGCCTTCGCGAGCCCGAGATTTCTGGGGGGCCGCTATGCGCAGGGGCTCGCCATCGGAGACATGAACCAGGACGGGCGCCCCGACCTCGTCGGCACCGCTCCCCTGAACATCGGCCTGTTCATGAACCCGTTCCCGGTGCCTCCCAGCGTGGAGGTGCAGGCATCGGTCCCGAATGGAAAGTACAGGCCGGGGGACGCGGGGCTGTGCGTCACGATCGAGGGCGTTCAGGACCCGAATGTCCTGATCGACCCCTTCACCGTCGTTCTTCGATCCGAGGGCACCGGTTCGATCGGAGAGATTTACCCCAACGGCAAGATGGTGGTCGCCGGAGACGCGGATCGCGACGGCAAGACGGGGACACGGCTCTGCTTCAGGGCGGCGGACGTCGCCGCCCTCTTCAGTGACATCGGGCACACGACGCATCTCACGGCGCAGATCTCCGGAGCCGCCATGGATGGGCGTCTCTTCTGCTCCGACCTGGATCTGCTCATCGACGGCAGGCGTCTGTCGGCGGCGCCCGCCTTCGCGCCGAATCCGTTCAATCCGGCGACCCGGCTCACGTTTTCGACCGCCCGCGAGGGTCCCGGCAAGGTGTTCCTCTTCGACATCCAGGGCCGCCGCGTCCGGACCCTCCTCGACGCCGCCCGGCTCCCCGCCGGGGACCACGAATACGCGTTCAACGGGAAGGGAGACCGGGGCGAGAAGCTCTCCTCCGGCGTGTACTTCTATCGCGTCGAGACGACCGATGGCCGGTACGAGGGGCGGATCATCATCTTGAAGTGAGGGCCGGCTTGGCTCACCCTACCGGCGCATGACGCGACCGGTAGTCGAGATAGGTGTAGAAGCCCCATCCGCGACCGATAGGAAACCCATGCGCGAGGGTCCGGAGCGGGTGCCGGTCGTCATCGATGAAACCTACGACGGGATCGCCCGTCGCGTCGCCCGGCGCATCCAGGACCTCATCCGAGAGCGGGGCGCCGCCGGCAAGAGAACCGTCCTCGGGCTCGCGACCGGATCCACCCCCATCGGGATCTACCGGGAGCTGATCCGGCTCCACCGCGAGGAAGGGCTCGACTTCTCCCAGGTCGTGACCTTCAACCTCGACGAGTACTACCCGATGTCTCCCCAGAGCCTGCACAGCTACCACCGCTTCATGTGGGAGAACCTCTTCGAGCACGTCAACATCGACCCCGCGAACGTGCACATCCCCCGGGGCGACCTCGCGCGCGGGAAGATCGAGGCCCACGCGCGGGAATACGAGCAGGCGATCGCCGAGGCCGGAGGGATCGACTTCCAGATCCTGGGCATCGGCCAGACGGGCCACATTGGATTCAACGAGCCGGGCTCCAGCGCGACGTCGCGCACGCGGCTCGTGGTCCTCGACTCCATCACGCGCCGTGTCGCGGCCTCGGACTTTTTCGGCGCGGAGAACGTTCCCACCGAAGCCGTGACGATGGGCGTCGGCACGATTCTCGAATCGAGGGAGATCGCGCTCCTCGCGACCGGGGAGCACAAGGCCCACATCGTGAAGCGCGCGGTGGAGGGCGAGGTCGACCGCTCCGTGGCCGCGACCTTCTTGCAGGGGCATCCGAACGCCACCGTCTACCTCGATGCCGCCGCGGCCGCCGAGCTGACGAGACGGAAGACCCCCTGGCTCCTGGGCGAGATCGCCTGGGATGCGCGGATGGAGCTCGAGGCGGTCACCTGGCTGAGCGGCGTCACGCGCAAGTCGGTCTTGAAATTGGCGGACGTGGACTACCGCGAGCACCACCTGGGATCGCTTCTCCTTCGCTACGGTTCGGCCGGGGACCTCAACGGAAACGTCTTCAACGCCCTGAGCGCGAAGGTGCGCGGCAAGAGCAAGCTCCCGCAGGGAAAGCGGATCATCGTCTTCTCCCCGCATCCCGACGACGACGTGATCTCGGCGGGCGGCATCCTGAGAAAGCTGAACCAGAACCAGAACGAGGTCCTGGTCGCCTATCAAACCTCCGGAAACATCGCGGTCTTCGACCACGAGGTGCGCCGCTACCTGGATTTCGTGAGACGCACGGCGCAGGATTTCGATTACGGGAGCGCGAGGCTGGGTCCCCTGCTCCGGGAGGTCGAGGAGTTTCTGGCGCGCAAGGAGCCCGGGCAGGTGGACAGCGACGCCGTGCTGATGCTGAAGCGCCGGATCCGCGAGGTGGAAGCCCTGTCGGCGATCCAGACGCTGGACCTCAGGCCGGATCAGGCGCGATTCCTCAACCTTCCCTTCTACCAGACCGGCCAGGTCCGGAAGGATCCCATCACCTCCCGCGACGTGGAGATCATCCAGGAGCTCCTCGAGGAAGTGCGGCCGCACATCGTGCTCGTCGCGGGCGACCTCTCCGACCCGCACGGAACCCACCGCATGTGCCACGAAGCGGTGGAACGCGCGCTCGAGCAGTACCAGGGAGAGCCTCCGCCGGACATCTGGTACTACCGCGGCGCGTGGCAGGAGTGGTCGATCGCGGATGCCGACATCCTCATCCCCCTCTCCGAGGAGGAGCTGA
>DASQAV010000043.1:0-32648 GCA_035635575.1 Candidatus Dormiibacterota bacterium | reverse complement strand
TAGGCGTTTCGCTACGCCTTCCCCGTCATGAGGCTCGCCATCACTTCCTCCAGCACTTCCACCGGCGGACGCACCTGCTCCAACGGCAGCGAGGCGAGCGGGGTTTCCACCAGCTTGAGGTCCTGCTCGAAAGGCTCCTTCTCCGGATCCACGTAGAGGAGCCCCGTCACGAACTTGTCTTCCTGCCTGCCGTGGTGGATCGTCGACAGGGCGCGGAGGGCGTCCCCCGGATCGTAATCCTCACCGAGCTTCTTGAGCGTGATGCGCGAGCCGTCGTGCAGGGTCACCTCGCGGGTCTCGCCCGGCGCGTAATCCACCTCGATGTTCTCGTAGCGCGGAATGAAGAAGATGTCGTGAAGGGGAGCGTCGTGCTCCTTCACGTTGAGATAGCTCTTGGTCGAGCCCTCGTGATTGTTGAAGGTCACGCAGGGGCTGATCACGTCCACGACCGCCGTGCCGCGGTGGCTCAGGGCCGCCTTCAAGATGGGACGGAGCTGCTTGGGATCGCCCGAGAAGGAGCGAGCCACGAATCCGCACCCCAGCTCGATCGCGAGCGCGCACACGTCGATGGGCATGAGCTCGTTCACGCGGCCCGACTTGGCCTTGCTCCCCACGTCCGCCGTCGCCGAGAACTGGCCCTTGGTGAGCCCGTACACCCCGTTGTTCTCGACGATGTAGAGCAGCGGCACGTTGCGCCGCACGAGATGCAGGAATTGCCCGAGCCCGATCGAGGCCGTGTCGCCGTCGCCGGAGACCCCGAGCAAGGTCAGCGAACGGTTCGCGACGGAGACGCCGGTCGCGATGGAGGGCATCCGTCCGTGCACCGCGTTGAAACCGTGCGAGCGGCTGAGGAAGTACGCGGGCGTCTTGCTGGAGCAGCCGATGCCCGAGAGCTTGGCGACCCGATGCGGCTCGATGCCCGCCTCGAACGCGGCCTGGATGATGCTGCCGGTGATCGCGTCGTGTCCGCAGCCGGGGCAGAGCGTGGACTTCGCGCCCCGGTAATCGGCCACCGTGAGCCCGATCCGGTTCTTGTTTCCGTTCGCCGACGGGTCCGGCGTCGCGTTCTCCGTGGTCATCGGGACAGCACCTCCTCGCGCTCCCGTTCCTTCACCTGGTCCACGACGGACTGGGCATCGATGGGGAGCCCGTCGTAATGCAGGATCGAGCGGAGCTTCGTTGCCAGCTCCGGATATTCCATGGTCAAGAGCGCCTTCATCTGGGCGTCGCGATTCTGCTCCACCACGTAGACCAGCTTCATCGACTCGAGGAAGCTCTTCACGTCCTTCGTGAATGGAAGCGCTTTCAGGAGGAGATAGCTGGTGCTCAGGCCTTCCCCGGCCAGCTGGTCGCGCGCCTCCACGATCGCCCAGTGGCTCGAGCCGAATCCCAGGATCCCGATCTCGGCGCCCTTCGTGCGCTCGATCACCGGCGGGGGCACGAGCGTGCGGGCGGTCTCGTATTTCGCGGCCAGACGGTCCATGACCCGCTTGTAGGTTTCCGGATCCTCGGTGTAGAACGCCCGCTCGTCGTGTCCCGAGCCGCGCGTGAAGTAGCCCGCGAGCGGATGGTCGGTGCCCGGGAGCGTGCGATAGGGAATTCCGTCGCCGTCGAGATCACGATAGCGCTCGAATTTCGAGAGCTTGGCCAGCTCCTCCTGGCCGAGCACCTTGCCGCGATCCCAGGGCTTGTCGGGATAGCGGAACGGCTCCGACATCCAGACGTTCATCCCGATGTCGAGATCGGAGAGCACGAAGACCGGCGCCTGAAGCCGCTCGGCGAGATCGAATGCGTTCATCCCGAACGTGTAGCAGTCCTCCACCGTCGCGGGGAGCAGGATCACGTGCTTCGTATCCCCGTGGGAGAGGAACGCCACCGAGAGGAGATCCGCCTGCGACGTCCTCGTCGGAAGGCCCGTGCTCGGGCCCACGCGCTGGATGTCCCAGATCACCGCCGGCACTTCGGCGTAGTAGGCAAAGCCCGTGAACTCCGTCATGAGCGAGAGCCCGGGTCCCGAGGTCGTCGTCATCGCGCGCGCGCCGGTCCAGGAAGCGCCCAGCACCATCCCGATCGCGGCGATCTCGTCCTCCGCCTGCACGACCGCGAAGGTCGCCTCGCCGGTCTTGGGGTCGCGGCGATACCGGTCCAGATACGCCTGGAGCGATTCCGCGAGGCTGGAGGAGGGCGTGATGGGATACCAGGAAAGGAACGTCACCCCTCCGAACATCGCGCCCAGCGCCGCCGCCTGGTTTCCCTCGATGAGAATCTTCCCTTCGGTCTGGTTCCTGCGCTCGACGCGGAAGGGAGCCGGCTTCAGATTCTGTGCCGCGTACTCGGCGCCCACCTTCACCGCGGCGCGGTTCATGTCGAGCGCCTTGGGCTTCCGTCCCAGCTGCGCCGTCAGCGAGCGATCCACCTCCTCGAAATCAATCCCGAGTAAATGGGAGACCACACCGACGTAGACCATGTTCACCACGAGCTTCCTCAGCTTGGCGTCCGGGACGAGGGGCTGCACCAGCTTGTCGAAGGGCACCTTGTAGACGGTCCGATCCTCGGGAATCTTGGGAGCCGGAACGCCCTCGCTCACGACGACGATCGATCCCGATCCCATCGCGCTGATGTCGGCGACGGAGGTCTCCGGATTCATGGCCACCAGCACGTCGTTCCTACGCTTGCGCGCGACGTAGCCGCTCTCGTTCACGCGGATCGTGAACCAGGTCGGGAGCCCCGCGATGTTGGAGGGAAAGAGGTTCTTTCCCGAAACGGGGACGCCCATCTGGAAGATGGACCGCATGAGTGTGGTATTCGCGGTCTGGCTTCCGGAGCCGTTCACCGTCGCAACGTGTATCGAGAAGTCGTTATTCGACGCCTTCAACGCGATCTCCGCATCAAAACTGTTAGAGGTGGGTCAAGCGGCCCATTTTCGCCCGCTCTCGAGGCAGGGTCAAGAGCGTGGCCGTATCCGCTTGTGGTATTTACCACTACGCGGGCGCCACCCCTGCCGGAGTTGGAGCATCACCCGTTATGATGCGGCCCGTAACCCCTTGACCCAGAGAAATTACCGTCCCAATAATGATCGGCCATGAGCGCCCGAACCGTACCTGAGCCGTATCTTGCTCTGGATGATGAGGTTCTCGATACCCGGATTCGCGCTGCCAAGGAGGCGCTGGGGTCGAGCACGGTCATTCTGGGCCATCATTACCAGCGCGACGACGTGATCGCTCACGCCGACGTGACCGGCGATTCCTTCAAGCTGGCGCGTCTTGGCGCCGCGCGAACGGACGCCAGCTTCATCGTCTTCTGCGGCGTGCACTTCATGGCGGAGAGCGCGGACATTCTCCGCGGACCCGGCCAGACGGTCATCCTGCCCGACCTCAACGCGGGCTGCTCGATGGCCGACATGGCGGCCACGGAGGACGTGCTCATCGCGGGCGAGACCCTCGACCGCCTCGGAATCAAGACGGTCCCGGTGACCTACATGAACTCGACGGCCGAGCTGAAGGCGTTCTGCGGGGATCGCGGCGGCGCGGTGTGCACCTCCTCCAACGCGAAGGCGATCTTCGAGTGGGCGTTCCAGCGCGAGCCGAAGATCTTCTTCTTTCCGGACGAGCACCTCGGTAGAAACACCGGGGCCGCGCTCGGTATTCCGCTCGAGTCCATGGTCGTCTGGGATCCGGCGAAGGAGTCGGGAGGGCTCACGCGCGAGGAGCTGACGCGCGCGCGCGTCATTCTCTGGAAGGGGTGCTGCTCGGTGCACACGAAATTCCAGCTGCGCCACGTGGAAGAGCGGCGCCGGGAAGATCCGGACGTGCGGATCCTGGTGCACCCGGAGGTGCCCTACGACGTGGTGCGGGCGGCGGACGAGGTGGGCTCCACCGAGCACATCATCCGCGTGCTCGAGAAGGCGCCCGCGGGGAGCCGCTGGGCGGTGGGGACGGAATATCATCTCGTGAACCGGCTCGCGCGACGGTATGCGGACAAGAAGATCTCCATCCTCTCCAAGGATTTCTGCGTGTGCGCGACCATGTACCGGATCTCGCCCCAGAATCTCCTCTGGGCTCTGGAGAACCTGATCGAAGGGAACGTGGTGAACGCGATCCGTGTTCCGGAGAGTGTGAAGCGCGGGGCGCGGGTCGCTCTGGACCGGATGCTCCAAGTCGGGTAACATCCGGCACCTCGAACTTTCGTCGGAGGCTTTGTGGCATACGTCATCGTGAAAGATATCTGTGAAGGGGAAAGCTCCTGCGTGGATGTTTGCCCCGTGGATTGCATCAAGAAGGGCGAGGGGCAGAACGGCAAGGGCACCGGCTGGTTCTTCGTGGTCGCCGAGGACTGCGTGAGCTGCAACGCCTGCCTGGAAGCGTGCCCGGTCGAAGGGGCCGTGCTGCCCGACTAGGCTCCCGCCCAACCGCCGTGGCTGCTCAAGATTCCGCCGCTACATTCCGATACCGAATTCATGGATTGCGCTGCCGTCAAGCCCCGGATGGAAGCGCTCGTCAACGGCTCCCTTCCGCCGTCCGAGCGTGAACCGGCAGAACAACATATCGCGATGTGCGAGGGCTGCCGCCTGGAGCTGGAGCTGGTTCGAGCCATCGGCTCCCAGGAGAAAGCCCCAGCCGTAGGGAAGGACGACTGGACGCTCGACCGCATCTTCGGGGCGGAAGGTCCGCAGGGGAAAGGCGGCGAGCCCGCGGCCGCGCGGGCTCCGGCCGAGTCCCCGTTCCAACCGGAGCCTCTGGCCCCTCCTCGAAACGAGGATGGAAGCGCCGCACACGTCGAGTCGATTGCCGACCCGTCTCCCTTCGCGTCCGCGATGAGACCCGCGTCCCCACCCTCCACGCCTTCGCCCGCGTCCCCCGCCGAGCCATCCTCGCCGGCGAGCATGGGCGAATCGACGACGGATCCGGCGCCTGCCAAGCCCAAGCGAAGCGCCCCCTCGTGGGATTTCGAGCCCGCGGACACGAAGGCGAACGTGAAGGTGCCGGAGGAGAGCCTCTTCTTCGCGACGGAGGCGCTTGGGCGGCGGAAGGAGCCCGAGGTCCAGAGGGGATCGAATCTCCGCGTGCTCCTCTGGGGAGCCGGCGGGCTCATCGGAGCCATCCTGCTCGCCTTCTCCTCCTGGTTCGTGCTCCACATGTCCTCGGCCGAGGACGGGGGGCAGAAGAACGAGCCGGAGTTCAACTTGGAGGAGCCGGAGAATCCGGGCACGACGCAGCCGCCCGCGGGTGGCGAGACCGAGCCCACCCCAACCGCCGATGAGCCGGATCAGACCGCCCAGAGCACGACGCCCGCGCCCGCGCCGGACGTTGCTCCGTCCACCGGCACGAACCTGAACCCAAGCCCCTCCACGACGAGCACCAGCCCGCCGCCGGTCACGCGCTCCTCGACTTCGGGACCGTCCTTCATGCCGCCCCCGTCGAGCGGTTCGACCCAGCGCGTCGTTGCGCCGAAGCCCCCCTCTGTCACGGGCTCGCAGGGCGCGCCCCCACCGCGAACCGGCGGGACGCCGGCCCAGCGGGTCGTTCCGCAGCCGGTGAAGCCTGCGCCGCGGTCCACGACGCAGGCGCCCGACTACGGCGAGGACCAGCACATCTTCGGAATCACTCCGTCCCCGCCGCGCGCGCTCGAGACGAACGACGACGATCTGGGCCCGCCGCCGGTATCGGCGTCCAGGACCGCGCCCACGAGGACGACGCAGAAAGCCCCGCCTCCGGAGCCGGTGAAGCCGGCCCAGGAGACGCCGCCGCCCGCGCCCGCGCCGCCCGACACGCCGATCCAGCGCCTCCACCTCGCCACGGTCGCCGCGGAAGAGCGCGGCGATCTCGTGGACCTGCGCCGTCTCCGCTCCGCGTGGAAGGAATACATGTCGAAGGTCGTCGGACCGGATCGGGCCCGCGCCAAGCGCGAGTACGCGGACTGCCTCTGGGCGATCCAGAGCCTGACGGGCAAGCGCGGAGACCAGAAGGACACCCTCGCCGCGTATCGCGACTATCTCCTTTCCGCGCCCGCCGGCGGCGCCGACAACCGATCCGCCTCACGCTTGCGTCAGCTCGAGGAAGCGTTCACCGAGAAGCGCTGAAGAATCCCCCCCGGTTGACGGCTGCGTAGAGGCCCCGTAGGCTCAGCCCCTGTGAATCCGAAACTCATCCCGCCGGGAAAGGGCTTCAAGCTCCACATTCCCGGCGAGTTGCGCCGGAGGTTCGGGTCGTTTTCGAAGAGCCGGCTGGGCTGGGTCCTGGTCGTGCTTCTCTTCGTCTTCGGTTTTCTCGGATACGACTGGTTCCGGCTCTCATCGCTTTCCTCGCTTCGCTATTCCGGCCAGGGCTGGAAGTTTCCGACGCGTGTCTACGCGGATTGGCTCGAGCTCCGGCAGGGAATGCCCATCGATGAGTCCGATCTCCGCCTGGCGCTGGACCAGGCGCGATACCGGCGCGCGGCCGGGACGCCCTACGCCCCCGGCCAGTACCGGAAGCGGGGCTCGATCTTCGAGATCTACTTACGTCCCTTCGTCTATCCCGACCGGTCCGAGCCCGGCTCTCCCACGCTGGTCGAGATCCGGGACGGGCACGTGGCCTCCCTTGAAAACGGCTTCACCGAGACCACACCGCGCGGGCTCCTCCGCGTCGACCCCTTGCTCCTGGCGGAATTCTCCGATCAGGAGCGCGAGCGGCGGTCCTACATGCCGCTTCACACGATCCCCCGGCACGTGGCCCTGGCCGTGGTGGCCAGCGAGGACCGTCGCTTCTTCCGGCACATGGGGCTCGACATCCTGGGCATCGGACGCGCGACCGCGAGGAACGTGCGCGCGGGCACCGTGATCGAGGGAGGGAGCACGATCAGCCAGCAGCTCGCGAAGAACATCTTTCTCTCGAGGCAGCGGACGTTCACGCGAAAGCTCCACGAGGCGCTGCTCGCGGTCCTGATCGAGTTCCGCTACTCCAAGGAGCAGATCCTCGAGTTCTATCTGAATCAGATCTACCTCGGCCAGCGCGGCACCTGGTCCGTGTGCGGCGTGGAGGAGGGCGCGCTCTTCTATTTCAACAAGCACGCCAACGAGCTCACGCTGGGGGAAGCCGCGCTCCTCGCCGGAATCATTCCGGCGCCGAACCGGTTCTCCCCGTACCGCGACGCCGAGGCCGCGATCTCGCGGAGGAACGAGGTGCTGGACGACATGGTCGCGTCCGGATTCATCTCCAAGGCCGATGCGCAGCGCGCGAGGAAAGTCCCGCTGCGGTTCGCGCCCAACCCGGCGCCGCTCATCCGCGCCCCCTACTTCGTCGACTACGTGCGCGAGGTGCTCTCGAAGGACATCTCGGAGGGGGATCTCAGCACGCGCGGGCTCCAGGTGTTCACGACGCTCGATCCCCGTCTCGAGGACGCGGCCGAGAAGGCCGTTCGGGAAGGCGCGCGCGAGGCGGATGCGCGCTCTCCCTCGAGCGGCGCGAGCCGCGATCCCGCGCAAGCCGCGCTCCTTGCCCTCGAGCCGCAGAACGGCGCGATCCGCGCGATGGTGGGTGGGCGGGACTACCGCACGAGCCCCTTCAACCGGTCGGTCGAATCCCGCCGCCAGCCCGGCTCCGCCTTCAAGCCCTTCGTCTACGTGGCCGCGCTGGATTCGCCGTTCGAGGGCCGGCGGCCGCCCCTCACGGCGGCGACGCTGCTCGAGGACACGCCGGATTCCTTTCAAACATCGCTGGGCCCGTGGGCCCCCAGGAACTACGAGGACACCTATTACGGGAGGGTGACGGCGGCGCGTGCCCTCGCGCGCTCGATGAACGTCGCTACGGTGCGGCTCGAATTCCTGGTCGGGATTCCGAAGATCGCCCAGATGGCGCACGCGCTGGGGGTGCAGAGCCGCCTGCGCGAGGTGGCCTCGCTGGCGCTCGGGACGAGCGAGGTGACGCCCATCGAGCTCACGACCGCCTACGCCACGATCGCGAACGGCGGCGTCATGGTCCGCCCGATCGCGGTGCGCGCGGTTCTGGACCGGGGCGGAAACCTGGTCTGGACCCCCCGGCGCGAATCGCGGCGGGTGATCCGTCCGGAGACCGCCTACATGGCCACGACGCTTCTGGAAGGCCCCGTGATCTACGGGACCGCGGCCTCGATCCGGAGCCAGTTCGGGTTCACGCGCCCCGCGGCGGGGAAGACCGGAACCACCGACGATGAGAACGATGCCTGGTTCGTGGGCTACACGCCCGATCTCGTGGCGGGAGTCTGGGTGGGATGCGACCGGAACCGCCGCCTCGGGCTCTCCGGGACGCAGGCCGCGGTTCCCATCTGGGCCCGCTTCATGGACGAGGCGCATCGCGGGAAGCCCGTTCGGGAATTCCAGGCGCCCCCCGGCGTGATCGACGTCTGGATCGACGCCGATACGGGATACCGGGCCGGGGCGGACTGTCCGCACATCATGCGGGAGTCCTTCGTTCCCTCGACCGAGCCGCGGCAGGTGTGCATGGTCTCGCACGCGCCGAGCTGGTTCGGCACCGAGGCGATGGACTCGACCGGGGTGCTTCCGTTCGGCGGGCCGGATGATTACGACCACGAGAACCGCCCGCCCGACGAGAACATCTCACCGGACGAGCACGGGAACCCGCCCGCTCCCGGAACGGGCCCCGGTGCTGAGCCGGGATCCGGCGATCCGCACGAGGACCCGACGCCGCCGGGAATCTAGCGTCCGCGAACGTGGTAAACTGCGGGCCGTGGTTCCCCGTCCTCATCTCCCCGGCTGCTTCCGTTGGCGAGGCATCGCATGAGCGCTGGATTCGTCCACCTCCACAACCACAGCGATTACTCGCTTCTGGACGGCGCGTGCCGCCTCGACCGGCTCGTCGAGCGCGTGAAGGGCCTCGGCATGCCCGCGCTCGCGCTGACCGATCATGGAAATCTCTTCGGGGCGGTGGAGTTTTACGAGAAGGCCCGCGCGGCGGGGCTCAAACCCATCGTGGGCTGCGAGGTCTACGTCGCACACGGGTCGAGGCTCGACCGGACCCGAACCGCGGACGGAAAGGGCGCGTACGACCACCTCGTGCTCCTCGCGAGAAATCGCGAGGGCTACCGGAACCTCATGCGGCTCTCCTCGGCCGGGTACCTGGAGGGCTTCCACTACAAGCCGCGGATCGACAAGGAGCTCCTCGAGGCGCATGCGGAGGGGCTCCTCTGTCTCAGCGCCTGCCTTCGCGGCGAGCTGCCGCAGCGGGTCCTCGAAAACGATCTGGAGGGCGCCCGGAAGGCCGCCGCGTGGTACCGCGACCTCTTCGGTAAGGAGTTCTTTTATCTGGAAATTCAGGATCACGGCATTCCCGAGGAGCGCACGGTCGCGCAGCGGCTGATCGAGCTGGGAAAGGACATGGGAATCCCGGTGGTCGCGACGAACGACTGCCACTACCTCCAGCGTGAGGATGCCGAGGCGCACGAAGTGCTGCTTTGCATCCAGACCGGCAAGACATTACAAGACGCGGACCGCTTCCGCTTCGCGACCGATCAGGTCTACGTGAAATCCACCGAGGAGATGGAGGCGCTCTTCCAGGGCGCGCCCGAGGTGCTCCGCAACACCCTCGACGTGGCGGAGAAGTGCGAGCTGACCCTCGACACCGAGCGCGTGCAGCTTCCGGAGTTTCCCCTCCCGCCCGAGTTCCAGAGCGCGGAGGCGTACCTCCGCAACGTGGCCCGCGAGGGGCTGGGGCGCCGCTACGAAACCGTGGACGAGGCGATGGAGAAGAGGCTCTTGTACGAGCTCGACACCATCTGCCAGGTGGGCTACGCGCGCTACTTCCTCATCGTGCGCGACTTCATCGATTTCGCGCGCGCGAACGGGATCGGCGTGGGCCCGGGCCGCGGATCGGCGGCGGGGAGCCTCGTCTCCTACGTGCTCGGCATCACCGACATCGATCCCCTCAAGTTCGATCTCCTCTTCGAGCGGTTCCTGAATCCCGAGCGGATCAGCATGCCCGACATCGACATCGATTTCGATTACGAGAACCGGGGCCGCGTCATCGAGTACGTGGTCGAGAAGTACGGGCGCGAGAGCGTGACCCAGATCATCACGTTCGGGACCATGGCCGCCCGCGCGGTCGTGCGGGACGTGGGGCGGGCATTGGGCATGACGTACGCCGATCAGGACCGGGTGGCGAAGCTGGTGCCGGCGGAGCTGGGGATGACGCTCACGCGCGCGCTCGAGACCGTGCCGGAGCTGAAGGCGCTCGCGACCCAGGACGAGACCCACGCCAAGATGATCCGCTGCTCGCTGGCGCTCGAGGGGCTGGCGCGTCACGCCTCCACGCACGCGGCCGGGGTGCTCATCGCGCCGGGGAAGCTCACCGACTACGTGCCCGTGTACCGGTCGAGCAAGGGGGACGTCACGACCCAGTTCGACATGGTCTCCCTCGAGAAGATCGGCCTTCTCAAGATGGATTTCCTCGGGCTCCGGACCCTCACCGTGCTCGAGAACGCTGCGCGCTGGGCTCCCCAGGAGGGGAAGGGTGCGGCCGTGGCGTTGAAGGACATCCCCCTGGACGATCCCGCCACCTTCGCGCTCCTCTCCAAGGCGCAGACGATCGGGGTGTTCCAGCTCGAGTCTTCCGGAATGCGCGAGCTCCTCCGGAAGGTGCTTCCCGACAGTTTCGAGGACATCATCGCGATCAACGCGCTCTTCCGGCCGGGACCGATCCAGAGCGGCATGCTGGACGACTTCGCGAAGCGGAAGCACGGGAAGCAGAAGATCACGTACATGCACCCCGTGCTCGAGCCCATCTTGAAGAACACGCTGGGCGTGATCGCGTACCAGGACCAGGTGATGCAGATCGCGAACCGGCTCGCCGGATTCACGCTCGCGCAGGGCGATCTCCTCCGCCGCGCCATGGGGAAGAAGAAGCCGGAGGAGATGGCGCGGATGAAGCAGACCTTCGTCGAGGGCTGCGCCAAGAACCAGGTTTCGAAGAAGAAGGCCGAGGAGATCTTCGATCTCGTGGAGAAGTTCGCGGGCTACGGATTTCCGCGGGCGCACAGCGCGGCGTACGCGCTCCTCTCCTACCAGTGCGCGTACCTCAAGGCCCACCATCCCGCCGCCTTCTTCGCCGCCGCGCTGAGCAGCGAAGTGGGGGACACCGATCGCATCGTGGTGCTGGTCGAGGAGGCGCGCCGCATGGGGATCGAGGTCCATCCGCCCGACGTGAACCGGAGCGAATCGGCCTTCACGCTGGAGGGGAACGCCGTCCGGTTCGGCCTCACGGCGGTCAAGAACGTGGGCAAGGGCTCGGTCGAGGCGATCGTGGCGTCACGCCATAGCGGGGGACCGTTCGTCTCGATCTGGGATCTCTGCCGTCGCGTCGATCCGAAGTCGATCAACAAGCGCGTCATCGAATCGCTCGTGCTCGCCGGCGCCTGCGACTCGCTGGGGGGAGACCGGGCGCAGCTCTTCGAGTCGGTCGCGGGCGCGATCGGGCGGGCGCAGGACCTGGCGCGCGGCCAGAGCCAGGACCAGGTCGCGCTCTTCGGCGCGGAGCACTCGATCGAGGCCCCGGAGCCTCCGCTCCCCAACATCCCCTCCTGGCCGCTCATGGACCGGCTGAGCAAGGAGCGCGAGGTGCTGGGCTTCTACTTCTCCGACCATCCGCTCTCGCCCTACCGCCCGCTCATCGAGTCGCGGCGGCTTCCCGACACGGCGAAGATCCGCGAGGCGAGAGACGGCCAGGAGATCTCCTTCATCGGCATGGTCTCCGCGATCAAGACCATCGCGGACCGGAACGGGCGTCCGATGGCGTTCGTGACGCTGGAGGATTTCTCGGGGAGCGTGGAAGGCGTGACGTTCGCCGATCTCTACGAGCGAAACCGGGCGGCGCTGACGCAAGGCGCGGTGATCGAGACCCGGGCGCGCGTCAGCGTGCGCGAGGACCAGGATCCCAAGCTGGTCTTCCAGAGCCTCCGCGCGATCGCTTCCCAGGAAGCGGGTCCGGAAGGGGAGCTGACCCTGGATCTGACCGAGGCTGGGGAGGGCGTGTCGCTCGAGACGCTCCGGGACCTCCTGGGTCGCCACCCCGGCCGCTCGCCGGTAACCTTCCTCGTACGCTCGCCGTCCGATGGCTCGAGAACGCAGATCCGCGCACGCCGCGTCCTGGTGCGCCCCAGCGAGGAGCTGATGGACGAGCTCAAGAGGCGCCTGGGCGAGCGCGCGGTCACGCTCGTGAGCGCCGAGCGGGAGCCCGTCCCCTTCTGATCCCGTCGGAGACCGAACCGTGAACGGAACCTGGCTCGATTTCGAGAAGCCGATCGTGGAGCTGGAGCGCCGCATCGAAGATCTCAAGAACGCGGCCGCGCCGGTGAACGCGGAGATCGAGGAAGAGATCAAGCGCCTCGAGCGCAAGGTCGAGAAGCTGCGCCGCGACGTCTACTCCAAGCTCACGCGATGGCAGCGGGTGAAGCTGGCCCGGCATCCCCGGCGCCCGTACACGCTCGACTACCTGAAAGTGATCGCTCCGGGGTTTCTGGAGCTCCATGGCGACCGCCGCTTCGGGGACGACCCGGCGATCATCGCGGGCCTCACGACGATGGAGAATATCCCCGTCGTCCTGATCGGGCACCAGAAGGGGCGCGACACCAAAGAGAACATCCACCGCAATTTCGGAATGGCCAATCCGGAGGGCTACCGGAAGGCGCTCCGTCTCATGCAGCTCGCCGCCAAGCTGGGCACGCCGCTCGTGACCTTCGTGGACACGCCGGGCGCCTATCCGGGGCTGGGCGCCGAGGAGCGGGGGCAATCGGAGGCCATCGCGCGGAATCTCGTGGAGATGGCGCACCTGCCGGTGCCGATCGTGTCGGTCGTGATCGGCGAAGGAGGGTCGGGGGGCGCCCTGGCCATCGCGGTGGCCGACGTGGTGCTGATGCTCGAGAACTCGATCTATTCCGTCATCACTCCGGAGGGATGCGCGGCGATTCTCTGGAAGGACGCGGGCAAGGCGGAGCAGGCGGCCGAGGCGCTCAAGCTCACGGCGCACGATCTCCTGGAGCTGAACGTGATCGACGAGGTCATCCCCGAGCCCCTGGGAGGCGCCCATCGGGATCCCGAGGAGAGCGCCCGCCGCATTCAATCGGCCGTGGTCCGGCACCTGAGGGGGCTCCTGGGGCTCCCGGTCCAGGAGCTTCTGGACCGCCGGCTGGAGAAGTTTCTCAAGATGGGGGTCTATCTGGAGGAGACCGGTCCACAACCGGCCCCCGTGGGGGAGGGATAAGCATGCCGATCAGCGAGGAGCTCCGTTCGATACTCGTGTGTCCTCAGTGCAAGGGGGACCTCCGGGATGGGAAGGACCCCGAGCGGCTGATCTGCGATCGCTGCGGTCTCATCTTTCTCATCGTCGACGACATTCCGGACATGTTGATCGAGAATGCCCAGCGGATTACCAAGGCTTGAGGTTCGCGCCCAGGCTCCTCGTTGTTCTCGCTCCGCTCCTCCTCTGGGGCAGCCCCGCGTCGGGGGCCGCTCCCAGGGTCGAATCCTCCGCTCCGCTCGCCCCGCGGGTCGAGTCGGTGACCGCGACCGGGTACCGCGTCGTGCTCCCGGTGCCCGCGCCCCAAGTCCAATTTCGAGACGTCTTCGGCGAGCGGCTGGCCGAGATCACCGTCGCGGGCGGCGCGCTCGAGGCCTCCGAGGGCGCGCCCCAGCTTCCCGCGCTCACGCTCCTCCTCCACGTGCCGTGGGGGGTCGAGCCCACGGTCACGGCGAGCGCCCAGGGGGAGCACTCCCTCGGGAGCCTCCTTCCCGAGCCCTTGCCCTACCTCGTTTCCGATCCCCGTCGATGGCAATCGGTCGGGCCCGCCGAGATCGCCGCTTCCCTGGACGCTCCGGGTTACGGCCGCCGGTCCGTCCGGCCTGCCGAGCCTCCGCTGGCCAGCATCGTGAAGACCGCGGCCGGAGAGGAGCGCGTGATCCAGGTGACGCTTCGTCCGGTGCGATGGGATGCGAGGACGCGCGCGGCAACCGCCTTCGAGCAGATCACCCTGAGCGTCTCGTGGACCCCGCTTCCGGCGGGGGGAGAACGCGCGGCGGCCGAGCCCGGCCGCGGCTCGCTCTCTCCCGCGGCGCGACGCGCGGCCCGGCACGCCGCTGTCTATACCGGACCGCTCCGGCTCGAGCCGACACGTCCCTGGGTTCGGCTCGGGATCCTGCGCCCCGGCCTCTATGCCTTGAGCGCGGCCGATCTCGCGGCGGCGGGTGTCTCGGTCGCGGGGATCGATCCCTCGTCCTTTCGGGTCTTCCGCTCGACCCCGGGAGATCTTCCCGAGAGCGTGATGGTGGACACCGCTCCCGACTCGCTCCGCGAGTGCGCCATCGTCGTGACCGGGGAAGGGGACGGCGTGTTCGACGCGGGGGACCGCCTCTACTTCTACGGCACGGGGAACACGGGCTTCGGCTACGACCTGAAACGGAACGGGTCCACCAACTACGAGGAGTCGCAGGATCGGGACGAAGAATCGGTCTGGCTCACGTGGGGTGCCTACCCGGCGCTCCCGCCCCCGCGGAGGATGGCGACGCGCGACGCGGCTCCGGTCTCCGCGGCGGTGAGCGTCACGACCGTGCCGCATCGCGTGCATTACGAGGAGAACCGGGTCCGCGATTTCGCCTTGATGATCGCGAACACCCGCTGGGAGCGATGGTTCTGGCTCTCCTTCTCCGTTGATCCCAGTAAGCGCTTCGGATCAAAAATAGGCTTCCCCCTGGTGCTCCCCGGAGCCGAGCCCGGAGGAGCGGGATCGATCTTCGTGCGCATGTGGGGCAAGGGGGTCTCGGTGGGCCAGGCGGCCGATCACTACGCGAACGCCTACTGGAATCGCGCCCTGGTCGCCGCGGATTCGGCGAACCTGAGCATGCCGTTCGACCTCGAGGGCTCCGGATTCACGGTGCACGCGGCCGACGCGCTCATGATCGAGGTTCCCCGGGTCGTCGACCCCGGGAGTCCGAACCGGGTCGACCAGAGCAACCTGGCCTGGTTCGAGGTGACCTACCCGAGACGGCTCGCCGCGATCAACGACACGCTTCAGTTCGCCGCGGACTCGCTGGTCACGGGCTCCGTGCATTACGGCATTACCGGGGTCGCCGACACCACGGCGGCCTGGTTTCTCGACCGCACCGATCCCGAGAACCCGATCCGGTACGTGAACGGGACGTTTTCCACCGGCATCGCACCGTTCACGCTCGTCGTGGAGGACTCGCTCCCGTCCGGGCCGCCGAAACGCTACGCACTCGTCTCGACCGCGCTGGCGGCGCGTCCGGCCACGGTCGCGAGGTACGCGCCCGCCACAAGCGCCCATACCATCACGAACCTGCTCGATCCGGACGTGGGCGTGGATTACCTGATCGTGACGCACCCTTCGCTCCTGGCCTCCGCCGAGTCGCTCGCGATCTATCGCGCGGCCCATCTTCCGGGCATGGCGGCGCCCCGCGTGGGCATCGCCACGACCGACCGCATCGCCGCGCAGCTGGGAGGAGGATCTCCGGATCCGGTGCCGATCCGGAATCTCCTGGCGTATGCGCGCCTTCACTGGACCGGGCCGGCGCCGGCGTATGCCTGTCTCTTCGGGGACGCGTCGCTCGACCCCAAGAACTACCTGGGGTTCGGCACTCCGGACCTCGTGCCCACGTACTCCAACTACTTCGAGGTCTTTCCCCTTTTGTTCCAGTGGGTGTCCGACGACTTCTTCGGACTTCTGGACGGGCCGGGGGACCAGCTCCTGGACATCGCGCTGGGCAGGCTCCCGGCGAAGAACGCCGCGGAGGCCTCCACCATGTCGCGCGTCAAGCCGGTGGCGTTCGAGGGAACCAGCGAGTTCGACTCCTGGCGGGCGCGGGTGCTCCTGTGCGCGGACGATTCGAAGAAGCGCGAGAACGACGACCCGCTCGGGAACAAGCACGTCGATCAGATGGAGCGGAAGGATCGCTTCCACCTTCCCTATCCGATCGAGCGCTCGAAGGTCTATCTGAACGACTACGCGTTCGCGGATACCCTGCATCAGTCCAAGCCCGCGGCCCGTGACGATTTCATCGCGCGCATCAATCAGGGCAACTGGCTCGTGGACTACGTCGGGCATGGCTCCCCACAGACGCTGGCCGACGAACAGGTCTTTCGATCCTCGGACATCGGGCGGCTCACGAACGTGACGCGCCCCGCGATCTTCGGTTTCTTCAGCTGCACCGTGGGCCGGTTCGACGAGCTGTTGCAGGAGGGGCTGGGAGAGCTCCTGCTCAAGATGCCATCGGGCGGAGCGGTCGCGGCCATTGCCGCCACCGAGGATGTGTTCGGAGCCGAGAGCACCCAGCTGAACGACGATATCGTGGACCGGCTGTTCCCCCTGCGGCCGCGTGTCGATTCCACCCTGGCCTTGGGGCCGGCGATTCAGGGCGCCAAGAACACGCACGTGAACTCGGTGGTGCGGAGGTACGTGTTGCTGGGCGATCCCGGGCTCTCCATCCCCATCCCCCGAGGAAGGGGCGTCTGGGAGAAGTCCCCGCTCGATTCCGTCCTGCGCGGCGACCTCGTGGTCGTGCGCGGGCACGCGATCTTTCCCGACTCGAGCCGGGACTCGCTCTCCACCGGCACCGCCCGGATCCAGGTCCAGGGGAAGCCCTTCGATCGCACCCAGACGGGCCTCGGGGATTTCAGCAACCGGGTGACGACCCACTATCTGATCCCCGGCCCGATTCTCTTCCGCGGGGAGGTCGCGCTCTCCCAGGGAGCCTTCGAGGCTCGCTTCGTGATCCCGGTGGATGCCCGCGTCGCGGGAGGGACCGGGCAGCTCCGGGCGCTGCTCAGCGCCGCGGGGGGCCGAGGCGTGGGACTGGCGGTCGATTCCCTGCGGATCGGGCAAGGACTTTCCTCCCGGGCCGATCTCAATCCTCCCACCATCACGCTGCTGGCTCCGTCCGGATCCGATTCCACCTTCCAGGCGGGGGACCGGCTCACGTTCGCGATCGAGGACTCGAGCGGCGTGGACCTGACGCGGCTCGACAACTCCCACACGATCTTCGTCATCGTGGACGATCGGGGGAACCCGTTCGAGGTCACCCCGTCCTTCGCCTACGACGCGGGGAGCTACACGCGCGGGACGGTGGGATTCACCCTGCCCTCGCTCGCCGAGGGTCTCCACACGATCGAGGTGCACGCCTCCGACACGTTCGGGAACATCGCCGTCCGGAGCTTCGTGATCGATATCCATGCACAGGCCCGGCCCGGCGACCCCATGCAGCTGACGCAGGTGTTCAACTACCCGAACCCCTTCGAGGGGACTACGTACATCCACGCCCGGCTGAACCAGGGCGGAAGGATCCACGTGGGGATTTTCACGGTCGCCGGGCGGCGCGTCCGCGACCTGGCCACGGACGGACGCGCCGGGGAAAATTATCTTCCCTGGGATGGCAAGGATTCTCAGGGAGAAAATGTGGCGATCGGCGTGTACCTGTTAAGAGTCACTGCTGAATCTCCGGAAGGCAAACGGGCTTCGGTGGTTGGGCGAGCCCTCAGGAAGAGGTAGAGCCCGGGGGGGAATCTTGACCCGGCCTTGCAGGTCCGCTAGAATTGTGTGCTAGGCCGGGGCGCACTCGCGTCCCTATCTTTTTCTGAAGGAGGTTGCAGATGAGTCGTTTTGTCGCCGGCTGCCTTGGACTTCTGTGCATTCTGGGCGCCTACGCGGGTACCGCGCACGCTCAGGCCGAGGCAGGCGCCCAATCACTCCTGATCGCCCCCGGGGCTCGCTCCGACGGCATGGGACGCGCCTTTGTCGCAGTGGCCAATGACGCGAACGCCATCTGGTGGAATCCGGGAGCCCTCGCCTTCACGACCGGACACGACGTCAGCACCATGTACACCAAGCTCGTGCCGGACCTTGCCAACGACGTCTTCTTTTCCTATACCTCCTATGCCCAGCACGTGGAAGGCTGGGGCGGCATCGGATTCAGCCTCGGCTACCTGAGCTACGGCAAGAGCATGGCCACCGACCAGGACGGAAACGATCTGGGCGAGTTCACCAGCTACGAGCTGGCCCCCACGCTCGCCTATGGCACCGAGCTCATGAAGGGCATGGGCCTCGGGGTCGCGCTGAAGCTGGTGCGCGTGGATCTGGCTCCCGGCGATTTGACGCAGGATCAAAGGCCCGGACGCGGCACCACGTTCGCCGCGGACCTGGGAATGCTCTACAAGCTACCGCAGTGGAAGTCCTCGCTTGGGCTCGTGCTCCAGAATCTCGGCCCGAACATCGCCTACATCGACCAGGACCAGTCGGATCCGCTGGGACGGAACGCGAAGCTCGGCGCCGCGGTCACCCCCTTCGAGACCGAGATGTACCGCGTGCTCGTCACCGCCGACGTGAACAAGTCGCTCCTGAAAGACGGCGCGTGGATCGAGGACGTGGGCGGAGAGTTCGAGTTCAACCGGCTGCTCGCGGTCCGGGCAGGCTACATCTACGACCCGCGCGGGACGATCAGGGACATGACCTACGGCCTGGGACTCAACTATCACGGCATCCGCATCGACTATGCTTCGGTGCCGCAATCGGAGTTTCTGGCTCGGGTAAACCGGTTCTCGGCTAGCTACCACTTCTAAATCGTGCGGATCCCCCGGACTCTCGTTCGTTCGGCGGCGATCCTCATCTTCGGGAGCCAAGCTCTCCTTCTCGGGGACTTGGCTCCTTCTGTTTCAGCCGCCCCGGGACGCGGACTGACCGTTTCGCGCGCCGGGTCGATGGAAGCCAGGATATCGCCGGAGGCGCGCCGGATTGCCTCGAAGCGGGCGGAGCGTTGGCGCGGCTTCCCGCATCGGGTGGGCGTGCCGTCCAGCCGTCCCTTCATCTCCGGCCGCCGGCCGCCCCTCCTCTCCCTGAAGGGAGGGCGACTCCAGCGCACGACCCTCTTCCAGCCCTCCACGCCCGAGACGATCCGCGTGCTGGGTCTCAAGATCGATTTCGCCACGGATTCGCTCGGTTCGCTCACGACCACGCCCGATGGCAAGTTCGACCTGCGCGACGGGAGTGCGCTGGGGATCGTCATCGATCCGCCGCCGCATGACCGGAACTACTTCCTGAAGCACCTCGAGGCGCTGCGCCGTTACTGGAACTTCGCCTCGTACGGCCATCTCGTGATCGAATACGATCTCTATCCCAAGGCGAACACCGGCGCCTACCGGCTCGCGGACACCGGACGGTACGGCCCCTGGACGCTGGGACAGGCATCCTTCGCCAGCGCCCAGCGCTTCTTCCACGACGCGGTGACGGCGGCGGACCAGACCGACTCCATTCCCTTCGGCCGGTTCGACGTGGTCGCGCTGTTCCACGCGGGCTCCGATTTCCAGACCGATCTCAACAACGACAGCCCGCGCGACTTCCCGACCTTCCAGATCAACCTCAGCGATTCGGTTCCGGTGAACGGCGGCGCGGTCTCGATCTTTGGCGGGCTGGTGATGCCGGAGACGGAGAGCCAGGACGGCTACTACGCCGCGATCAACGGCACCCTGGCGCACGAGTTCGGGCATACGCAGGGGCTCTTCGATCTCTACGACATCGAGACGCTGCTTCCCGGCGTGGGGGTCTGGAGCAACATGGACTCGGGCTACCTGCTCAGCGTGCCGGTCCAGGATGCCAAGACCGGCTCCGTGGTGGAAGCGAGCGGCGTGCTCCCGGTGAGCCTCGACCCCTGGTCCAAGTTCCTCCTCTGGCCCGACCTGATCTCCTACGTCGATCCCGGGCGCTCGCTCACGAGGACGCTCCGCGCCACGGAGCTCTCCGACACGACGCTCTTCGTGCCGCTCGGAGGGGAGGAGTTCTATCTCATCGAGAATCGCCAAACGGATTTGAACGGGGACAACACGCTCTACCTGGACAAGGAGGATTCGACCGGCGTGCTGCTCGGTCCCGCGTCCTCGGACAGCCTCGGCGCCGACACGCTGGGCCCCCGGGAGTACGACTTCCTTCTTCCGGGGCAGGGAATCCTCATCTGGCACGTGGACAACTCGGTCATCTACGGGCGGCACGTCCCGCCCGATTTCGGCATCAACTCCAACCCGTCGCGGCGAGGCGTGCGGGTGGAGGAGGCGGACGGGATCGAGGATCTGGGGGATCCTACGTCGCCGTATCTCTTCGGAAGCGCCTTCGATCCCTGGTTCGTGGGCAACCATACCCATTTCGGTCCCGAGACCACACCCAACACCAACACGAACGACGGAGGGCTGAGCCACGTCACGATCGACGTGCTGAGTCCCGCCGCCCTGGACATGGGCATCTCCATCACCGCCGACTGGCGCGTGGCGGGATGGCCTGTCGCGACCGGCTGGAGCCAGCGAGGCGCCAAGCCGACCTATGGGAGATTCCGGCACGACGGGCGGGTCTCGGTCGTGACGGCGGTGGACAGCCTGATCTTCGCCTATCAGTCGAACGGCGCGCCCTTCTATGCCGTGGGGGACAGCAGCGTGATCGCCGCGCTCCCCGCGAAGATCGTGGGCCCGGCGCTCTTCGCGGACAGCCTCTTCCATCGGAATCCGCTCGCGCTGCACGAGGGGGCGGTCGTGGCGACGGCGGAGGACGGCGGCGTGTACGCCTATCGCCCCGCGCCGTCCGACTCGGGCTCTTCGTACCTTCTCGCCGGCTGGCCGCCGGCGCTCGATCCCGCGTCTCCGTCGGTGCTGGCCGCCACCGGTCCCGTCCTCGATCCGGGCGGGCAGGTGATCGTGGGCGCCAGTGACGGCCGCGTCTTCGCGATCGTTCCCTCGGACAGCCTCGCCGTGGCTCCCAGGACCGATCCTCTGGCGGACACGCTCCAGGTCGGGGTCTCGAAAATCACGGCGCCCGTATCGGGGAATCTCGCGGTGGGGCGCTTCACGGGAGCCGGGGGATACCAGGTCGCGTGGGCGCTCTCGAACGGGTGGATCCGGATCGCCGATCCGCTGGGCAAGTCACTCAGTCCTCTCGACGTGCATTTCCGCGTTCAGAATGGGACCTTCTCGCCGTATCTCCTGGGAGTGGACATGGACCGCGCGCCGAACCGGGATCTCGAGCTCCTGGTATCGGACGCGAGGCAGAACACGATCCATTGTTTCCGGCTGGATGGAACGGAGCTCCCGGGGTGGCCGGTCGTGGTGGCGGGCACGCTCTGGGGGCCGCTCGCGGCGGGGGACCTGGACGGCGACGGATATCCCGAAGTGTTCGCGATGGACAAGGAAGGCCGCGTCCACCGCTACAACAAGAACGGCGTGGAGCCCCCGTCGTGGCCGGTGTCCCTGGCCGGACGATACGGGGACGAGGCGCGGGGCGGCGAGGGCTCGCCGCTCGTCGCCGACGTGACCGGCGACGCGGGGGCCGAGGCGATCGTGGGGCTGGACAACGGGCTCCTGGTCGCGCTTGGGAATGACGGCAAGACCGTCCCGGGGTGGCCGCTCGCCATCCAGGGTGGGGCGTCGTCGAGCCCGCTCCTCCTCAGCCTGAACGACGCGCTCGTGCCCCCAGAGCCGGCGGGTCCTGTGTGGACCCACCTGGTCATCGGAGGGGATGATGACGGCGCCCTTCATGCATTCCAGCTGCCGGTCAGGGCGGACAGCGCCCTTTATTCAACCGGCGGGGTGTCGGTACGGACGCCGTGGGCAGAGTTCGGGGGCAATCGCAGGCGCACCTCCGTGCTGGAAGACACCTTCCAGGGATCGGTGGCGCAGGCGCCGCAGCTGGACAAGGGCTCGGTCTTCTTCTTCCCGAACCCGGCGCACGGGCAGGACATAGGGCTCGCGTACACTCTGGGGCAAGGGGTCAGTTCAGTTGTGATTCGGGTGATGGATCCCACGGGAGCGGAAGTGAAGAGGCTCCAGGGGACCTCGACACCCGCGCAAAATGTTGTGAGAATCCCGGTTCGGGACCTGGCCAGCGGGGTATATCTCGTACGCGTCGAGGTCCAGGGTTCGGGGGCGGATCACGTGGTGTTCGGTAAGTTCGCGGTTGTCAAATAACCTGGACGCTACTATAATTGGTTGTAGTGCAAGTAGCTCCGGGCCGATTCAGGGGACCAGATACTGACTTCTAGGCGATTCACCTTCTTCCTCGCGGCAATTCTGGCCGTTGTTTCTCATCCCCAGACGTGTCCCGCCGCGTCCTACCTTGATTTTGAATCCAGTACGCCCCAGGAGATTCTGCTCGCTCAGCGGGCAATCGCCGACTCGGTGACGCCCCACTCCGCGATCGAGCCCGTCGTTCCGTCTACATCGGCGGTGGATGAGGTAACCCCAAAGCTACACAGATCTCCCGGTAAAGCGTTCCTCATGAACCTCGCGATTCCTGGGGCCGGGCATCTCTACGCAGGAGAAAAGCGGGGGTTCGTCCATTTGGGTCTGGAAGGCGTGGCCTGGGCCTCCTACCTCTACTACCACGATCGAGGCAAATCCAAGGAGAAGGAGTTCGAGAACTACGCGGACAACCACTGGGACTACGATCGCTGGAAGACCACCGCTCAGGCCAACGGCACGTACGATCCTGCCGACGACCAGCTGATTCTCAATTTCCGTCAGAACAACCGCCAGCAGTACTATGAGGACATCGGAAAGCTCAACCACTACTGGGTCGGCTGGGACTCGCAGGACAACCGAAATTTCTATCGCGGAATCCGCGCGCATAGTAATAACTTCCTGAGCAACGCGCATACGGCCGTTGCGGGCGCGTTCGTGAATCGCATCGTGAGCGCGGTGGACATCCTGCGCGTCATGAAGAACAAGAGCCACGCGACCCTCGGAAACCAGACGAAGATCCGGTTCAAGATGCGCACGAAACCTTTCGCGAGGGACAATGCCTTCGGGTTCGTCATCACCAGGCGTCTCGACTAGAAGCTTCGTTCTCGTTCTCACGCTGGCGGCCGCGCTCTCGGCCGTCCCGCCCGCACAAGCAGAATTCAGATCCGACCTCGACGGGGCGTCGTCACGCCCGGGGCGGGTGGCCATGGCCTGGAATCCGCTCGCGGAGCTCTACGAGGGCCGCTATGCCTTCGCCGAGGGGATCCTCTTGGACTCTACCGTCACGGAGCCGGCGCCCAAGGGCGAGCCTGCCCCCGCAGCCATCCAGCCGGAGCGCAGCGCCGCGCCATCCAGCGCCGCGCGGGCGGACAAGAATCCCAAGAAGGCGCTCCTCCTCTCCTTCCTCCTTCCCGGGGCGGGGGAGATGTATTCCGGCCACAATGGGCGCGCCACGGGGTTCTTCATCTCGGAGGGGGTCATCTGGGCGAACTACGTCACGTGGCAGATCGCCGGACACCTTCGCAGGGACAACTACGTCGAGCAGGCCCGCCTGAACGCGGGCATGGGGACCACCTCCGAATCGGACGATTTCTGGAGACTGGTCGGGCTCTACACGCGATCGAGCGGATCGGGATCGGATTCCTACGAGGACGCGCTGCGGCGCGACGCGCGGAACGAATTCCCCTCGGATCCCGCCGCACAGGACGCCTGGGTCGCGGAGCGGCTACCCACGGGGAACCGGGCATGGAACTGGACGAGCGCCGAGGCACAGAAGAATTTCCGCGACACCCGGCACAGCTCGACGCGCGCGTTCCAGCACGCCAAGTACTCTTTCGCGCTCGCGATCCTGAATCGCGTGGCCAGCGTGATCGATACCCAGATGCTTCATCGCAAGGACCAGAAGGCGGATCAGTCGTCGATCGATGGTCCGAGGCTGCGAATCCTCACGGACATGACTGCCGACGGCGGGGGAATGCTCCTGGTCCGGAGCACGTTCTAGCAGCCGTATTCCCGCTTCGGTCCGCCGCACTATCCGAACCCACATGACCCATCCGGCGCGACAGGCTCTTCTTGCTGTGCTCACGGCCGCCACGGCACTCTTGCTGTGGGCGGCGGCCCGGGATGGGCGCGCGCTCGCGGCTCCTCAGCCCGCGGCTCCTGCCGTCGATTCCCTCTCGCTTCCTCCGCGCGCGCTCCGGGTCGAGTGGGTCCTGGATCGGGACGCGCTCGAGCAGGCGGGGATCCGGCGTCCCTCGAGGCTCGCCTACGACCAGGACGGAAACCTGCACGTGCTCGACTCCGAGACGCGCCGCGTCACGAAGCTCGATCCCCGCGGCCGGGTTCTCTACGAGGTGGGCGGCTACGGCTCCGACGAAACCTCCCTCACGCTGCCGGTCGATATCGCGGTGGATCGCGACCAGTCGCTCCTGGTTCTGGACCGGGGCCGGGGAGCGCTGGTCGCGTTCGATCGCGCCGGGCACTTCCTGGGGCAGCGCGTGTTCCAGGAAGCTGCCGGGGAGGAATCGAGGGAAGCGGGAGCGCGCATTCTCCTCGACCGCTTCGGCAAGCTCTGGCTTCTCTCCGCCCAGGCCCACGACCTGGTCCCGCTGGACGATCGCCTGGCGCCCGCGCGCGCGACGCGATACCTGATCCCCGAGGACTCGCTGCAGGCGCCGCTCGCCGCGGCCGCCTCGCCGGGAGGAGATCTCTGGGTCTACGACGCCGCGCCCGGCGTGCTTCGCCGCTTCAACGCGAGCGGGCTCCTCATCGCGACCCTGGGGATCGGATCCAAGCTCGGCCGTTTCTCCATCTCGGATCTTGCCATCGACCGCTCGGGCTCCATCTACGCGGCAGACAATGCAGGGCAGCGTGTCCTCGTCTTCGACGCAACAGGGGCGCTTCTTCTCGAGCGCGCCCTCGGAGGCGAGCGCGTGCGCTGGCGTCCGCAGGCGCTCGCGCTGGGGCCCAGAGGGCAGGTGGCGCTGGCGGATCCGGAGCGCGGGGAGATCCAGGTGCTCTCGTCCGAGAGGAGGGTGCCGTGAGCCGCGCCCGCTCGCTCTGGATCCTCGCGGCGGCGCTCGCGGGCACGATCTCGAGCGGGGCCTCGGCGCGCCCGGTGGATGTGATTCATCCCGGCGGGATGCCCGAGGAAGCGGACACCCTCGTCCTCGAGTATCCCGTGCTCCGCTCCCCATCGCTCCTGTCGCTCCGCGCCAGCTCGCCCTGGTCCATCGCGGCCGCGTCGGAGGTTCCGGCCCCCCCCGATTCCGCCTCACTCGCCGCGGCGGCCCTCATCCGGAATCAGGACCCGGCCAATTCGGCGCCGCGCGCGCCGTCGGCCGCGGCACAGGACGCGGGCTTGGGCACTTCCTCCACGGCGTCGCTCCTCTTCTCGGGCTCGAAATCGCTGAGCGTCGAGATGGGCCACGGCCGGGACGCATCGCTGCACCAGACGCTGGATCTCACCGTGCGCGGCCGCGTGGCGGGGGACGTGGAGCTCCAGGCCACCCTCAGCGACCAGCAGCTTCCCTTCGAGCCGGACGGAACCACGCGCGAGCTCCAAGATCTGGATCGCCTCTTCCTCGCCATCAAGGCGCCCCAGGGGGAAGTGACGATGGGCGACTTCCGCCTGGAATCGGGGCCGGGAGAGTTCGCGCGCATCACGCGCCAGCTCCAGGGCGTGCGCGGCCAGGCCAAGGTCCTGAATTCGACGTGGGACGTGGCGGCCGCGAGCGCCAAGGGAGAGCGCGGATCGCTCGAGATCAAGGGAGAGGAAGGAAAGCAGGGGCCCTACGAGCTGGTCCGCCGCGTGCAGGGGGAGATTCCCCCGGGCGTGGTGGCGGGATCGGAGACGGTCTGGCTCGACGGAGCGAAGCTGAAGCGCGGCGCGGACCAGGACTACGTGATCGACTACGGGGCGGGCACGGTCACCTTCACCACGCGCCATCCGATCACCTCGCAGAGCCGGCTCGCGTTCGACTTCGAGCAGGCGACCACGAGCTATCGGCGGAGTCTCTACGCGGCCTTCACGCAGGGCGCCCTGGGATCGAGCGGACGCTGGTACGCGACCTATCTCCGGAACGGGGACGATCCCAAGAGCCCGATCGGCGCGGCCCTCACTCCCGAGGAGTCCAAGGCACTCGGGAGCCTCGGCGATTCGGCCGCGACGTCCTCCGGCGCGCGATTCGTCGGCGCGGGGAAGGGAGAGTACTCCTGGGACCAGTCCGATCCCACGAACCCGCACTGGATCCATCTCGGGCAAGGACGCGGCGACTACCTGGTGGAATTCGTCTCGGTCGGAGCGGGACGCGGCGCCTACGCCGATACGCTCTCCACGGACGGTGGTCACTTCTACCAGTTCAGGGGCCAGAGCCTCGGCTCCTACACGCCGGGCCGCTCGCTTCCTTCCCCGGATGATCGCAGGCTCGTGGACGTCGGCGGCTCGGCGCGCCTCTTCCAGGCGATCCGGGTCGAAGCGGAGGGAGCGCGCTCCGGCCTCGACCGGAACGCCCTCTCCTCGCTCGACGACGGGGACAACGTGGGGAACGCCATGCGCCTCGCCGCCTCGCTGGACCCGCGCTCGCTCTCGATCGGCGGACGGGGCCTCGGCTCCCTTCGCGCCTCGGGAACCTTCCGCTCCCGCGACAGCCGGTTCAGCACGATGGATCGCCTGGATCCGGTCTTCGAGAACGAGCGCTGGAACCAGGCCCAGGCATCTGGAGGAGGAGAGCAGCGGGGTGAATTCGCCCTTCAATACGATCCCGTCTCGAGCTTCTCCCTGCGCGGGGAGATGGGGAAGCGCGACCTCACGGGCGGATCCAGCTCCATCCGCAAGGCACTCGCCGCGGATCTACGCGGCGCCGTGGCCGGAGCCGTACACTGGGAGAACTCGCGGAATTCGCTCGGGCTGGATTCGGGCTCACGCGACCGGTTCGACCTCGATCTCGCGCGCACACGCGGATTCGTGACGCCGCGGGTCCGCCTCCTCGACGAACGGATCGTCCGCCAGGAAGGGGATTCCATTCCCGAGCGGCGGAGCCGCGAATGGAATCTGGGGATGGGTCTCGCGCCCGCGCGCCAGGTAGCCCTGCGCGCTTCCTATGGGGAGCGTCAGGACCGGCGCGCCGACGCGGCGCTGGATTGGACCACGACCCGCGCCGCGACGTGGGAGGCCGGGCTCTCCGCGCGATCGCGCGCCTCGCTCTCGCTCGAGATGGGATGGTCGCGGCGGCGCGTCTCCGATCCCGGCGGGATCCAGGCCAGCGATCTGGCGCAGATGGCGCTCCTCGCGGGAGCCCCCGGATCGGCGTTCACGTCCGAGCTTCGCTACGACGCGACCCAGCTTCGCGAGGCTCAGGTCCTTCGCCGCGTGGTGCCGGTGGACGCGGGAACAGGCTCCTACGACGCCTTCGGGAATCCCAGCTTCCGCGGCGACTACCAGGTGGTCACGGAGACCGGGGCCCCCGCGCCGAGAACGCGCGCCAACGTGCAGCTCCGCCTGGACGCCTTTCCGGGGCGCTCCTCGGCCGCGGCCGCGTCGCCCTCCTTCTGGCGCGCCTGGGGCGGAACGACGTTCCTGAGACTGGAGACCTATTCCACGCTGCCCCTCGGCGATCCCAGACACGCGCTCGATCCGCGCGACTACCTGGACGCCTCGGCGACGATCCGCGGCAACGTGTCGGCGCGCCAGAGCGTGGAGTACGCCCCGCGCGGCGCGCGGTACGACATGCGCGCCGAAGGGGGCTTCCGGCGCGACCGCACCGGCGAGTTCGAGAATCTCCGCGTGGTGCGGGACGCACACGACGCCACGCTGCGCCTGCGAAATCCCCTGTGGGGCGGGACGCGGCTCACCACCTCCGCGACGGTGGACGGCTCGACGGAGGACGATCGGCGCACCGACACCGGAGCGCGCTACGGGACCAGAATCCGGGGGCGCGGGCTCGACCTCGAGCTCTCGCGTCCGCTGAATTCCTCCTGGTCGGTGAGCCTCATCGGGCGCGGAAGGCAGGATCACGATCAGAGCCGCGGTGGAAGGCAGCAAGTGCTGGCGGCGGGCCCTTCCGCGCGGTGCGCCTCCGGAGGAAAGCTGCGCGTCGACGGACGCGCGCTCTGGGCCCGCACGTCGCAGCAGGGCGTCTATCAGCCGGGGCATTACTTCGTGCCCCCCTTCCTCGGCAATCATCTGGACTACGACCTTCTGGGCGATTACCGGCTCCGCGACCAGGTGTCGGTGAGCCTTTCCTGGAACGGCCAGCTCGCGGCGGGACGCACCGGGGTCTACACCGGACGGTTCGAGCTTCGGAGCTACTTCTGATGCGCGCGCCCTGGTTCCTTCCTCTCGCGCTGATCGTGCTCGCGGGGATCGCCTGCGGCGCCCCGGGCGCCGCGGCCGAGGAGCGCTACCGGCTCACGATCGGACCCGGCGCGGACTCGCTCGTCACGGCCACCGATTCGACCTGGACTCGAGTTGAGCTCGAGGCGGCGGCCGCGCGTGCCCGGGATCTGCTCTTCACGCGCGGGCGTGTGGGCGCCGTCGTGAAGCTCACGCTCGTTCCGGGGACGGACCTCGAAGGCGTGAAGTTCGCGCGGATCTCGATCGAGCACGGCGAAACCCCGTCCCGTGTCGAAGCGGTCGTGCGCGGCGCGGAGGGAATCCTCCCGGACGGAGCGCAGGTCTTCCAGCGCGCGAGCCAGGGACGCGGCGAGCCGCGCGATCTGATCGCCGGACTCGAGGCGCTCCGGGCCGAGGCGCAGGCAAGGGGGCGCTACGGCGCCGAGGCCACGCTCGACTCGGTGGTCCTGCTCGACCCCACGACCGCGCGGGTGTACGTCCGGGTGGATCCCGGACCGCCGGTGACGGTCGACTCGCTGGATCTCGGAGGCGCCGCGGTACACGGCTCCGTGGTCCGGTCGATCTCCGGGCTCACGAAGGGCCGCGTGCTCACGCCCGCCCTGCTGGAGGACGCGCGCGCGCGCCTCGTGCAGAGCGAGCTCTTCGCATCGGTGGGTGACCTCGTGGTCGTGCCGGGCGCGGAGCCGGGCAGGGCGCGCATCGTCGCTCCGCTCGTGGAAAACCGGCTGAGCCGCTTCGAGGGCGCCCTGGGCGTGCAGAGTGGAGGGGGAGTCACGGGGCTCTTCGACCTCGCGCTCGGGAACATCGGCGGGAGCGGCCGCTCCGCGGGGGCGCACTGGGCGGGATACGGCGAGGGCCGGTCCGAGTACGCGGCGCACTACCGCGAGCCGGCGCTTTTCGGGACGGGGCTCGACGGCGCGCTCGCGCTCGAGGCTCAGGTCCAGGATTCGCTCTACACCGAGACGCAGTGGTCGCTGGAGCTCTCGGGACGCCCCTGGGATCGGGCCCGCGCCGGGGCGACGATCCATCGCAGCGGGAGCGCCTACACCGGGGCGGGGCGCGGCACCAGCACGACCTGGTCCCTGGAGGGACGATTCTCCTGGCGCGGCCTTTCTCCCGTGGAGAACCCGGTTCGCGGCTTCTCGGCGAGCGTGGCCGGGGAGGCCGGCCGGCGCACCGAGCTCTATCCCGGGTACGCGCGCGCGACACGACGCATCCTTCGCGGTTCGGTGGGATGGGAGGCGGCCCATCCCACGGGACCCGGCCGCGCGTTCTACGCCTCGATGCGCGCGGAGCAGGTGAGCCTGGGAGAAGGGGCGCTCCCGGCGGAGGAGCTTCGGTTCCTGGGGGGCTCGGAGGGGTTGCGCGGGCATCGGGACCGCGCGTTCGCCGGCGATCGCATTCTGGCCATGACGCTCGAGCACCGATGGCTCACCGGTCCGCGCGGCGGGCGCGTGTTCCTCTTCGTGGACGGTGCGCGGCATGAGCTGGGAGCTCCCGTCGAGGCCGGCACCGCGAGCGGGCTTCCCGATTCCGGCGCGTCGCTCGCCCGAACGGAGTTGAGCCCGGGCTGGGACTTCGGATACGGTGCGGGCCTCAGGAATCCCATCCGCGCGGGGACGGTGGGGATCGAGCTGGGCCTCCGGCCCGGCGCCCCGCTGCGGGAGGGCACGGTGCACCTTCGCTACACGACCGACTGGTGAGCCAAGCTACCTCGAAGAAGATCGAGAATCTCAGGAGAGCGATCGAGCGCCACGACCATCTCTACCACGTCGTGGGGGAGCCCGAGATCTCCGACCGCGAGTACGACCTCCTCATGAAGGAGCTCGCGGATCTGGAAGAGAAGCATCCCGAGTACCGGGATCCCGATTCCCCCACGCAGCGCGTGTCCCGCGGGCTCTTGCCCGGCTTCAAGACCGCGCGTCATTCCGCGCCCATGCTCAGCCTCGACAACACCTACTCGCTCGAGGAGCTGGAGGAGTTCGACGCGCGCGTGCTCAAGCTCCTCGGCAAGGGGGAAGTGGAATACGCGGTGGAGCCCAAGGTGGACGGCGTCGCGGTCGCGCTCCGGTACGTGGACGGGAGATTCATCCAGGGGCTCACGCGCGGCGACGGATCCGAGGGAGACGACATCACCCAGAATCTCCGAACCCTCCGCTCCATCCCGCTCCGGCTCGAGGGAAAGGGCCCTCCCCGCGAGCTCGAGGTGCGGGGCGAGGTGTACATGGAGTCGCGTCCGTTCGAGAGGATGAACGAGCGGCGCGTCGCGGCGGGGCTCAGCGCCTTCATGAACCCGCGCAACGCCACCACCGGCAGCCTCAAGATGCTCGACACCTCGGAGGTGGCCCGGCGGCCGCTCCGGATCTTCCTCTTCTCCGTCGTGCGTCCCGAGCGCCATGGGCTCAAGACCCAGATGGAGGCGCTCCGCTGGATCACCGGTCTCGGCCTGCGGGTGAATCCCGACAACTCCTCCGCCGAGGGATTCCCGGCGCTGCGCAAGGTCTGCGAGCGCTGGGAGGTGAAGCGCGAGAAGCTGCCGTACGGCACCGATGGGCTGGTGATCAAGGTGAACTCCTTCCGCGATCAGGAGGCGCTGGGGTTCACCTCCAAGAGCCCGCGCTGGGGGATCGCGTACAAGTTCGGTGTGCACGAGGCGGAGACGAAGCTCCTCGAGATCGAGCTCCAGGTGGGCCGCACCGGCGTGGTCACGCCGGTGGCCATCTTGAGTCCGGTCACCCTGCTCGGGACGGTCGTCTCCCGCGCGACGCTCCACAACCAGGATGAGATCGAGCGCAAGGATTTCCGCGTCGGGGATCGCGTGGTCATCGAGAAGGGAGGCGAGGTGATCCCCAAGGTGCTGCGCGTCGTGCCGGGCTCGGGACGCCGCGGGCCCAAGTTCGTGATGCCGTCGAAGTGCCCCGAGTGCGGGACGCCGCTCGTTCGCGATCCCGAGGAAGCGGCCACGCGCTGCGAGAATCCCCTGTGCCCGGCCCAGGTGAGGAGCCGGATCGTCCACTTCGCGAGCCGGGGAGCGCTGGACATCGAGGGACTGGGATGGAAAACGGTGAACTGGCTCGTCGATGCCGGACTGGTGAAGGACGCGGCCGACCTCTATCACCTGCACGAGAAGAAATCGAAGCTGGTCGAGATCGAGCGGCTGGGGGAGAAGTCGGTGTCGAATCTGCTCGAGGGCATCGAGCGGAGCAAGACCAAGCCTTTGGACCGCCTGCTCCACGCGATCGGGATCCCGCACGTGGGCGCCACGATCGCGAACACGCTCGCGGACCATTTCGGTTCGCTCGAGGCGCTGGCGAAGGCGACCGAGAAGGAGCTCCTGGAAGTCGGGATGATCGGCCCGGAGATCGCCTCGAGCGTCGCACGATTCTTTTCCTCCAAGGCCGGGCGCGATTTCGTCCGGCGGCTCACGGACGCGGGCGTGAGGCCCCAGGCGCGCCCCCCGCGGCGCGCCGCCGCCACGGGCCCGCTGGCGGGGAAGACCTTCGTGCTCACCGGTACGCTCGAGGACATGACGCGGGAGGACGCGGCGCGTCTCATCGAGGAAGCCGGCGGGAAGGTTTCCTCCTCGGTCAGCTCCAAGACCCACGCGGTGGTCGCGGGATCCGATCCGGGCTCGAAGCTCGACAAGGCGAAGTCGCTCGGCGTGGAGGTCTGGGACGAGACCCAGCTCAAGGCCGCGCTGAAGAGGGCAGGAATCACACCCGCCTCCCGCCCCGCCTAACCGCCTCACCGCGTTGACTTATCCCCCCAAGTCCCGTAGCTTGAAATCGGGACTTCCGTCCAACGACATGGCCATTACCGACCGAAATTCCAACGACTTGCTGGATTCCGCCCTGGAGCGCCTGCGCCTCCGCGAGCGCGGCTGGGAGGATCGTCCGGGCCAGCGCGAGATGGCCCGGCTCTGGTCCGAGACGCTGACCGAGGGAGGCACCCTCGTCGTCGAGGCGCCGACGGGAATCGGAAAGTCGCTCGCGTATCTTCTTCCCGCGATGCTCCGCCGCGTCCGCGGCTCCGGACCGGTGATCGTGAGCACCTGCACGAAGGCCCTTCAAGAGCAGCTCTTCCGCCGTGACGTCCCCTTGGCGTGCCGCGCGATCGGAGCGCCGCTCTGGGTGGTGACGCTGAAGGGGCGGCAGAACTATCTGTGCCGGAAACGCGCGGAGGCGCGGCTGAATCAGCGCACGCTCTTCGGGCTCGCGGGTGTTTCCGAGGAGGACCTGGAAGCCTTGCGATCCTGGACCGAGCGGACCACGACCGGAGAGCTGGACGAGCTGATCGAGTTGGGGATCAACCTTCCTCCCGCGATGTTATTGGAAATTGCCTCCGATCCCCTGGTGTGCGCGGGCCCCTCCTGCGACGCGGCGAGCGGCTGCTTCGCCAAGCGCGCCCGGCGTGACGCCCTTCGCGCGGACGTCGTGCTGGTGAATCACGCGCTCCTTCTCTCCGATCCCGGACTGCGCGGGACCCTTCTCGCCGAGGCGGGTGCCTTGGTCCTGGACGAGGCGCACCACGTGGAGCGCGTCGCGCGCGAGCAG
>DASQAV010000042.1:0-6766 GCA_035635575.1 Candidatus Dormiibacterota bacterium | reverse complement strand
GCGCTGAAGGGCATCGGAGCAAAGACCATCGAGATCCATCACGACAAGCTCTACGCCGGCTACGTCAACAAGCGGAACGAAATCGAGGAAGCGCTTGCGGGCGTGGATCGCAGCAAGGCGAATCAGATCTACAGCCAGATGCGCGGGCTCAAGCACGAAGAGACCTTCGCGGCGAACGGGCAGATCCTCCACGAGATCTACTTCGGCGTCATGGGCGGCGACGGCCAGCCCGCGGGCGAGGTATTCGACAAGATCAAGGAGGACTTCGGCTCCTACGCATCGTGGGAGGAGGACTTCAAGGCATCCGGCATGTGCGCGCGCGGCTGGGTGGTGCTCGCCTACGATCCCACCGATGGACGTCTGCACAATTTCATCGGTGACGCGCAGAACCAGGGCGGCGTGTGGGGAACCTTCCCGGTGCTTCCCTGCGATACGTACGAGCACTCCTACTTCATCGACTACGGCAGCGATCGCAAGGCGTACCTCGAGGCGTTCATGCGCAATATCAATTGGCCCGAGGTGAACCGTCGCTATCTCGCCGCCGTGAACATGGCGCTGGCCAAGAAGTAAGCACCGCACCATTGCAGGCCGGTGGGCGCTCGTGCATTTCGCACGACGCGCCCGCCGAGCCTCGCTGAGCATCACGCCCCACTCACCTCACGCCGCACCATCCCAAGCAGATAGCGAAGACGCAACGCGCGTTGCGATGTGGCATGTACCTTGCTCGACCCCGGTTGGGATCATCCGCTTTCTTCCTGTGACCACATGCGATTGGGATCGCGAAGGCCAAGGAGACGTCTATGAAGTTGAATGGTGCAGTGCTGGCAGGGACGGCGTTGATGGCGGTCACGGCGCTCTTTTTCGTCGGCGGCTGCACGAGCACGTCGACGCGCGCGGATCTCAAGGTCGTGAGCGTGAACGGCGGCTCGACATTCTACAGTGACCTGTACAATGACAAGGACTCGCTAAACCCATACATCCCGACCGACAATGTGGTCGTGACGTTCACCAATTCTCCTCACACCGGCGGCGCCCCCTTGGATCCCGGAACGCCCTTTTCCGAGATCATCGTCGATCACTACAGGGTGACATACGACAACGGCATCTACAGCCCGATCGCAGGCGGCATGAACCTGACCGTACCCTCGGGCACCTCTGTAGACGCGTCCATCGCGATCAGCAACCCTTCCGAGAAGGCAGCGCTCCTCTATACTCTCACCACCACCTCGATCGCCACCGCGCGGATCGACTTCACAGGCTGGGTGCGGACTGCCGGCAATAACGGGGACCGGGTCTCCGCGGTGGCCTATCTCTCGGTCCAGGTGGACAACTTCGCAGACAAGTAGACGTAACCTCCTGAATTTCGCGATCCCAGCGGCCCGGAACCCCGTGGTTTCGGGCCGTTTCGCTTGATATCCGCGCGCCCCTTCCCTACCCTTCGTCCCACATGCGAGTGCCTCTGATAGGCGCCGCCGCGGGCAGGCGGCTCATCGTCAACGCCGACGATTTCGGCCTCACGCTCCCCATCACGGATGGAGTCATCGACGCGTTCGAGCGCGGAATCCTGACGAGCGCGAGCCTCGTCGCGACCGGAGCCGCGTTCGATCGAGCCGCGCACTACGCCGCGGGCCAACCCGATCTCGACATGGGAATCCACCTCATGATCGTGCAGGGGACGCCCGTTCTGCCGCGCGACCAGGTGCCCTCCCTCGTGCAGGAAGACGGAGCCTTCCTTCCCGGCTACGGTGAGTTCATGGCGCGGTACCTCGGAGGAGGCGTGCGGGACGAGGAGGTGGAGGCCGAGTGGTCGGCCCAGATCGCGCGGCTGCGCGGAGCGGGCGTTCGGATGACCCACCTCGACTCGATCCAGCACCTGCATCTCGTGCCGGGGCTCTTCCGCATCGCGCTCCGGATCGCGCGCGCGAACGGGATCCTGGCCATGCGCTTTCCCCGCGTGCCGACCGTGCTGCGGCGCGCCGAGAAAGGAACCGTCCGGCGCTCGCTGGAATTCCTCCCGCTGCGCTTGATGGAGCAGTCGAATCTTCCGCACCTGAACGCCTCGGGCATCCGGACGCCCGACCGGTTCTTCGGGTTCCACAGCTCGGGGCACCTGGACCAGAAGGCACTCCGCTCGGTGCTCTTCGGCGTGCCGCAGGGGACGAGCGAGCTCGTGTGCCACCCGGGGCGAGGGGAGCCGGACGGCTCGCCGATCGCGGGGTGGGATTACGAGTGGCGGGAGGAGCTGGAGGCGCTGACGAGCCCGGAGACGAGGCGGATCATCGAGTCTCAGGGAATCGAGCTGACGACCTTCTCGGAGATGGCCGCCCTGCCGGTAGGTTAACCCGCGACTTCCGCGACGGGTGCGGGACCCCCGTGGTCGGGATCCCTGGCGACGGCGGGTATGTTGACCACCCCGCGGCGCCGCTCCGCCAGGATGTACGCCCACCGGCGCACCGAATCGATCAGCACCAACCCCACGAGGAAGATCAGGATCACGCTGAGGGCGCCGTCGATGTAGGCAACCGTGGCACCCTTGTCCGCCACGTACGCGGGCGAGAGATAGCGGAACGTGTTCAGAACACCCGCGGTCATGGTGCTCACGGTGAGAAACGCGAGCGGGACGAGGGTCACCAGCGCGTAGGGCGCCGGCCGCTGGCGCAGGATGAACGAGGTCCCCACGGCGAGCGCGATCACCGCCAGGAGCTGGTTCGAGACGCCGAAGAGCGGCCAGATGGTCTCGATGCTCCCCGTCACCGCGAGGTATCCCCACGCGACGCACACGATCGCCCCCACGGCGGAAACGCTGGCCCAGTTCGTCGTGGACCCCAGCGGCGCCCAGACGTGCCGCGCCACGTCCTGGAAGAGATACCGCGCCACGCGCGTGCCCGTGTCGAGCGCGGTCAGGATGAAGACCGCCTCGAACATGATCGCGAAGTGATACCAGTACGCCATCAAGTGACCCATTCCCGGAATCTGGCGCAGGATGTTGGCCATGCCCACGGCGAGCGAGACCGCGCCTCCGGTCCGCCCCTGCAGCGTTTCCTCCCCCACCAGCCGAGTCAATTCATGCAATTGCGCCGGCTGAATGCCCAGCGCCGCTACCGCCTTGGGAACGCCGTTGATGAGGTAGTAATCGGCGGGGTGCAGCGTGGTCGCCGCCACGAGCGCCATGATGGCCACGACCCCTTCCACGAGCATCGCGCCCGCGCCGATGAACTTGATGCTGCCCTCGTTCGGCACCATGCGCGGCGTGGTTCCCGAGCCGATCAGCGCATGGAATCCGCTGATCGCGCCGCAGGCGATCACGATGAAGCAGAAAGGAAAGACCTTCATACCCGGGAGCACCGGCCCCGTTCCGTTCACGAATGGCGTCACCGCGGGCATGAGAATCTTAGGGTGCACGATCGCGACCCCCACGACGAGCAGCACGACCGTGCCGATCTTCATGTACGTCGAGAGGTAATCGCGCGGGCACAGGAGGAGCCACACCGGGAGGGTGGCCGCGATGAATCCGTAGACCGGAAGCATCAGCGCCAGCGTCTTCGGCTGGAACGTGAACCAGCTCGCGAACTGCGACTTCACGAGCCAGGGGCCGGTGAACACGGCGATCAGGATGAGCGCGACGCCGATGAGACTTCCCTCCACCACGCGCCCGGGCCGGATCCGGTACATGTAGAGGCCGAAGAGCAACGCCGCGGGGATCGTCATGGCGACCGTGAAGGTGCCCCACGGGGAATGCGCGAGCGCATTCACGACGACGATCGCGAGCCCCGCCAACAACAAGATGGTGATGAAGAGGATCGCCGCGGTGGCCGCCTTGTGGGCCACAGGGCCGATCTCCCGCCGGGCGATCTCGGACAGCGGCGCCGCGCCGTGCCGGACCGAGGCGAAGAGAATGATGAAGTCATGAACGGCGCCGCCAAGGGCCGCGCCGAACAAGATCCACAAAGCTCCTGGCAAGTAACCGAATTGAGCGGCCAATACGGGCCCGATCAAAGGCCCCGAGGCCGAGATCGCCGCGAAGTGGTGGCCGAAGAGGACGTACTTGTTGGTCTTCACGAAATCGCGGCCGTCAGCCTGGGTCACGGAGGGCACGGGACGCGACGGATCGACGCGCGCCACCTTCGTGGCGACGAACGCGATGTAGTAGCGGTAGGCGAACGCGAAGACGACGATCGCCGTGAGCGGTAGGACGAGCGAGTTCATTCTGTCGGCCGCCGGCGACTCATCGAGATAGGGCTATTTCCCCGCGGGGGCTCCCGTCGCGGGCGTGCCGGTGTCCTGACCGGTCGCCCCTTCGGTTTCGACCTCGATCCTTGTCGGGGCCACCTTCTTGACTGCTTCCGCTTTCTCGGCGCCCGCGGGCTTGTCCTCGTGCAGCGTGACCTTGGTGATCACGATGCCGTAGGCACCCGAGCGGTGGTACACCGTTCCCGACACGTCGACTCTCTTGTGAATGTAGGCCATCACGGGATCGTTCGGGTTCTTCCCCGGGAGTTCCCCAGCGATGAAGTAGATCTGGTCCTGATCGCGGGAATAGATCGCGAGCGTCTGTCCGGATTTGGCGCAATCGATCGCGCACTGGTAGTGCCCCGGACCGACCGACTTCGCTCCCGCCTCGAGGAAGCACGCTGGATCCATCACCTCGCCGACGATCGTCATGTACTGGCCTTTGACCTCGGGGCTCGCAGCCGGAGCTTTCGAGGCCACCGGCGCTCCATGATGATGCGACATGGGCGCGGAGGTAGACGCGCCCGACCCCGCTGCCTTGACCTTCACCGGCGGACTGGGTGCGGTCGCCTCCTGGGACTGCGTGGAAGCGTTCCCACCCTGCCGGGCGCCGGCCGTTGCGACGAAGAGGAGCGCCACAGCCAAAGCCGAGAGCGCGAGCGTGCGAGCTTGATTCACCTGCATGATTCCTCCGACTTCCCTCGTTACGCTATCGGATCGTGGGTCCGACGGCTGATCACTGCGGAATCACCGGCGTCGGGCTGTACGGCTCGACGGAGGTGATCTTGATCCCGGTCGCGCCACCGCGCGAGTACACCCGCCCCTTCACCAACACGATCTGGCCAACGTAATCGATGAGTCCCTTGTTCGGATCCTCGCCCGGCTTGTCGGTCGCGACCATGTAGAGCTTCTGGGTCTTGCTCTCGACGATTCCGAGAACCTGTCCCGCCTTCGCGCAGGCGATCGCGCATTCCTTGTGCGTCGCTCCCTTCGCGCCGTTCACGATCCAGCACGCCGGATCGACGACCTCGCCGATGACCGAGCGCGGGCCGGTGGCCACCGCCGCTTCCTTCTTGGCTGCGGATTTCGTCGCGTCCGCCTTCGTGGCCCCTGACTTCGCGGCCGCGGCCTTGGCGGGCGCGGGCTTCGCGGGCGCCGTCGTGGCCGTCGGGGCAGGCGTGGCGGGCGCGGAACCGCTCGTGGTACCGGATTGGGCGAACACGACGGGCGCGATCCACAGGACGAACGCGGCGAGCACGGCAACGGACAGAGCCTTGCGAGTCTTCATCCATGTCCTCCATCTGAGAGCTGGGGTGGGAGTGCCGGTCACTCGCCGGGAGCCTAACAGAGGGCCCCACACGCTACAAGGGAGGGCTAGATTCGGTGGTGGTCTTTTGAAACTAGACCACTACCCCTAGATTCCCCGCTTCTCGATCGCCGTATACCCGCGGGCGAGAACCGCTTCTGCCGGCTTCCGCTGGGGGGAATACTCGGTGTCCCCAGGGCCGCCCGCGCGCGCGTAGTCCGGGTGCCACTTCCAGATGAATACCCCGTGCACGACCGGATGATCCGAAACCGCTTGGAATAGCGCCTCGTAGCAGCGTGCCTGGGTCTCCATGGAGAGGCTTCCCGGGAGGTCCCATTCCCAGGGGCGGCTCGCGGCCGTGTCCAGGCTGTGGTAGCCGATCTCGGTCAGGACGACGGGCTTCCCCCAGATCCGCGCAATGGTCTCGAGGTCGGCGAGGGGCCCGTCCCACGCACGGACGAGCATCTCGGTCGTTGGCCCCGGCTGGTCGCTGAGCGGGTAATAGGCCTGCACGCCGATCCAGTCGAGCGTGTCCCAGAACTGCGTGTGATGAAGGTCCTCGGCCCAGTTCGCGCAGTAGACCAGCGTGCCGCGGTAGTGGCGGCGCACGTCGGCGATGATGGAGCGCCACTCGCGATCGCGCTTGGTGGTTCCTCCCAGCTCGGTCCCCACCGCCAGGGCTTCGGCGCCGGTCCGCTCGGCGAGATCGGCGTAGCGCAGGATGAACGCGCGGTACTCCGCGAACCACTGCGCCCAATCCTGTTCGTTCTTCATGGCGATCGAGCCCGACCATCCGGAGCGCGTCCAGAGGTGCGGCTTGAGCAGGACCCGGATGCCTCGCGCGTGCGCCCAGCGCGTGGTCGCGACGATGCCTTCGTCGCTTTCGCCCCAGAAGCCATGGTGGTGGCGGGCTCCATCGCCCGACGCCCCATGGGAGCTCCGGACCTCCGGCGTGTCGAGACCCCGCTGCCAGCCGAAGGGGGTCTGCGAGATCCAGTTCGCGCGGATGCGCAGGAGCGGATCGAGATCGGTCGAATCGATCTTCTCCGCACCTTCCCAGCAGACGCCGCGGACGAATGGGATCTGCTTCGCCGCCGCTGCCCCGGCTCGCGGCGGCTTTCGATGCATCGGCGAATGGGTAGGAATCGGCTGCGCGTCCCGGCGTGCCAATTCTTGTGGAACCAGGATCGCGCCCGCGACCGCGCCGAGCAGCGTGATCAGAAGGGCGGC
>DASQAV010000041.1:0-24687 GCA_035635575.1 Candidatus Dormiibacterota bacterium | reverse complement strand
GCGAGCTCACCAGCTTCGGCGAGGGCCGGATCACGCCGTCGACCGTGACCCTGACCTCGGGCCAATGGAGCGGCAACGTCACCACGTACCGCGCGGACGAGACGAACATCAACAGCGGAAACGTCAACCTCCGGGCGGAGGGCCAGGGACATCCGAGCCAGAGTGGCGCCAGCAACTCCTTCATCGTCCACCCGGGATCGTTCCGCCGTCTGCAGATCGTGACGCCGGGTGAATCGCCTCTCCCCGGAAGCGTCAGCGGCATCGCCGGCGTTCCCGCGAGCCAGGCGGCCGGGCGCAGCTTCACGGTCAGCATCTACGGAACAGATGACTACTGGAACCAAGTGCCGGTCGGGGACGTGGTGCGCATCGAATCGGCCACCGATCCCGCAGACGTGCCGGTGACCGGCAGCCTCTCGGGAGGCTTCCGGCAGTTCACGGTCACGCTCGTCACGGTCGGCACACAGACCCTGACGGTGACGGACCAGACCAACACCAGCATCACTTCCATGACGAGCGCCGGGATCCAGGTGGTCCCGAACGCGGCGGATCACTTCGTCTTCTCGTCGATCGCTTCACCGCAGGTGGCCGGCGTGCCGTTCACCATCACGGTTCGCGCTACCGACGCGAGCGGGAATACGGTCTTTGGCTACGCCGGGGACGCCATCCTGGCCGCCAACACGGGCGCCGGCACGAGCATCCCGATCCAGATCACGTTCGTGGCGGGCGTCTGGACCGGGCCGGTCACCCTCTTCGGAGCCGGCGCTTCGGTCCGGCTCACCTGCTCCGATTTCTCGGTGCCTCCTCGGACGGGAACGAGCGGGAACATCACGGTCAATCCTGCTTCGGTTGCCAAGCTCCAGATCATCCTGCCGGGCGAGGCCCAAAGGGGCGGCACGGCGGACGGCAAGGACGGAACCCCGCTCAATCAGACCGCGGGAACGCCCTTCTCGATCACGGTGCGCGCGGTGGACGCCTTCTGGAACGTCGTGAGCGGCATCAGCGATCGCGTCGCGCTCACGTCGACGGACGCCTTCGCCGGCATTCCCGCCGAGACGACGCTCGTCAGCGGACAGCTCATCTTCCCAGGGCGCCTCTACAAGAATGGAACGCAGACGATCACCGCGCGCGACGTGGACAACGTCGCCATCCTGAGCAACACCTCGGGGAACGTCACGGTCGTCGGGGGCGCGTTCTCGCGGGTGCTGGTCCTGGCGCCGGGCGAGTCTCCGGCGCCGGGCACCGTGAGCGGCCGCACGGGCACCGCGACCGATCAGTCGATCAACTACGCCTTCACGCTCACCGTGCTCGCGACTGACCAATGGTGGAATCCGGTCGCGGGGCCTTCGGACGTCGTGCACATCACGTGCGGGGACCCGCTGGCTCAGGTTCCGGCGGACGCGGCGATGGTGAACGGCGTCGCCTCGATGAACCTCCGGCTCTCGACGGGCGGCTTCCAGCAGATCTCGGTCACCGACGTCACGCAGCCCTCGAAGACGGGCAGCACCACGCAGGTCCGCGCGATCTCGAGCGGGCTCCACCTCGAGGCCGCGGTCACGCCCTCGAGCGTGGGGGCGGGTGAGCCCTTCACACTGACCGTCCGCGCGACCAACGACGCGGGCAGCGTGATCCAGGAGATCAATTCCTTCGTGACGGTGACGGCGAGGCGCGCGTCCGGCGGATTGCCGGGACAGGGCACGCTGCTCACGAGCCAGTTCCAGCTCTTGCAGGGCCAGCGCGCGATCTCGCAGACCTACACCTTCGCGGAGCCGATCGTCATCGTCGCGACCGACGATGCCGGAAACGCGCCCGCGACGAGCAACGTCCTCACCGTGACGCCCGGACCGCCCAGCCTGATCCATCTGACCAGCAACCCGCCGTGGGTCGGAGGAAACCGGCACGCCACGATCGCCGCGCGCGTCGTGGACGCCTTCGAGAACGGCGTCCCGGCCCTGGCGGCCGCCTTCAGCGTCGTCTCGGGCACCGGGACGATCACCGCCACCGATTCGGTGAGCGACGCGAGCGGCATTGCGCGCGCCGACTTCCTGAGCCCTCGGAATCCGGAGAAGACCAGGATCCACGTCAGCGCGGCCGGACTCACGGCCGATCTGGATCTCGACGTCGCGTTCATCGATCCGGCAGCCGCGGTCGCCACCGCGTACAGCTTCCCCAATCCGTTCCATCCGCCCGAGCAGCCGGCCACGATCGCCTGGAAGATCATGGACAACGCCACGGTGACGCTGCGCGTCTACACGCAGACCGGGAATCTCGTCTTGAAGAAGGAATTCCCGAGCGGCGGCCCGGGCGGGCAAGCGGGACTCAACCAGTTCGTCTGGGACGGGAAGAACGGTAAGGGAGAGGTCGTCTCGAGCGGCGGCTACATCGTCATGATCGAGGCTCCGGGCACGGGTGTCATCCGCCGCAAGGTCGCGGTGGTTCGGTAATCGAGGAGGAGACATGAACCGCATCGTGAAGATCGCTGTCTTGAATCTCGTCCTCGCCGGCGCGCTGCTCCTGAGCGCCGGTCCGGCGTGGAGTGAACAGGAAGCCGGGGGCGCGCCGGGGGCGTGGCTCTCGACCTACGTCAACGCACGCACGCTGGGTCTGGGCGGCGCCTTCGTCGGCGCCGCGGATGACGCGTCCTCGGTCATCTGGAATCCCGCGGGCCTCAGCACGCTCGTGCCCAACGAGATGCGCATGGACGTGTCTCGCCTCTTCGACGACACGACCCTCGGCGCGTTTCAGTTCGCGGTCCCGGGAAGCAAGCTTCCGAGCTTCGGGCTCAGCGTGCTCTCGCTCCGTTCGGGCGCCTTCGAGAAGACGGACGACATGAACAACGTCATCGGAACGTTCCGCGAGAGCCAGACCGCCTACATCCTCACGATGTCCCGCGCGGTGACGCCCCGATTCGCGCTCGGTGTGAGCTCGAAGCTCGTGCGCCAGACCCTCGAGGACTTCAGCGGCGGCGGGGTCGGATTCGACGTGGGTGCGATCATGAACGTCACGCCGGCCATCCGGGTCGGGGCCTCGGCCCTGAACCTCGGCGGGCCCAGCATCACGCTGCGTGACACCAAGGAGACGTACGCGACCCAGTTCCGCGGCGGATTCTCGGCGAGCGTCATGCGTGGACGCGGCCTGATCACGGGCGAGCTGGACCAGACCCAGAAGTTCGGCATGACGATGCACGGCGGATCGGAGTACTGGATCCAGCCGGCGTTCGCGCTGCGGGTCGGAATGAACGACCAGCGCCCAAGCGGCGGATTCAGCTACCGCACCGGCGGCCACTACCAGTTCGACTACGGCGTCTCCGACCATCCGCTCGGCATGATCCATCGAATTGGCGTCTCGTACCGGTTTGGCGGCTTCTACGCGACCGCCAAGGCGGAGCCGGAAGTCTTCTCGCCCACCGGCGAGAACGCGGTGACCAACATCTCGCTCGGGTCGCGCACCAAGGGCGACACGGACAACTGGGAGCTCTCGCTCATCAACAAGACGAACCAGGTCGTGCGGAAGTTCGGCGGCAAGGGGATCCCTCCCGCCCATCTCATGTGGGACGGCAAGGACGAGAACGGCCTGCCGCTTCCGGACGGAAGCTATCGCTATCAGCTCATGGTGCACGACGCGGAAGGCCGTGAGGTCCTGAGCCCCGCGCAAACCGTCGAGATCTCCACGGGCGGACCGCAGGGCTCCGTTCCGGTGATCCCGATCCAGCCGTAACCCCATGAACGCGGAGCCACGGATGATGACGCGGATCGCAAGAATACGGCTCGGTCTCCCGCTCCTCGGACTCGCGGGGACGCTCCTCGTGGGCGGCCTCACGACCACGGCGTACGCCGGCGCGAAGAAGGCGCCGGTACCCGTGGAGGCGGCGCCCGGCGCGGAGCTCCAGGAAGCCGGACTTCGTTTCGAATCGGCCCGCCTCCTCGGCAGCACGGACCGGACCGCGGCCCTGGAGGGAGCGCTTCAGATCACCCAGCGCGTCATTCGGCGCGGAACGGACGACGAGCAGACCGCGGCGCGGTTCCTGTCCGGCGAGATCCGGTTCGGGCTCGGGCGCTATACGGAAGCGCGGGACGAGTTCCGTCAGGCGGAAGGCGGACTGGGCAAGACTGCGTTCGCCGATGACGCCGCCTTCTCCGCGATCCAGGCGACCGAGGCCGCGGGCAGGGACGCCGAGGCCGCGAAGGCCTGGATGGAGTGGAAGGGCCGTTATCCGCAGAGCCCGCTCGTGGGCGAGGCGGAGCTGGCCCTGGCCTGGAACGCGCTCCGCCGCGGAGATCCCACCGTCGCGGACAAGACACTCACCGCGCTGACCGCGGCGCGCGGCTGGTACGCCGTCGACCCGCGCGTCCTCCTGGCCCGGTCCACCGTCCTCTACCAGCGGGGCAAGCCGGCCGAAGCGCTCGCCATGCTGGGGCCGAAGCCCACCGGCCCGGCCGCCATCTACCTGCGCGCCCTCTGCCTCCTCGGCTCGGGCTCGCTGCTCCGGGCCGCGGCGGCCTTCCAGGACGTCGCCGACCGCTATCCCGAATCGAAGCTTCGCGACTTCGCGATCCTGGCCAAGGCGGACGCGTTTCTCAGGGCGAAGGACTACCGGAGCGCCGCTGAGGAATTCGCCGGCGCCGCACAGAAGGTGCGCGATGAGAACGTGCGCGCCGAGGCGGAGCTTCGCTGGGCGGGATCGACCTACCTCGCGGGCTCGGTCGATTCCTCGCTCGCGCTCCTGCGCGGGATCGTGGCGCGCCGCGCCGGCACCGACGTCGCTGCGCGCGCGCAGTTCCTGATCGGCGAGTCCCTGATCGGAAAGAGGAAGTACGCGGAAGCCATCACGGAGCTGAACCGCGTGCTCACGACGTATTTCCAGCATTCCGTGGCGGCGAGCGCCCAGTACCGGGTGGCACGCTGCCTCGACGCGATGGGCCGAGGCTCGGACGCGACCGGAACCTACCAGACCGTCGTCTCAGGTTATCCGCTGGAGCCCGAAGCTCCCGCGGCCGCGTATCTGGCGGGTGTGGGTCTCCTCTCGCAGAACCGTCCCATGGCCGCGGCCCCGTATTTCCAGATCGTGCTCGACCGGTACGCGACGCGAAGCGACTCCTCCACGTCGACGCTCACGTTCGCGTCGCCGGACCTGGGAGAGCTGGTGGACGCGTCTCTCTGCCTGCTCGAGTACAGCTACCACAAGGCCGGAAACATCGGCCAGCTCGCGGGCGCGCCGCATCTCATGCTCCAGCGCCTGCCGCCGAGCCGCTCTCCGTGGCGCGCGTGGGCGCTCCTGATCGACGCCGACGCCTCCGCCGCCCAGGGGCGCTACGCGGAGGCTCAAGCCACGCTCGAGCGCCTCACGCGTGATTTCCCCGGCCACCCGATCGGCGCCTCGGCCACGAAGCTCCTCGCGTGGACGTACGCCCGCCAAGGGCGCGACAGCCTCGCGGTCGCCTCGGAGGAGCGGCTGGTCGCCGTGTTCGGCGCGTCGGGGAACAGCCCGGTCGTGAGCGGGGCGCTCCTGGACATCGCGCGCTACCGCTTCAACCAGAAGCGCTATCGGGACGCCGCGGCCACGTACGAGATGTTCCTGAAACAGTTCCCCACGCACGCGGATCGCCTCTCCGCCCGCTATCAGGCGGGGCTCTGCTACGCGCGCTTGAACCGGGCCGGAGATGCCGTGGATCAGTGGGAGGCCGTGGTTCGGGACAGCGCGGACGCGCCCATCGCCGAACGGGCGTGGGCCCGCGCGGGAGACCTCTATTTCATGGCCCAGCGCTACGCGGAAGCGAAGCGCTGCTACGCGGGGCTCCTCGAGCACTTCGCCTCGACGGACGTGGCGGCGCTCGCGACGCTCCGGCTGGCGCAGTGCGAGTACAACGCCGGAAACGACGCGGCGGCCCTCGCGGGGTTCGCCAAGACCCAGGAGCAGTATGCGAACAGTCCGGCCGCGCGCGAGGCTCAGCGAGGAACCGAGCTCGCGCTCTATCGCCTCGGACAGACGGCGAAGGGCTCCGAGGTCCTCGAGACCCTGATCGAGAAGTACCCCTCGAGCGCCTTCGCGGCGGACGCGCAGTTCCAGATCGCCAAGCGGCACTATCAGAAGGAGGAGTACACGGACGCGGCGGAGGGTTTCCGGCGCGTCGTGAGCCGGTTCCCGGGCTACTCGGCGGCCGACCAGGCCCAATTCCTCCTCGCGGATTCCTACGCGCGGAGCGGATCGGCGGCGGAAGCACGGCTCTCCTACGAGCAGTTCCTGTCCCTGTTCGTGGAGAGCGACCTCCGCTCCACCGTCGAGTTCCGCCTGGGGTTGATGCAGTTCGAATCCAAGGAATACGCGCAGGCCGCGGTCGCGTTCACCCGGGTGCTCGAGGAGAGCCTCTCCACGGAAATGAAGTCCGCGTCGCGGTACAACCTCGCCCTGTGCCAGAAGGTGCTCGGCCAGTCCGAGGAGGCTCGCGCGTCCCTGGAGCGCTTCCGCGCCGAGTCCCCGGGCGATCCGCGGGCCGCCGACGTCGCGTTCCAGCTGGGCGACATGGACGAAACCGCCGGCAACCTGAAGGAAGCTGAAAAGAACTTCGAAGCCGCGGCCGCCGCGGCGCGCTCGAAATCGCTCGCCGTGGAGGCCGAGTACCGGCTGGGCCGGTGCCGCGAGACGCAGGGCGATCTGGACGGCGCCCTCCGCGCCTATCTCCAGGCGGCGGCCTCGACCGACCGAAAGAACGCGTTCCGGGTCTCGGCGCTCACGCGCTGCGCCGCGATCTACGAATCCCGGAAGAGCTTCGCCAAGGCATATGACGTCTACCTCGACATCGCGCGTAACTCGCAGGATCAAGAGCTGGCGTCGCTCGCCAAGGGGCGCGCGTCCCAGCTTCAGCCAGGAACGAAGAAGCGGTAGTCCCGAAACCGGTTCACGAAAGGAGTTCGTCCATGTTCGAGAATTTCGACTGGATCGGCGCGATGCGCTCGAGTCCGGTCATGGTGGTGATCCTGATCTGCAGCGTGCTCACGGTCGGGTTCGCGCTCGAGCGTATGTTCTACTTCACGAAGCGCCGGGGGAATCCGGACACGTCCCTGGCCACGGCCCTGAAGGCGCTCGCGCGCGGGAACCGTGAGGAAGCCGTCCGGATCTGCGCCGAAAGCCCGCATCCCTTCGGAGCGGTGGCGTCCGAGATTCTCCGGAACGCCGACCTGCCGGCCGAGGCGGCCGAGGAGAAGCTCCAGATCGTCCTGAGCGAGCAGCGCATGGCGCTGGAGCGGAACCTGGGATTCCTGGGCACGATGGGCAACACCGCGCCTCTGATCGGACTCCTGGGAACCGTGTGGGGAATCATGCGCGCCTTCCATGACATGGCGCGGACCGGCTCCGCCGGACCGTCCGTCGTGGCGGCGGGCGTCGCGGAAGCGCTCTTCACGACGGCTGCCGGACTTCTCGTCGCGGTCCCGGCGGTCATGCTCTACAACCACTTCGTGCGCCAGATGGGCACCTTGCTGACGGTGGCCGAGAACCATGCGCGCACCCTTCGCATCGAGTCCACACACCGGAGCGCGTCCCGCCATTCGACGCGCGCCGCGTAAGGAGCTCTCGTGCGCCGATACACGCGAGGCAAGCGGGTCCCGGAAGGGATCCACGAAGTGAACATGACGCCCCTGATCGACGTGTCGCTGGTGCTGGTGGTCATTCTCATGATCACGACCCCCATGGCGTTTCAGTCCGGAATCCTGGTCCGGAACGCCGCCACGGGCGGTCAGAAGTCCGCCGAGAAGGTGCGCACCGAGCGGATCGAGATCACCGTGGTCTCGGCGGACAACGTCATGGTGAACTCGAGTCTCGTCCCGAGAAGGCTGCTGTCGGACATTCTCAAGCCGCTTCTTGCCGCGAGCGCGACCAAGATGGTCGCGGTCCGCTGCAATGACGACGTGCCGCACGGGACCTTCGTCTCGGTGCTGGACGAGGCAAAGCACTGCGGCGCATCCCAGATCGCGGTGATCGGAGGCTGACGTGCGCTCGCGCCAGATAGCTCCTCATCACGTCATCACGAAAGTCAACGTCACGCCGATCATCGACGTGGCGCTCGTCCTGGTCATCATCCTGCTCGTGACCGCGCCGCTCCTTTCCGTGGCGGACCTGCCGGTGGATCTGCCGCAGGCGCGGACGCGCGAGGCGGAGGACGAGCGGAACGTGAGCATCACACTCTCCTCGACCGGACGGCTGGCCGTCGACGACAAGGTCGTCTCCAGCGAGGATCTGGACCGCTACCTGCGCGACAGGCTCTCCCAGCACGGGAACGAGGACGTTCTCGTCGTCGTCCGCGCGGATTCCGGCGCGCCGTACTCGGCGGTTCGCCGCCTGCTCGAGCAGGCCAAGGCGGACGGGGCCACGCGCCTCGCGATCGCCACGCGACAGCGCACGGAGGGAGAGCGATGACCGCCGCGACCTCTCGCATCGATCTGAGATCGACTCGCCTTCGCACGCGATGGACGATGAGCGTGAGTGTGGTGGCCCATGCGCTCCTCTTCCTCTTGCTCTTCTTCCATCGTGTCCCGGGGGAAATCCTGAATCCCATCACGGAGATCACCTTGATCGACGCCGGCGACCTGGCGCCCCCGGCGGGTCCCAAGGCTCCCGCGCCGGGAGCTCCCGAGGTCTCGACGTCCCGGAAGGACATCAGGGAGACCCACTTCATGCGCAGGGCTTCCAACGCGGAGATGGAGCCGGATCCGCAATCCAGCTGGGCATTCCAGGACCGGCTCGAGGCCCGCCTCGCGGCCATGCAGCAGCAGCCCGAGCGGCCGGGCACGGCCATCACTCCCTCCAAGGCCCCGGCGTCTCTCTTCGGGTCCTCGCCGGCCGCGATCTCGTCGGGAGCGGGGCTCGCGAACCCCATCACCTTGAGCCGTGGCGGCGGAGGCGAGGGTCCTCCGCTTCCGCTCGCGCGTGGCGGCACCGGATCGGCGCCCACGCTGGCCACCGTCGCGGAGACGGGCCACGGCGGGGAAACGCCGAAGCCCGCGCGGAGCTCGGAGACGACGGCCCGGCGCACGGTCGCGGGCGCTTCCATCACGGGCCCGATCGCCGACCGCCCGGTTCTCTCCTATGCCGTGCCCGCCTATCCCGAATGGGCGAAGCAGGACGCGGTAGAAGGCGCCGTGACGCTCTACTTCGTGGTCCGCGCGGACGGCGGCGTGAAGGAGAACGTCATGGTGCAGAAGACGGCCGGATTCGAGGACTTCGACGAGAATGCGCGCATGGCGATCCGCGCCTGGCGCTTCAAGCCGCTCGGCCCGGGTCAGTCGGGCGAGCAATGGGGCATGATCACATTCCGGTACCGCCTGCGGGACGCGGGATAGAGGAGGCGAGCCATGCATTCCAGACTTCACGGCATCGGTCGGATCGGTGGGAAGACGTTCGGTGTCCTGGTCGCGATGGCCGCGCTTGCCGCCGCGGCTGGAACCAGCGCGGCCGCACCGGCCGTGAAGGCCGCTCCGTCCGCGGCCTCGGACTCCTCGATGACGCTCCGCGCGGGCCAGGCGGGAACCGAGTTCCGCTCCATGACCGTGGAGGGCGAGGACCGCGTGCACATCGACTTCGGGCGCCCGGAGCTCACCCTGGATCTGGATCCGGAGCAAGTGCCAGGGCTGACCCGCGGCACCGCCCTGGACGTGCTGAACCGCACCCGGCCCGAGCTGTCCACGCCTCTGATCGCGCTCTCCTCCCAGGAGCGCTCGCCCTATGTCGCCAAGCCCTGGCTCCGGAAATTCGCGACGGGACCCGTCGCCGTATTCCGCCCGGCGGTGACGGGTGCCGTCCGGTGGCGGCTGCTCGTGGCGGACTCACGGGGTCAGACGGTCGCATCCTTCGATGGAACGGGCGATCCTCCCAAGGAGATTGCCTGGGACGGCCGGACGAAGTCGGGTGCCCTGGTGACGCCGGGACTGACCTACTCGTACGTCTTCGAGGCGCACGATCGCGCCGGGAACAAGCGGAGCTTCGTCGGTCAGGGATTCGATGTGTCGGCGTACCGTTCGGACACCCCGGCCGGTGCCATGCTGGCGATGTCGGGCCGCGACCTCGTGCCCGCGGAGAACGGCGGCACGAGCTACGGACCCAGCTCGCGCACCGGCAAGGAGACGCCCCCGATCTTCCTCGAGGTCGCCACCTGGCTGAACCAGTCGCCACAAGTGGGCGATCCCATACGGGTGACGGTGGGAGCGCGCTCGCTGGATCAGGCGACGATGCTGGGAAACCGCGCCGTCGCCTCGTTGTCGGGTCGGGTGATCGGAGATCCGGCGCGAGTTCACATGGTGACCGAAGTCGCGCCGGACGCTCCTGAAGATGGAGTGCTGAGAATCGGATCCTGGACCGGATCGGCGACGACGCCTCCCCGCAAATAGCCTCGCCGGCTACTGGAGCGCGACGGTCGGCTTCAAGAGGTGCTCGTTCCCGATCGGCTCCCCTTCACCATCGAGGAAGATTAGGGACCGGAGCGTGCCCACGCTCTCTCCCGTCCAGACCGGCTGCGCCGGAAAGTGCACCATGTGACCGGCGCTCACGATGTCGAAGTCCAGGACCGCGTCGGGACGACGTCCCCACCAGAGCGGTCCTTCCCGCCGGCGCAGAACCACGCGCAGCGTCAGCCCTCGATCGAAGGTCATCTCGCCGGTGAGCGTGAGGTCCGACTCGGCCGGACTGGAGATTCCCACCGGGGAGACGTACGTCTCCGCGGTGACGAGACAGGAGAACGTCGGGTCCATAAGACAGGGACCCTTGCCGAGCCGGCCCACGTATACCTGGTCCGTGAGGGGCACCCCTTCGCCGTCGCGGATCTGGATCCAGGCGGCGGGATCGCCGCCGATCTTGGCGCGGATCGTCTTGTCATGAATTTCGAGCGCTTGCCCTCCAGGGAGAAGCGTCGCCTTCGTGGTCACGTCGCGCGGAAATCCCGAAGGACGCTTGGGCCGGCTCCGGAAGATGAGCTCGACCCCCAGCCCTCCAATCACCAACCCTCCCCGCAACGTGATTTGAATGGGTGGAGAAGCCCCGTTGGAGGAGCCGTTCTGGGCTCCGATCTCGGTGGCGATCAGCGCGGCCCGAATGCAGGCAGGCATCGAGATCGTCGTGCACACTTGCTGCGACAGCACCGCCATGGCGGCGCGATCGACCAACATCGGCAGAGGCTTCCAGGCCACCTCTCCGAGCTTATTGATCCCTCTCCATTTCATGGCTTGCTCAATGCCTCCTTACCCGTCAGCGAGCGCGGCTTGGGGAACGCGGTCACTGGAGTGGGCTTCCGCGGGCCGGCGCCAAGCATCAAGGCGACGGTTGCGGCCATGATCTTCAGATCCAGGGAGAAGCTGCCCTGCCGCCGGATGTAGCAGCGGTCGTAGCGAAGCTTCTGGCGGACGGTCTTGGTGGACTGGTCGTAAACGTGACGCACCTGGGCCAGCCCCGTGATTCCGGGAAGCACGGCCCAGCGATCGTCGTAGCCGGGTACCAGCCGCGACAGGCGCTCCACGAGCGCCGGCCGTTCGGGACGCGGGCCGACGACGCTCATTTCGCCGCGGAGCACGTTGAACAGCTGCGGAAGCTCATCCAGATGGGTTCGGCGCAGAATCGAGCCGACCCGGGTGACGCGAGGGTCGGAGTGCGAGGACCAAACAGGTCCCGTGTCGCGCTCGGCGTCCGAGACCATGCTGCGAAACTTGTACATGCGAAACGTGCGGCCGCAGAAACCCACCCGTTCCTGACAGAAGAGGACCGGTCCCCGGCTCTCCAGCGCGATGGCCAGAGCGATGAGACAGAACGCGGGGAAACCGATCGTGAGGACGATGAGAGCGAAGCTGACATCGAGAAAACGTTTTGGCGCAGGGGTCTCACACTTGTTCCCGCTGCGGAGCCACTGTTGAGACGGAGCGATTTGCACGAGCCCGCCGCCGGGAGGTGAAACTCCCTGCGCCTTTCTATTCGCGCCCCCTGTGTCGCCTGGAGGCTCGAGTGAAGGGGCTCTCGCGTGTACGACCGCTTCCCTGAGCCCGCGTGATTGGATTGGGGCGGGCGTCTCGAACTGACCCCCGCCCCACCATTACCGGTCACCGGAAGATCGATTTCGGTTCGTCGCATCAAGGATCCCGCGAACCGTGTTGCGTTCACCTTCTCCTCGCTACGCCACCAGATCCGCCGGTGTGCAAGGGTTGAGTAGCGGCGCCTCTTCCGTCCCCAGCCCTGCACAGACAACGTTATCGGCTCGCGCTACGCCGCACCAATGAGGGGGTTCCTGAATTTCATGGTGGTTGAGCGGAAGTGTTGTGTCGGGGAAACCCTGAATGGAGGCGCTGCGAAGCGATCGCGGACGTCCTCGCTGATCGCAGCAGATGAAGTCGTTAGCGTTGCTGCTGCTCCCGGCGTGGAAACGGCGTGAATCGGGGCGGGAATACGGGGTTGGTCCTGCGTCGATGTACGGACACGATCGCGAGGCTGCCGTACACAGGCGAAAACAATTGAGTTCTGTTCACATTGCGGAAGGTGTGCTGGGTGTGCTGCGACGCGCGGCGAGGGTGCGTCGCGCCGCGCGTACTGTCAGGGAGTGACGAGCCCCATGCGGATGGCGTACCGCACCAGGCCCGCGGTATCGCGGATCTCGAGCTTGTCCATCACACGGCTGCGATGCGTCTCGGCGGTCTTGACGCTGATCCCGAGCACGGAGCCGATCTCCTTCGTCGTCTTTCCCTCGGCGATGAGCTGGAGCACTTCGCGCTCACGCGCCGTGAGCGTGCGCGCCGCGAGCTCCTTGCCGGAGCGGAAGGCTTCCATCACCGCGCGCGAGATTCCGGGACTCAGGTAGATGTTCCCCACCGAGACTTCATGGATCGCGCGAACCAGATCGGCGGTGGCTTGCTTCTTCAACACGTATCCCGAGACGCCCGCCCGAAGGGCTTCGTCGACGTACTCGTTTTCGGTGTGCACCGTCAGGAGGACGACCTTGGTGCCCGGATTCTCCTTGAGCGCGATGCGCGCCGCATCGACGCCGTTCAGTCCCGGCATGCTGACGTCGAAGATCGCGACGTCCGGCTTCAGTTCGCGCACCATCTTCACGGCCTCGCGGCCTTCCGAGGCTTCTCCAACGATCGAGAGACCGTTGGCTTCGAGTGTCACCTTGATTCCATCACGAACGAGGACGTGGTCGTCTGCTAGAAGGACACGAAGCGGCACCGGCTCTCCAAGGCGGGGATCCTTGTGGTTGCGCAGGCTGCCGGACGCCAACCGGAAGGTCCGGCGACGTCCTACGACCCTTCGATTGTAACGAACTTGGCGCGGTGAACAGAAAAAAAGTAGGGGCTACCCGGACCCTTCGATCCGAATGCCCCTAGAGAGGGGAGTCCCCTCCCGTCCGAATCTTCCTCAAACTTCTACGTAGCTCTGCCGATCAGACCCGCTGCGCTCGAGCCTGCCGCGGGCTTTTCACCGCCCCCTCCAGCCCGGCGATGCGGCGCGAGATGGCGAGCTGACCCGCGTGATAGGCCTGGTGGAACGCGAGCACGTACAGGAGCTCTGCTCGCGTGGTCATACCTCCGAAAGGATGCGGCACCGACTCCGCCAGCGCCTCCTTCGAGAGCCCGGAGATCGCCTGGAGACAGCGGTCGCGAGAGCCCAGAAAGCGGTCCCGCAGCGTCTCCCAGTCGATGGCATTCGTTCCCCCTGTGATGGGCTCTTCCGAGGCGCGCGCGAGCTGATCGCTCTCCCAGACCGGCTTCTCTCCCACGAGCTGCATCACGCCGTTCTGCACGTTGGTCAGGTGGCCCAGGATCCAGTTCGCGCAGTTGCCCCCGGGGGCGGGCTGGGCCAGGGACTGCTCGGTAGTCATGCGCTCCAGGTTCGAGGCGGTGACCCGGTACATCAGGCCGAATTGGTGGGCGATCGATTCCTGCGTGTTCATGGCTTCATTCTCCTTCCAGGGAACGCTTGAGCTTCGTCAGCTTGCGCGCCCATTGGTCCTGATAGTCGCTCACCCAGCGCTCGTAGATCATCCGGATGGGGACCACGTTCAGGCTGTTGACCACGCTCCGCCCTGCTTCTCTCGCCTGAACCAGCCCGGCCTCGCGTAAGACCGCGAGGTGCTTCATGACGCCGAATCGAGAGAGATCGGGGATGTGCTCCACGATTTCGTTCGTCGTCATGGGCTTCCTGCGGAGCAGATCGAGAATGGCCCTCCGCGTCGGGTCGGCGAGCGCCTTCCACACGGGATCGAGATCGTAGCTCATCGGGCCGCCCGAGAGCGAACGCCGTCCCGTCTCAGCGCTCCAGATCGCGCTTGAGCGCGTCCAGCATCTGCTTCCATCCCTCTCCCATACCCTTCTTCATATCTTCCTTGTACTCCTCGGGGAGAGGTCCGAAGACCTCGTTCTTGAATACGACCTTCGTGCCCGTCGGCGTCGGGGCGAGGCGAACGATGAGATGGGTGGCCACGGGATTCGAGATCATCATCGGCCCGCAGATCTCGAGTAGGGTCGGCGGCTTGATCGACTGGACGAAGCCCCAGAGGTGCCCGCTGTCGTTGCCGAGATCGCGGTACCAGCGGCCGCCGGGCTTCCGCTCGAGCTTCAGCTTGAGGCTGGGCTTTCCGGGCTCCCCTTCCATGTTGCAGAGGTGCGTGATCAGCCCCTCGAAGACCTTCTCGGGCGCGGCTTTGATTTCCACGGTCTGCTCGATGTTCAGGACCAGATCTTCCTTCACGGCTGGGTTCACGAGAGCGCTCCTTTCCTCGACCGCGAGTGACCTCGGCGCATCCGGCCAGGATCCTCGTAGCGGTTATGTGACCATATGGTCACATGAATTGTGGAGTGGGTCAAGCGGAAATTTCGCGACCGCCTTGACCCGGCCGGAGGCTGGTGCTAGCCTCCAGGGATTGCGGTCGATGGTGCTTTGTCGACCCGCTCCAGCCCGAGAAAATCACGGTCCGTGGGGTCCGGCCTGATTGGCTCACGCCGAACTCCCCCATCCCACGCTCCGGTCGTTTTCATCACATTCCTAAAAGTACCTGACCAGGCGTTACCCCGACGGGACCATCACGCGGGCGTGATCCTGTCTGGAGTCATGCGGCTCGCTCCGCCCCTAGGCGGGAGGTCCACCATGCGCGCCGTCTCCGGAATCCGGATCGCGATCACGCTGATCGCCCTCACGTTTTCGCTCACCTTCTTCGTTCGAACCGTCCAGGCCGAGCCTCCCATGAAATCGGGGGAGATCCTCATCAAGTTCAAGGCCGGGGTCTCCGGATCGGTCCGCGGCGCCATCCTCTCGGATCTGGGAGCCACGAGGATCCAAGGCTTCGGTCGCATCCATGCCGAGCACGATCGGCTCACGGGACGAACCGTGGCCGACGCCATCGCGCGCTATCGCAATCACCCGGCCGTGGAATTCATCGAGCCCAACTACATCGTCACGACGCTCACGGAGCCGGACGACCCCTTGTTCTCCGCGCTCTGGGGTCTCCACAACACCGGTCAGACCGGCGGAACCCCGGGCGCGGACATCCATGCGACGGAGGCGTGGGACATCTCCACCGGAAGCAACAGCGTCGTGGTCGCCATCATCGATACGGGCATCGACTACACGCACCCGGATCTGGCGGCGAACATCTTCATCAACACGGCGGAAATCCCCGGGAATGGCATCGACGACGATGGAAACGGGTTCGTGGACGACGTTCGCGGCTGGGACTTCGTGAACCACGACAACGACCCCATGGACGACCATTTCCACGGCACCCACGTGGCCGGAACCGTCGGCGCCGTGGGGAACAACGGGCTCGGGGTCGTGGGAGTGAACTGGTCCGTGCGCCTCATGCCTCTCAAGTTCCTGAGCTCGGGTGGCAGCGGAAGCACGGCCGACGCGGTGGCCGCGATCGAATACGCCACGATGATGCACGTCGACATCATGAGCAATAGCTGGGGCGGGGGAGGGTTTTCCGATGCGCTGCGGCAGGCCATCCAGAACGCGATGGACGCGGGCATTCTCTTCGTGGCCGCGGCGGGAAACTCCTCCTCGAACAACGATATATTTCCGGCCTACCCCGCGAGCTACGACCTCGACAACATCGTGTCGGTCGCCTCGACCACGTCGACCGACAATCTTTCGGGCTTCTCCAATTTCGGCGCGACCAGCGTGGACCTCGCGGCTCCCGGGTCCAATATCCTGAGCACCCTTCCGGGAGGCACGTACGGCCTGCTCAGCGGGACTTCGATGGCCACACCGCACGTGTCCGGTGTCCTGGCTCTCCTCCGGGCGCGCTATCCCTTCGCGACCTTCCGGGCCCTCAAGGAAAAGCTTCTCACGAGCGTCGACCACGTCGACGCGCTGGCGGGCCTCATGGTTTCGGGAGGACGTGCGAACGCGGCGCGAGCCATCGCGGATCCGGACACGATCCCGCCTTCAGCGGTCACCACGCTGCACGTGCTGGAACCCACGTCGAACACCATCCGGATCGAGTGGACCGCCACGGGAGATGACCTGGGCTCGGGGACCGCGGGTGGCTACGAGGTGCGGTTCGCGCCCTTCCCGTTGACCGCGGAGAACTTCGGGACAGGCACGCTGGCGCTTCACCCTCCCACACCGCAGCCCCCGGGCTCCATCGAGACGATGGAGGTCGGCAATCTCACTTCTTCGACGCTCTACTACATCGCCCTTCGCGTGCTGGACGACGTCGGAAACCCCTCCCCCATCTCGAACGTGGCGTCGGGCACGACTCTGGGACCCCCCACGGTCCAGGTAACCCCCTCCTCGATCACGGAGTCGCTTCTGTCCGGCGCCCACGTCGAGCGGTCGGTCGTTCTCTCGAACGTCGGCCAGGGCACCCTTGATTTCACCATCACGGAAGACCGGACCAACGCGGCGGTGATCGCGCACGACTACGTGCCGATCGCGCGCGGATCGGCGGATCCGCGCGTGGGCGCTCCGGCGACCGGATCGGGCGGACCGGACCTCTTCGGATATCGGTGGACCGATAGCGATCAGCCCGGCGGGCCGGTGTTCGACTGGGTGGAGATCAGCACGATCGGCACCCCCCTTCCGATGCGCTTCCTCGACGAGAACTTCGGCCCCGTTCCGATCGGGTTCCCGTTCTCCTTCTATGGGCACGTCTTCACGGAGCTCCGGACGTGCACCCACGGCTGGCTCAGCTTTACCAACACGTCGACTCAGTTCTCGAATCAGCCGCTCCCCAATTCGGGAGCCCCCGAGAATCTCATCGCCGCCTTCTGGGACGATCTCAATTTCAGTGGAGTCCGACGCGCCTTCTCCTATAACGACGGCTCCCGGCTGATCATCGAATACAAGGACGTCCCCAGGACCGCCGGCGGCGGCCCCTTTACCTTCGAGACGATCCTCTACCCCAACGGGACGATCGTCTTCCAGTACCTGACCGTAGGTCCCTTCGCCGATGGCGCGACCGTGGGCATCCAGAACGCGACGCGGGACGACGGGCTGACGATCGCGTTCAACACAACGTATGTTCGGCCGGGCCTCGCCGTGCGGATCTCGAGAACCCCGGAGTGGTTCCACGTCACGCCGCTCGCCGGCCGCATCCATGCGCCCGGGAGCACGACCCTCAGCGTGGCGATGGACGCCACCGACCTCGCCGGCGGCACGTATACGGGCGCGGTGCGGATCCAGACCAACGACCCGCTTTCCCCCCAGGCCACGGTGCCCATCGAGCTTGCGGTCACAGGCGTTCCCGATATCGACGTGACGCGGAACTCGATCGACTTCGGCAACCTGTTCGTGGGTGGAACGCGAGCCGACACGGTCCGCGTCACGAACCGCGGGACGCAGTTACTGCACGTCAGCCGTATCGAGACGACATCCCCGGCGTTCCTCGCCTCCCCGGGCTCTCTGGATCTACCCCCGTCGGCAGGGGGCGAGGTCATCGTTACGTTCCATCCAGGCAGTCCCATGCCGTTCTCGGGCGATCTCGTGCTCCAGAGCGACGATCCCGACGAGGCGGAAGTCCGGGTTGCCTTGACCGGAACGGGCCTGATCGCTCCGGACATCGACGTTTCGCCTTCCTCCTTCGCCGCGAGCCTCCTGAGCGGAGAAGAGACGACCCGAATGCTCCACGTCGCCAACACGGGCGGGAGCGATCTCACGTTCCAGATCCGGTTCCAGAATCTCACGTTCCCGGAGCCGGTCCCCGCGGCGACGACTCCGGCGCACAGCGGCTCCGAGATCCTGGCCCACTACGAAGAGAGCCGCACCGATACCCTGGCAGCCGCGCATTCCGAGGTAAGGCCTTCCCCGCAGCCCGGGGTGATCCCGCTCTGGAAGCAGCTTCAGACGACGCTCGGGGACAGCACCCTCATCTTTTACGACGACATGGAGGGCGGCGCGAACGGCTGGACCCACTATTCAACGCTCCCCGGGGGACTGGATTTCTGGGCGCTGGAGACGACGCGACACCATAGCGGGAGCCATTCCTGGCACGTTCAGCAGCATGCCGGCGTCGGAGCCGAAGCGCTCCAGTCTCCGCCGATCAACCTCTTCGGATACCCCGACGCGCTGCTCGCCATGCACCACTGGTACAACTTCGATGACTGTGGCGATCCCAGCTTCGAGCCGGACGGCGGCATCGTCGAGATCTCGACCAACGGTGGCGCAACGTGGGTTCAGGTGCGCCCGCTCCCCGGGTATCCCTACGTTCTCGACGACATCTGCGGAAACCCGCTCGCGTTTCACGAGGCCTACTCCCATGACGGGGGCGTGGGCAATGAGTTCGTGCCGGCCGTATTCGATTTGACTCCCTTCATCGGCTCGACGATCCGAATCCGGTTCCAGGCGGGCTGGGACTGCGGCAATTGCGCGTTCAACGAGGGATGGTTCCTCGACGATGTGATGGTCTTCTCGCGCGGATCGGGCATCGCGACCGCCAGTCCTTCCTCCGGCACCGTCCCTGCCGGATCCTCGCTCGACGTCGAGATGGGAATTCACACGGAGGGCCTCATCGGAGGCGATTATTCCTGGGACCTGGCCGTGCTCAGCAATGACCCGGACGAGGGACGCGTCGGCGTCCCGACCACCCTGCACGTGACCGGCGTCCAGGACATCTATCTGAGCCCTTCCTCGATCGATTTCGGCAACCTGTTCGTGGGTCTGGCGCGCACCGAAACGCTCGTCGTGCACAACGTGGGCACCGATGTGCTTCACGTGACGCACGTTTCCTCCGACCAAGCCTCCATCACGGTGATCGGCGGCACGACCTTCCCGCTCGGGCCCGGCGCGCACCGCGAGATCCCCCTTCGATTCGAACCGTCGGTGGCAGGGCCGGTCTCGGGAAGGATCGAAGTCACGAGCGACGATCCGGACCAGCCCACGGCATCGATGACGGTCGGCGGCGTCGGTGTGCTGGCTCCGGTGATCACGGTCGCTCCGACCTCCATCCATGAAGACCTGTTCTCGAACGAATCGAGAATCAGGATCCTGGCCGTGGGGAACACGGGAGGGAGCGACCTCCAGTTCAGCCTGAACACTCGAGCGGGAGCTACCGTCACCGTGAGCACCCTGCCTCCCCTCGGCAAGGGAGCGATCGACGCGCGGGTCGGCCCTCCGGTGACGCAAGGATTCGGGGGCCCCGACCAATTCGGATACCGCTGGGCCGACAGCGATCAATCCGGAGGTCCGGTGTTCCAGTGGGTCGACATCGGGTCCACGGGGACGGTGATCCCGATCAATGGCGACGATCAGACGTCGGCGCCGATACCGATCGGGTTCCTCTTTCCCTACTACGGCGCGACCTACTCGACGTTCCGGGCGTGCACCAATGGCTTCCTGAGCTTCACCTCGTCTTCGGCGTCCTTCAGCAACTCGCCACTGCCCAGTTTCTTCGCCCCGGAGAACATGCTCGCGGCGTTCTGGGACGACCTCTATGTGGCCACCGACTCGCGCGTCCTCTACCGGAGCGACGGGGCGAGACTCATTCTCGTGTTCGACCATGTCTATTCCCTCTCAGGCGGAGGGCCCTACACATTCGAGATCCTGCTCTACCCGAGTGGGACCATCCTGTACCAGTACCTCTCCATGTCCGAGCCCTTGAGCTTCGCCACGGTCGGTTTTCAGAACGGGACCCAGAGCGATGGGCTGACCGTGGTGTACAACCAGGCCTACGTTCACCCCGGGCTCGCGGTGCGGATTGCCTCGGCCAACTGGCTCACGCTGAGCCCGACCGGCGGAACCGTGCCCCCGGCGGGATCGCTGCCGGTCAACACGGTTCTGGATGCGACCGGCCTGTTCAGCGGGGATTACGGGGCCTCCATCGACATCGCGAGCAACGACCCGGTCACGCCGTTCCGGTCCGTCCCGGTCTCGATCCACATTGTGGGCGTTCCGGATCTCTCGGCCGCGCCGGACAGCCTCGACTTCGGCTCCCTGTTCCTGGGACGCACTCTGACCCGCAGCCTGCAGGTGACGAATGTCGGTACCGATCGTCTGATCGTGAGCGGAATGACCGCCGGGCTTCCGGACTACACCATGAGCCCGACCGCCTTCTCCCTGGAGCCGCTCCAGAGCAGGAACGTGGAGGTCGCCTTTGCGGCGACCACACCGGGCAACCGGACCACGGAGCTGCGCATCGCCAGCAACGATCTGGATTCGCCGGCCGTCGTGGGGCTTCACGCGCAAGCGGTCGTCCCTCCCGTTCTGGGCGTGGATCCCGCTTCCCTCACGGCCGATCTCCACTCGGACGAGATCTCCACGCAGCGGCTCACGGTTCGCAACACGGGCGGATCCGAGCTCGACGTCTCCGTGTCGGTGGGTGACGGCGTCCCGGATCCCGCACCGGGCAGTCCCGTCACCGTCCCCGCTGCGCTACGGGCTCCCACACGGAACAGGACCAGCCCCAGCACGGGCGCGCCGGTGATCCAGTCGGAATACGGTGGCACGAACCTCCACTTCGGAATCACTCCCTACGGCGAGATCATGCCGTTCCAGTTCCCGCCTGGAATCGAGCACCTCCGCGTCGGGTCCTTCATCGCGGGATACACGGTTTCCTATCTCGTGTCGGGCCTGGAGCGCACGTGGTACACGGCGTACGAGTCCCATTTCGGGATCGTTCCCCTGTCCTATACCGAGCTGGAGAATTCCCCAACGAGGCTCATCGTGGAGGTGCTGACCGGAACCCAGGACGGTCTCCTCCTCATCCGGAGACGGTTCACGTTCCCCCGGGACAAGAAATACATCCGGATCGAGACCCAGCTCGAAGCGCAGGGCACACCGCTGACCAGCCTGATCTTCAAGGAGCACGCGGATTGGGACATGGACGGGGACTTCGATGACGACAACTGGGATTACGACCGCCGGCGGAACATGGTGTACGCGTTCGACAACCACTACGCCGCGATCGGCTCCCCGGACACCCCCGCCTACATGGATATCTTCGGCTGGGACGACTACACGACGCGAAACACCGTCGTGAATTTCCCGAACGGCCCCGTGATGAGGTTGGACGGTCTCGAGGTGCTTCATTTCGCCCTCGGTCCGCTCAGCGGCACCCAAACCGCTCGCGTTTCCGCGGCCTACGGAGCCGGAAACGATCTCGCGGATCTGAGGCAGGTGATGGATGAGGCGATCCGGAAGGTGACCTGGCTCACGGCCACCCCCGAGCAGCTCGTCGTTCCGGGGGGCGGCCAAGCCGACATCGAAGCCACGTTCACGGCCGGCAAGCTTCCCAGCGGCGCCTACAGTGCCAGGATCCAGCTCGAGACCAATGATCCAGACAATGCGCAGAGGTTCGTGCCCACCACGTTGCACGTGACCGCCACTCCGGTCCTGGCGATCGCGCCGGGTTCGCTGAGTTTCGGAACGATCTTCATCGGGCAGCCTTCCACCCAGTCGCTGGTTGCCCGGAACCCAGGCGCGCTGCGGCTCGTGGTCACGAGCGCAAGCGTGAACGTTGCGGACTACGCGGTCAGCCCCGTCGCGTTCGAGCTGGATCCAGGTGAGAGCACGACCATCGCGGTCACATTTACGCCCTCAGCCGTGGGCTCGCGGAACGCCACGCTGACCTTCACCTCGAACGCGCGGAATCCTTCCCTGCAGGTGGCGCTCACCGGAGCCGGCGTGATTCCGCCGATTCTCGCGCTCCGGCCACCCTCGATCGAGGCGGCGGCGATCCCCGGCACGAGCGCGACGAAGTCCTTCCTCATCTGCAACGACGGCGGCTCGGATCTCACGTTCCACGCGACGCCGCCCGGCGGAATTGTGACGGCCACGTCCATCCAGCCCTACCTGTACCGGGGCAAGGATGCGCCGGATCAACGTCCCGGGGTTCTGGGATCCGGGGGGCCGGATGGATTCGGTCACCTGTGGCTGGATAGCGACGATCTGGGTGGGCCCATCTTCGGTTGGGTGGACATCAGCACCACGGGCACGCAGGTTCCCTTCACCGGCATTGCCGACGATCTCACGCTGGGACCGTTCCCGATGGGATTCGAATTCCCGTTCTATGACGCGACCTTCCACGAGTTCAACGTGTGCACGAATGGCTTCATCAGCTTCACAAGCCACTCCGCGTCCTACAGCTATCAACCGCTCCCGAGCGACGGCTTCGAGGTACCGGAAAACCTGGTCGCGCCACTCTGGCGCGATCTCCTCTACATCGACGTGGCCGGATCGTCCATCTACTACAAGTACGATGGCGCGAGGCTCATCATCCAGTTCAACAACATGATTCCCCGCGGAAGGACGGATCTGTATTCGTTCGAGATCTTCCTCGAGCCCGACGGTGACATCATCTACCAGTACCTGGTGCTTGGCTCGGGACTCACGTCCGGCAGCGTCGGGATCCAGAACGCCGCACGGGACGACGGGCTGAACATCGCGTTCAACACGAGCTATCCGCACGCGAGCCAGGCGATCCGGATCGCTCACCCGATCCACTGGATTACGGTGAACCCGCTGTCCGGAACCGTCCCTCCGGGTGGATGCGCGGCTCTATCCGTCCGCCTCGACTCCAGGGATCTCCCTGCCGGAGATCACGCCTCGGACATCCGGATCCTGAGCGATGACCCGGCGCACTTGCAATCGGCGGAAGGCGCGTTGTTCCACGTGGGGATCACGGACGCCGCCTTCACCGACGTCGATCCGAACACGCTCAATCTCCACAGCGACGGACGGTTCATCACCGCGCGCACCGAGCTTCCACCGTCGCTGGATCCGGCACGAGTCGTCTTGTCCACGGTTCGCTTCCAGGGAATCCCGTCGACGCAGACTTCGCTTCCGATCGACGATTTCAACCATAACGGAATTCCCGATCTCTCCTTCAAGTTCGACCGTGCTTCGGTGGAAGCCATTCTTCCGGAAGGAGACGACATCCCGGTGCTCATGACCGGAGAGGTCGAGAACACAACGTTCTTTGCGGCAAGAGACACGATCCGGGTCATCCGGCCGCACATGAAGACCCCCAATGGCGGAGAGATTCTGATCTCCGGTTCCACGAAGCCCGTGACCTGGACCGAGCCGTCCGGATGGAGGCCCGATTTCGCGGCGCTCTATTACTCTCTGGACCGCGACTCGACCTGGTTGCCCATCAACACCCACATCGTCGGAACGAGCTACCCCTGGGCCGTTCCTTCCGTGGCGGCGCCCTCCGCGCGGATTCGCGTCTATCTGTACGACTCCGAAGGGGTGATGGGGTACGACTCGAGCGACCTGCCGTTCCGGATTACCGGCACGACCGCCGTCGATGTGGCGGAGGGCGGCGTGCCCAGGGTCCACGCCCTGTTCCAGAACGTTCCCAATCCGTTCAATCCGACAACGTGGATCAAGTTCGAGCTACCCTCGGCTTCTCGGGCGCAGCTGGAGGTGTTCTCGGTGGATGGACGGCGTGTGCGCATGCTCCTGGACCAGCCCCTTCCCGCCGGCCGGTATCGGCTCCTGTGGGACGGACGCAACGACCAGTCCCGGCCGGTGGCGTCGGGCGTCTACCTCTATCGGATCCGGGCAGGGTCGTACGTATCTTCGAGGCGGATGCTGTTGTTGAAATGAGCTCGCGACCAGCCAGCCGTAGAAAAAGGAAAGGCCCCCCGCTTTCGCGAGGGGCCTTCGATTTACTCCCGGCGGCGACCTACTCTCCCACACAGTCTCCCGTGCAGTACCATCGGCGCTGGAGGGCTTAACTTCTCTGTTCGGAATGGGAAGAGGTGTGACCCCTCCGCCATAGCCACCGGAAATCCTGCCGGCGCGCCACAAAGCGCGCCGTTTTGATTTTCTGAATATCTGGATGAGGGTAAAGGCGAACACCGAACATCAATAGTCCGATCAAGCCTCACGGACGATTAGTACCGGTCGGCTGAACGCGTCACCGCGCTTACACCTCCGGCCTATCAACCTCGTCATCTCCGAGGGTCCTTTAGCCAGCTTATGCTGGGGGAAATCTAATCTTGGGGCGAGTTTCGCGCTTAGATGCTTTCAGCGCTTATCTCATCCGGACATAGCTACCCGGCAATACCGTTGGCACGATAACCGGTACACTAGAGGTCCGTCCGACCCGGTCCTCTCGTACTAAGGTCAGCTCCCCTCAAATTTCCTGCGCCCGCGATGGATAGGGACCGAACTGTCTCACGACGTTCTGAACCCAGCTCACGTACCGCTTTAATCGGCGAACAGCCGAACCCTTGGGACCTTCTCCAGCCCCAGGATGCGATGAGCCGACATCGAGGTGCCAA
>DASQAV010000040.1:0-5448 GCA_035635575.1 Candidatus Dormiibacterota bacterium | reverse complement strand
CGGCGAGAAGCTGCCGCTCCAGCTTCACGCCCTCGCTCTGGACCACCTCGATCTCTTTTTCCTGCGCGCGCCGGTCGTGCCGCACCTGCTCCAGCTCTTTCTTGGCGCGCTCGTGGGCCGCTTTCGCCTGGTCCAGCGCGGTTTTCAGAGCTTCGCGGCGCCGCGGAATCTCGTCCCGCTTACGCTGGGTCTCCATGAGCTTCGCGTCGTAGCGCTGGAGCTGGAGGAGCGCTTCGAGCTCAGGCAGCACGGTTCACCACCAATAAAAAACGGGGAGCACGCCGGAGCGCACTCCCCGTTGGATACCCCGGGGCTCGGCGGCCGCCGATTCGACTCGCGTCGAACCGGCCCCCAGAGGGCGCGTCGAGTTGGTGGGCGGTACAGGGATTGAACCTGTGACCTCTGGCTTGTGATACCAGCGCTCTCCCAGCTGAGCTAACCGCCCGCGCGATGAATCTCAAGCTCGTTGGTTCCTCTCTCTCGTGTTGCGGCGAATCGAGGGCAAATGGGCCCACTTGGACTCGAACCAAGGACCACCCGGTTATGAGCCGGGCGCTCTCACCAGCTGAGCTATGGGCCCGAATGTGATCGAGAATCGACGGGTGGACCCGAGCCAGGCACCCTAGCACCCGGCTCGAAGTCCGGTCAAGCAGACCTCGCCTATTCGCGCGCGCCGATCGCGCACGCCAGAGGCCGAGGAACCGATCACATCATCTCCACGTAGCCCTTGAGCCGGCGGCTTCGCGTCGGATGGCGCAGCTTCCGGAGCGCCTTGGCTTCGATCTGCCGGATTCGCTCGCGCGTGACGTTGAAGGTGGCCCCCACCTCTTCCAGCGTGCGCGGGCATCCATCGTCCGTCAGCCCGAATCGCAAGCGGATCACCTTCGCCTCGCGCTTGCTGAGCGTCTCCAGCACTTCGTTCACTTCGTCCTTCAGCATCGAGAACGCGGCCGCCTGAGCCGGCGAGACCACGCTGGTATCTTCGATGAAATCTCCGAGATTCGAATCGTCGTCCTCGCCGATGGGCCGATCGAGCGAGATCGGCTCCTGCGCCGCCTTCAGCACGCTCTTGATCTTGTCCACCGGGAGCTGAAGCTTCTCGGCCACTTCCTCGGGCGTGGGCTCCCGTCCCAACTCCTGTACCAGCCGCCGCGACGTCCGCACGACCTTGTTGATGGCCTCGATCATGTGCACCGGCACGCGGATCGTGCGCGCTTGGTCGGCGATGGCGCGCGTGATGGCCTGACGGATCCACCACGTGGCGTAGGTCGAGAACTTGTATCCCTTCCGGTAGTCGAACTTGTCGACCGCGCGCATCAGGCCCGAATTCCCTTCCTGGATCAGATCCAGGAATTCCAGGCCGCGGTTCGTGTAGCGTTTGGCGATGGAGATCACGAGGCGCACGTTCGCCTCGATCATCTCCCGCTTCGCCTTGTCGCGCGCGATCTCGCCGGAGCGGATCTCGGTGTTCACCTCGCGGACCTGCTCGTGGGTCAACTTGCCCTCGAGCTCGACCTTGCGCACCTTACGCCGGCAATTCTTCTGTGCCTTCTCGAATTCGAGCAGGAGCTCCAGCGTGAGCTTGGTCTCCTTCTCGACCTGCTTCGCGTCCTTGCGGCTCTTCCGCGAGCGCTTCAGAAGCGCCACGAACTCCTCGGCGGTCTTGCCGTGACGGCGCTCCATCTGGCGGACTTCCAGCATCGCCTCGCGCACGTCCAGCGAGAGCTGCTTCATGCGCGTCGCCAGCCGGTCGATCAGCCTCGCGTTGAACTGGAGCGCGTAGAGGTCACGCAACAGCTCCTCGTCCGCGAGGCGAACCTTCTCGTTATGGGCCCGGCGCTTGTCCTCCGACGCGCGAGCAACGGACTTTTCCTGAAGCTTCACCAGCTTCAGGTGAAGCTGCCGCACGCGCTCCATGGCCTTGAGCGCCCGCGCGCGCTCCCGCTTGGGCGAGTACTCGGGATTCCAGTTTCCGAAATCGATCTGGAGGAAGTCCTCCACGCGCATCTTGCTCTGCTTGAGCTTGATGCCCATGGCCAGGAGCTCCTTGATGATGGGCGTAGAGCGGAACAATGCGGTGCAGATCTGGCGCTCGCCGGCCTTGATTCGCTTGGCGATCTCGACTTCGCCCTCTCGGTCGAGGAGCGGAACGCGGCCCATCTCGCGCAGGTACATGCGCACCGGGTCGTCGTACCTCATCGGATGCTGGAGGAGCTGCTTCTCCGCCGGCTTCTTCTCCTCGCGGCGCTTGATCTTCAGCTTCTGCTGCGCCTCCTCGTGGCTATCGAACACATCGACCTTGAGGTCGTTGAGCGCGATGTAGACCTCATCCATGTCCTCCACCGAGGCGCTCTCGTCGAGGAATGACTCGATCTGATCGTGAAGCAGGTACTGCTGCTTACCGGCAAGACCCTTCAACTCTTGAAGCCGGTCCGTCTTCGCCCGCTTCATCCGTTCCATTCTCCTTTTCCGGTCTACCCTTGGCCTAGGCGGCCTGACTTCTCCTCATCTCTAACTTCGATGCCAGATCGTTCAATTTGGCATTTACGTCGTCCCACTCGGCGCTGAGCCGTGCCAGCGTCGGGTCGTCCCCGCTCCGCTGGGCAAGGATCAGCTCTTCATGGACTTCCCGCTTCCGCTGCCGCAGCCGCCTCTCTTGAATCCGGTACACCAGCTCCCGAGCCTCCCGGCGGGAGGTGTCGACCGCTTTTTCCGGATCCGGGAAAAGCTCGGCGATCAGGCCCCGGGTAAGCGAGCTCTGGGTCATGAGCTCCCGAAGCTCCTCGTCACGGGGACCCCTGCCCTCCTCGAACCAAGGCCTCAGAAGTTCCTGGAGCGCCGCGCTTCGAAAACACGTAGCTCCGCCCTGGGTAATGACTTCCTGGAACGCACCCTCTTCGGTGAGCGCTCTCCCCGCGAGCTCGCGCTCGATCGGGTCGGAAGGGACTGGTAGAGCTTCAGATGCGCCGGGGGCAGCAGCGGCTTCTCCGCCCTCTACGGATTTCTCCCCGGCCGCCGGTGATTCCTTCCCCGCGGAGGGGGCAGGCGCGGCCGAAGCCCCGGCTCTTGCGCTTCTCTTTCCCTTTCCGCGTCCCTGAACTGCTTCGAGCAGAACGGTTTCCTCGAGCCCAAAGACATCGGCGCCACGGCGCAGGAGGAGCCTTCGGCGGATCGGATCTTCCACACGGCCCAAAAGCCCGACCAATCTCCTTACCCTGGCTTCGACCCCCGGGTCCGCCTTGCCCGGCGTGGATGCGCCGGCCAGGAACGCGGGCACGTCGAGGGCGGTTTCCATCCGCTCCCGGAGCGCCCCGGCACCCGCCGCCCGAAGGAAGGAGTCGGGGTCCTCGCCACCAGGGAGAAGGAGGAGCCTCACTTCCAACCCGGCTTCCAGCAGCGAGTCGAGGGCCCGATCGGCCGCGCGCACCCCAGCGTCATCTCCGTCGTAGAGAAGCACCACCTTTACTTGTAATCGGGCCAGGAGCTTTGCCTGGTCGACCGTGAGCGCGGTGCCGCACGTGGACACGGCGTTCGTGAACCCGCACGCGTGGAGCCTCATCACGTCGAGATACCCCTCCGCCACGATCGCCTCCCCGGATTCGCGCATTCCAGGCCGCGCGACCGGAAGCCCGTAGAGAAGGCGCCCCTTCCGGAAGATGGGCGTCTCGGGCGAGTTCAGGTACTTGGGCTCATCCTCCGCCACGATCGCCCTCGCGCCGAATCCGGCGATCTTTCCCGACGCCGCCCCGACCGGGAACAGGACTCGATTCCGGAACCGGTCGTAGTGTCCGGTCCCATCGCCGCGCCGGACGATGAGCCCGGCCTGCTCCAGCACCTGCGCGGGGAGTAGTTTGTTCAACGCGTGTAACAGTCCGTCCCAACCCTCGGGCGCCCAGCCCACCTCGAAACGCGATATCCACGGCTCTTCGAATCCCCGCGCCGCGAGGTAGGCCCGCGCTTTGGCAGCGCCCGCATGGGCCGTGCCGCCTCCGCCGCCTCCGCCAGCCCCGGCGCCAGCAGCGGTCATCGCCAGATTCGCCCGGAAGAAATCGCGGGCGAGCGCGTTCGCCTGGTAGAGCTTGTCGAAGACCTCGTCCCCCGGCCCCCGCTCCTGCTTCGGAAGGTCGATCCCGGCGCGATCGGCCAGGGCCCGCAGCGCCTCGGGGAACGTGAGCTTGTCCAGCTCCATCACGAACGCGAAGACGTCCCCTCCCTTGCTGCAGCCGAAGCAATGCCAGATCTGCCGGTCCGGCGTCACCGTGAAGGAGGGTGTTTTCTCCGTGTGGAAGGGACAGAGCCCCTTGTACGAGCGCCCGGCGCGCCGCAAGGCGACGCGCTCCCCGATGAGCTGGACGATGTCCGTCGCATCCCGGACCCGCTCGCGTGCCTCTTCTCCCATCCTTGGTGTGTTCATTCCGTGCCCTATTCGAGCGTCACGATGGTGACGCCGGTTCCTCCCTCGCGAAGCTCTCCCAGCTGGAATTCCTTCACCGTGGGCTGATCCTTGAGCCAGTGCTTCAGGCGCTCGCGCAGGATGCCCCTGCCCTTGCCATGGATGATCCGCGCGCGGTCCACACCCCCCATGATCGCGTTCTCGAGAAAGGTCTCCACGGCGCGGATGGCGTCGTCCGGCTCGAAGCCGCGCACGTCGATCTCACGCGCGACGTCCGGAAACTCGACCTCGCGCCTGAGCGGCTTCTCTTCCTTGGACCGCTCCTGCTTCGATTTCGTTTCTCCCGTGTCGCGCCGCAGCCTCGCGAGGGGAAGCACCGTGGTCGCGGCCCCGATCCTCACGCGCACGCGCCCGTCGTGATCGGGCCCGGAGAGCGCCACCCCTTCGGCCTGGAGCGCGGGCACGTACACCTTGTCCCCCTCGCGCACCCCCTGCACCGGCTCGCCCCGTTCGGGAACCTGGGTCCACTCCGTCTCCGAGTCGATCGACTCGGACACGCGGCGGGCGAGTCCGCGCGCCTCCTCCAGGGTCTGGGCCGAAGCCTTCTTGTCCGAGCGCAGCTTCTTCCGGTACTCGTCGATCTGGCTCTCGAGTGTCCGAAGAAGGTCGCGCCTCGCGGCCAGCTCCGCCTGCTTCCGCTCCCGCTTCTCCGACTCCAGGCGCGAGAGCGCCGTCTTGAGCTCCCCTTCGCGCTGGGCCAGCCGCATCCGCGTCTCGGTGAGCTGCTCGCGCTCGCGGGCGGCCTCGTTCTTGAGCGTGCCCAGCTCCTCGATGAGCGCCCCGAGATCGCGCTCCCCCTGAGGGAGGAGGTCCCGTGCCCGGGCGAGCACCTCGCGATTCATTCCGAAGCGCTCCGCTACTTGTAGCGCGCGGCTCCGGCCGGGAACGCCGACGAGCAGCGTGAATTGGGGCTTCAGGGTCTCCTCGTCGAACGCCATCGAGGCGTTCCTGGCGCCGGACGCTTCCGAGGCGAAGGCCTTGAGCGCGCCGTGATG
>DASQAV010000039.1:0-4058 GCA_035635575.1 Candidatus Dormiibacterota bacterium | reverse complement strand
CGGCGCGCTCCGCCTCACCCAGCTCCTGGAACGGAACAAGGAAGAAGCCGCCGCGGGACGCGCGAAGCCGCTCGGCGAGATCTCGATCGCGGTGCTCGAGAAGGCCTCCGAGATCGGCGCGCACGGAATCTCCGGGTGCGTCCTGGATCCTCGGGCGCTGAAGGAGCTTCTCCCCGACTTCGAGGCAAAGGGCGCGCCCATCGAGAGCCCCGTCACGAGCGACGGTCTCTTCTACTTCACGAAAAAGGGCAAGATCCGCTTCCCCATCCTGCCCCCGCCGCTTCAGAACCACGGGAACTACGTCGTCTCCCTCGGGAACCTGGAGAAGTGGCTCGGGAGCCTCGTGGAGGCCACCGGCGCCTACGTGCTGCCCGGGATGGCCGCGGTGGAGGCGCTGTTCGAGGGCGGGCAGATGGTCGGCGTGCGCACCGGCGACAAGGGGATCGACCGCCACGGGAACCGGAAGCCCAATTTCGAGCCGGGCTCCGACATCCGCGCGAAGGTGACGGTGCTCTGCGAGGGCGCGCGCGGCTCTCTGGCCAAGCGGCTCTCCGTGCCCCTGCGTCTGCAAGAAGATCGCGCGCCGCAGATCTACGCGACCGGCATCAAGGAAGTCTGGCGCATGCCGGAGGGACGCGTTCCCAAGGGCCGCGTCATCCACACCATGGGCGCGCCGCTGGACTCGAATACCTTCGGCGGGGGGTTCATCTACGGGATGGGGCGGGACCTCTGGTCGGTGGGCTTCGTGGTGGGCCTCGACTACTGGAACCCGACCACCGATCCACACGGCCTGATGCAGGAATTCAAGCGGCATCCCTTCGTCGCCGCGCTGCTGGAGGGCGGCACGATCCACTCCTACGGCGCGAAGGCGATCTCCGAGGGTGGCTACTACTCCGTGCCCAGGCTCTCGTGGCCCGGCGGTCTGCATTGCGGGGAGAGCGCGGCGCTTCTGAACTCGGAGCGCCTGAAGGGCGTCCATCTCGCCATGAAGTCGGGGATGCTCGCCGCCGAGACTGCCTTCGACGCTCTGGCAAAGGGGGACTTCGGTGGCGAGGCGATGGCCGCCTACGACGCTCGAGTGCGGTCCTCCTGGATCTGGTCGGAGCTCTACAAGGTTCGGAATTTTCACCAGGGATTCGAGCGCGGCCTCTTCCTGGGAATGGCGGACGCGGGGCTGCAGCTCGTGACGAACGGTCTGGGATTCGGGAACCGGCCGAGGTGGAAGCCGGGGCACGCCCACATGAAGAAGGTTGCCGAGGCTCACGTGCGGCCGGTGTCGCTGGAGGAGACCCAGAGGCGCTACGACAACGCGCACACGTTCACGAAGGTGAACGACGTATTCCACTCGGGGACGAAGCACGACGAGGACCAGCCGAGCCATCTTCTCGTGGCCGATACGAACATCTGCGCCACGCGCTGCAAGGAGGAGTACGGGAACCCCTGCCAGCACTTCTGCCCCGCGAACGTCTACGAGATCGTGCCGGACGGCGCGCCGGGAGCGGTGAAGCTGAAGCTGAATCCCAGCAACTGCGTCCACTGCAAGACCTGCGACATCGCCGATCCCTACGAGATCATCACCTGGGTCCCGCCCGAGGGCGGCGGCGGCCCGAACTACCTGGATTTGTAGGGATCAGTACTTCGGGACTTCGGGGTCGATGACCTCGGACCAGAGATCGATCCCGCCCGTGAGGCTGTGCACCTTGCGGAAGCCCGCGTCCCAGAGCGCGAGACACGCGTCCACGCTCCGATCTCCCACGTGGCAGTAGACGACGATCCACTGCTCCCGATCCAGTTCCTCGACGCGGCTTGCGAGCTCCGAGAGCGGGATGTGGATCGCGCCCTCGAGGTGGGCTTTCTCCCATTCCCAGTCCTCGCGCACGTCCACCAGCACCACCTCTTCCCCGGAATCGATCATCTCGTTCACGATCTCGGGCGAGACCTCGAACTCCTGGAAATGATCTCTCATCGCGGACCTTCCAGCGCGCGCCCCTTCACGCGCACGGCGCGGGCCCGAAGCGAGAAGAGATACAGCGCCCAGATCACGGCCGCGAGGACGTAGGCCGCCACGGCGTAGGTCATCGAGCGACCCCTTCCCTTCGCGCGGCCTTTCCGGCCTCACCGGCGTAATCCTCGCGCACGGCCGTCTCCGCGGCGTTCTGGAGCACCTCGAGCCGTAGCCGCTCCCAGAGCACCACGGCGAAGAAGAGGAGCCACGCCATCATGGAGAAGGTCAGCGTCGCGCGCATGTCGCCGGTCATCGTGACCGAGCGCGGGTGGAGCGAGCCGCGCCACCACTCGACCGACTTCCACACGATCGGAAGATTCACGAAGAGGACGATTCCCAGCACCGAGGAGATCGTGCGCTTCGAGCTCTCCGCCACCGAGGATCGGACGATGTGATAGCCGCCGTAGAGCACCCAGAGAATGAGGAACGTCGTGAGGCGCGGCTCCCACGTCCACCAGGTGTTCCACGCGGAGCGCGCCCAGAGCGGTCCGCTCACGAGGACGATCGTGGCGAACACCATCCCGACCTCGCACGCGGACGCGGCGACGGCGTCCCAGATCCAGGCGCGCGTGGCCAGATACGCGATGCTCGCCGCGAAGGTCAGCGCGAAGGCGAGCAGGGTCATGGTGGCGCTGGGGATGTGGATGTAGGAGATCTTCTGCACGACGCCCATCTGCGCTTCGACCGGAGCGCCCACGACGAACCAGAGCGACGCCCCGATCATGAGGAGCGCCACGGTCCAGAGCCCGATGCGAAGTTTTGTCATCATCCTTCCGACTCCTGAATGGTCTCGTAGAGCCACGCGGCGAGCGCGATTCCCAAGAGATCCACGACAACCATGATCTTCACCCAGTCCCGGACCGCGTCGATCGAGCCGTCCGCCCAGAGCGCGCGTGTCAGTTTGACGGCGCCGATCCAGAGTGGAATCAACGTGGGGAAAAGCAGGATCGACAGCAGAAGCTCGCGCGCCTTGGCCCCTCGCGCGAGCGCGGCGAACAGCGTCCCCCACGCAGCATACCCGATGAGCGCCAGGGCGGCAACGCCGGCGGCCTGCGGCAGGACCTCGAGGCTCCCCACGTCGTAGAAGACCGAGGCGCATGGAAGGAGCACGGCGCAGAGCGCCGCCATGAGAACAAAGCCCGCCGCAGCCTTCCCTACGTATACCGAGAATGGATCCGCGCCCGTGAGCCGGAGCGCTTCTCCCCCTCCCGCCTCGGACTCGAAATCGAGCGAGCGCGTGAGCCCCAGCACGCCCGCGAAGAAGAGCGCCGCCCAGAGCGTGGCGCTGGCCTCGCGCGCCGGATCGCGGAAGAGCGGACCGAACGCGACGCTCAGGATGAGCACGAGCGAGAGGCTGAAGAGCGCGAGCGTGGCGAGGAAGCGCGCGTCGCGGGCGTGGAGCCGGAGATCCTTGGCAAAGACCGCGAGGGCGATCATGCGATCGCGCCGTCCTGCATCACGCAGGCGCGGGTGATCCCGTCCCCCAGACGCTCGCGCTCGTGGGAGACGAGGAGCACCGAGGCGCCGTGTTCTCGTGCTTCCCCGAGGAGATCGTTCAGGACGCTGGCGCCTTCGTCGTCCAGGCCCGCGTAGGGCTCGTCCAGGATGAGAAAGCGCGGGTCGTGAAGGAGCGCACGGCTCAGGGCCACGCGCTGGAGCATCCCGCGCGAGAAGCGCTCCACCGGCGTCCCGAGCGATTCCTCGAGCTTGAACCGACGCAACATCCGCTCGGCTCGCGCGTGTGGATCGGAGACACCCGCGAGCCTCCCGAAGAATTCCAGGTTCTCCATCGGGGTGAGGCCCAGATAGAGGAGCGGACGGTGACTCACGAATCCGATCGTCCGGCGCGCTTCGCGAAGGCGGCGCCGGACCGGCTCTCCATGGAGCGTCACCGCTCCGGCATCGGGCCAAAGCGCCGTGGCGAGGATGCGCGCGAAGGTGGTCTTGCCGGAGCCGTTGGGGCCGGTGAGCAGGACCAGCTCGCCGGGGTGGAGCTCGAGGGAAGCTCCGCGGAGGACGGGGCGATGCTCGAAGCGCTTCCCGATACCGCGAG
>DASQAV010000038.1:0-13947 GCA_035635575.1 Candidatus Dormiibacterota bacterium | reverse complement strand
CAACATCGTCTCTCCTCGATTCGAGTTTCGGTTTTCTGGAGGGGGTTGGCCGCCCGACGAGGCAGGCGCTTCATCGCCCGAACAAGGGAAGGTCACGCAAGAGCAAAGGTTTATACCAGACGCGGGGGGCCGCTGTCGATTAGAAAGGGCGGGGCGCTCGCGATGGAGGTATAATCGACGCAACCCAACCGACATTCGCCACACAGGAACCCGGGGAAGATCATGCTCCCGAGCGCCCTCCTGAGCGGAAAGATCCTCGCTCGATATCGAATCATCCAGAAGCTCGGGCAGGGGGGATTCGGCGAGGTCTATCACGCCACGGACCTCGAGCTGGAGCGCCCGGTGGCGCTCAAGGTTCTCTCGCGCGCAGCCGCGGACAATCCGGTCACGAGAACGCAGCTCCTGCGCGAGGCGAGGCTGGCCTGCTCGCTGAGCCACCCCCATGTCGTGACGATCTACTCCGTCGACCGGGCGGAGGATCTCGATTTCATCGTCATGGAATACGTGGACGGCAGGACGCTTCGGGACGTTCTGCGGAACGGGCCGCTGCCCCTGGAGCAGGTTCTCGATCTCGGAGCCGAGATCGCGGACGCGCTCGGCGCCGCCCATGAGATCGGGCTCCTCCATCGCGACATCAAGCCCGCCAACATCATGATCACGACGCGAGGCTCGGCCAAGGTCCTGGACTTCGGCCTCGCGAAGCGTGTGCTGGCCAAAGACGCGGCGTCCGATTCCACGATGACCGGCGAGGGCGTCGTCAAAGGCACCGTGGACTACATGTCGCCGGAGCAGACGCGGGGCGAGCCGCTGGATGCCCGATCCGACCTCTTCTCCCTGGGCGCGGTCCTGTACGAATGCGCCACCGGGAAGCGCCCGTTTCCGGGCGCGAGAGACTTCGAAGTCATGCACGCGATCACGACGCTCGATCCCCTTCCTCCGAGCCGCGTGCGGGATGGCCTGGACGCGGGAATCGACCCGATCCTCTCGCGGGCCCTGGCGAAGGAGGTCTCGAGCCGCTACGCTTCCAGTCGTGAGCTCGCACGAGGGCTCCGGTCGCTTCGTAAGGGCGAAGCAGGCGCCTCGAGCCTCACCCTGCGCCTTCCCGCGACACCGAGGAGCCGTTCTCACAATCTGCCTCCCGAGCTGACGAGCTTCATCGGGCGCGAGGAGGAGATCGCCCACATCAAGCGACTCTTCGGCTCCACCCGCCTCCTCACGCTCACCGGCACCGGCGGGAGCGGGAAGACGCGTCTTGCGCTCCGGGTCGCGCGGGATCTCCTCGAGGGATGCGCCGATGGGGTCTGGTTCGTGGACCTGGCGCCGCTCTCCGATCCGAGTCTCGTGCCGCAGGCCGTCGCGTCCGCCCTCTCCCTGAAAGAGGTGGCCGGGAAATCTCTGAAAGAAACCCTGGCCGATCATCTCGTCGGAAAGTCGCTACTCCTCGTGCTCGACAACTGCGAGCACTTGGTCGGCGCGTCCGCGAGGCTCGTCGCGGATCTTCTCTATACCTGTCCCGGTCTTCATGTCCTCACCACGAGCCGGGAGGCATTGCACGTGCCGGGGGAGGTCGTCTGGAGCATCCCATCGCTCAAGGTCCCGGGCGCGTCCGACCTGGGCGCCGCATCCTGGCAGCGTCTTCGAGAGTTCGAGTCCGTCCAGCTGTTCGTGGCTCGCGCGGAGGCCGTCCATTCCCTGTTCTCGCTGGGAGAGAACAATGGGCCGGCGGTCGCTCAGATCTGCCGCGGGCTCGATGGAATTCCCCTGGCCATCGAGCTGGCCGCGGCACGGGTCGGGGCCCTTCCGCCCCAGGAGATCCTCACGCGCCTCGAAGATCGCTTCCGCCTTCTCACGAAGAGCAGCCGCGGCGTCATCGAGAGACAGCAGACGCTTCGAGCGGCCATCGATTGGAGCCACGACCTCCTCTCCGATCCTGAGAGAGGGCTGTTCCGGCGATTGGGGATCTTCGCCGGGAGCTTCGGGCTCGAGGCCGCCGAGATCGTCTGTTCCGGCGATGGCGTGGATCGCTCCGAGGTGCTGGACCTCACGACGAAGCTCTTCGAGAAATCGCTGCTCGTGGCCGAAGAGGACTCGCGAGGGACCGGACGGTATCGCCTTCTGGAAACACTGCGCGATTACGCGCGGGAGCGGATGAAGGCGGCGCAGGAGGATTCCGCCCTGAGGCGCCGGCATTCCGAGTACTTCTTGTCCGTGGTCGAGCAATCGGAGGCAGAGCTTCAGGGGCCGGATCAGGCACGGTGGTTCCATCGGCTCGATTCCGACCATGAGAACATTCGCGTGGCGATCATGGCCGCGATCGGAGAGCGGGAGCACGCCATCGCTTCGAGATACTGCGGCTCGCTCTGGCGTTTCTGGTGGGTTCGGGGCATGTGGGCCGAAGGCCGAACGAAACTCGGCGAGGTCCTCGAGGGCGAATCGCCTCCGGGAGCCGCCCGCCTCAAGGTATTGCACGGCGCGGCCGTTCTCGCGCGCGGGCAGGGTGCGTACGACGAAGCCGAGTCTCTGCTCCATCAGGGCCTGGAGATGGCCCGCGCCCAAGGGGAGGAGCGGAGCGCCGCGTCAATGCTGCATGAGCTCGGCAACATCGCCAATCAGCACGGGAATCTGTCGAAGGCGAGCTCCTTCTACGAGGAGAGCCTGGCGATCTCGAGGAAGCTGGGCGACGAGCGGGGGGCATCTTCCTCGCTCCACAATCTGGGCGTCGTCGCACAATCGCAGCGGAACTATCGCCTGGCTCAGAATCTCTATGAGGAAGCGCTCGCGATGCATCGCGCCCTGGGGAATCGCGCCTGGGAAGCCTCGGGGCTGAATGGTCTCGGGAGCGTCGCCCTGGCGCGCGAGGAATGGGCGACCGCGCGATCCTGTCATGAGCAGGCGCTTGCGATCCAGAAGGAGCTGGGCGATCAGTGGGGAATGACGTTCTCTCTTCGCGAGCTCGGGGTCGCGGCGGAACGCTCGGGGGCTTTTGCGGAGGCCCGCAATCTCCTGGTCGAGGGTCTGCGGATCCTGAAGGACCTCGGGGATCGGGAAGGGGTCGCCGAGTCGCTGGAGAGTCTGGCGGGCCTGGCGGTCGGGCAACGTCAGTACGATCGGGCGTTGCGCCTGGCGGGCGCGGCGTTGGCGCTGCGCGAGATGCTCGGGTCCCCGCTCATGCCCGCGGACCGGCAGCGCCTGGATTCGCGGTTGCGCGAGGCCCGGCAAGGCCTCGGTAAACAGGTGGCAACGCGGGCGTTCATCGAAGGGCGCGGGTTTTCGTTCGAACGCGCGCTGCAGTACGGGCTGGCGGAGGAATCGGGCGCGTCCCTGTCCTTGAACTAGCTCTCGATTCGCGGCTATATCCATTGAAATAAGGCCTCTATGCTGATATACTCCCGCCTTCTCCCCACCTAACGCTCTCCGAACATAGGGTTTATTCGCCCCCTGTAGCATCCGAGTGGAGGCTTCAATGAAGTCCCTCCGTGCCCTCGCGATCGCGGTAGCCGTTCTCTCCCTCTCACCAGCCTCCACGTTCGCCCAGTACATGCGGATCAGCACCGACAATCCGGCGGACAACACGCGGTTACGCCCGACCGGAACGACGGTCCTGACGATCACTCTGGATACGAATCACGACAGGAACGGCACGCTCCAGACCTGCAACTCGCATAGTCTCAATTCTGGCTGCGGCGGCTTGACCACGGCTCAACCGTTGGACATGTTCAGCTACACGCTGGCATTGAAGGCGGTGGGTGGCACGGTCACCTGGGGCACGTTCACTCCCGCGGACGCGGCCTACACGGACACGAGCCCCCAGATTCAGAGCGACACCGAAGTCGAGATCAACAAGGCTCTCCCGGCGGCATCTGTGACCCCAGCAGGATTGTCGACCCTGGGCACGATTTCGGTGACGCCCGCGACGGGCAACGCCTCCATCGCCGTCCAGGTCGGCGCCTCGAACATCAATCCCTTCGGCTTCGGAACCGCATTCGATACGAGCTGCGACGGATACGTCTTCCCGAACACCTACGTCCTCGGAGATCCGGCAGATCCTTGCGGCACAGTGACCGGAATTCCGGGCGATTGGTTCGACTGGGCCGTGGCCCTTCCGGACACGGGGAACACGCCGCCCGTGCTCACGCAGCCGAGTAACATGACCGTGAACGAGGGATCGACCGGGAATCAGACCCTTACCGCGACCGACGCGGACGGCGACGCACTCTCCTTCTCGAAAGAAAGCGGACCCTCGTTCGCTACCGTCACCACCACCACTCCCGGGACCGGAACGGCCACAGGGAATATCCAACTCGCTCCGGGATTCATCGATTCGGGCAGCTACTCCGTGACCGTCATCGCCAGCGATGGCACGGCGAATGACAGCAAATCATTCAGCGCCGTTGTGCCGAATATCAACCGCGCTCCGGTGCTTTCTCCCGTGAACGACATGACCGTGACGGAGGGAGCGACGGCCGATCAGCTCATCACCGGATCCGATGCGGATGCGGATCCGCTTGCCTTCTTCAAGAATGTCGGGCCGGGTTTCATGGCCGTGAGCACGATCACCCCCACGACGGGGAACATCCACCTTGCCCCAGGGCTTGGCGATGCTGGCTCGTACGGGGCGTCCGTGTCCGCAACCGATGGGAGCCTCCTCAGCACCCGGACACTCTCGATCGTTGTCAATACCGGCGCGAACCAGGTGCCCGTGCTGGCCCAGCCCTCGGACATGACGGCGAACGAGGGCGCGACGGCGGATCAGACGCTCACCGCATCGGACCCAGACGGCGACCCTCTGACCTTCTCCAAGGTCGCGGGTCCGGCGTTCATGACAGTGGCGACAACGACCTCGGGAACGGGAATCGGTAGCGGAATCGTGCATATCGCCCCAGGATTTGCGGATGCCGGAGTCTATGGAGCGACGGTACGCGCGAGCGACGCCAGTACGAGTTCGGACAGGTCGTTCACGATCACCGTGAACAACGTGAACCGCCCGCCGGTGCTGGACACGGTTTCCAACATGACCACCGAGGAAGGTGTGACCGCCGATCAGGTCATCAAGGGGAGTGACCCGGACGGGGATTCGCTGACATTCGAGAAATTTTCAGGTCCCGCCTTCATGAGCGTCTTGAACACGAATGCGACGTCCGGATTCATTCACTTGTTCCCGCCCCTCGGAACGACAGGAACGTTCTCGGCGGGGGTCAGCGCGGTGGATCCCTCGAACGCCTCCAGGACTCAGGGCTTCCAGATCACGGTGACTGCTCGAACCGGCAACCGGCCCCCGAATCTGGTGCAGCCGATCGACCTCACGATGAACGAGGGTGAGGTTGCGGACCAATCCATCTCCGCGACGGATCCAGACGAGACGCCGCTCACGTTTGCCCTGGTTTCCGGCCCAACGTTCATGAACCTGACAACGCTCAACGCTGTCCATGCGAACGTCCACATCGCGCCATGGTTCATGGATGCCGGGACGCACGTCGCGACGGTGGAGGCGAGTGACGGATCTCTGAACGACCGGAAGTCGTTTACGACCTACGTCCTGAATCATGATCTCGCTCCCGGAGAGCTCTTCGGCATTACTCAAGTCGCAAGCGACTCCGCGGTCGTTTTCAGAATTGACCCGTCCAACGGGTTCATTGATGCCCGTAGGATTTTCCGTCTCAGCTCGAACGCCCACATCGGGGGCTTCGCGTTCCATACGCCCACAGGGCACTTCGTAGCGGTCCAGAGCGATGCCGGCGGCCCATCCACCCTGCTCGAGTTCGACTTGCAGCCAGGTCTCGTGAGTGAGCACGCGATCACGGGGCTTCCGATCGGCGAGCAGTTCGCGCAAGGAGTGGAATATCAGGACGCACAGCATCGATTGCTCGTGACGTTCGCGCCGACGGGCACGTTCGCTCAAAGACGCATCGCCGAGATCGATATCACCGGTCAGGTCCTGCGAACCTCGCCGGCGCTCCCGTTGGCGGATCTGGACTACGTCGTGGAAGCGCCGGATGGACGCCTCTTCGGTTTCGATCCCAATGACCCGCCCACCGTCTCGCAGCTCGACGATATCTTCGGCTCGCCATCGGTTACGACCTTGAGCAATCTGCCCGCGAATCAGAACCTGAGCGATCCGGCGTTCTCGAGCACGGACGTGCTGTTTACGACCGATGCCGTCACCGGAAGCTTCTACACGGTGGACCCGGGCGCATATTCCCTCCGCGGGAATCTCGGGCCGAATGTAGCCGGCCTTGCGTTCGTCACAAACGCCAGCAATGTCGCCCACGTGCTCGCACAGCCGGCCGACATGACGGTGCGGGAGGGCGAGACGCAAGATCAGACCCTCACCACGACCGATGCCAACACCGACCCGCTGGTATTCACGAAAGTGGATGGTCCTCCGTTCATGACCGTCTCGACCGCGATCAGCGACACGGGCATGACAACCGGGAATGTCCACCTTGCCCCTGGTTTTTTCGACGCCGGGTTGTTTCAAGCGACGGTCCGCGTTACCGACGGCGCGCTGAGCGACGACAAGTCCTTCTCCATCGTCGTGACCAACGCCTCGCCGGTGGTGACGTCGCCTGAGTTCGCGACGGTGGAGGAAGAAGCCGAGCTGTCGGTGACCGTCACGGCTTCCGATCCCGACGGGGATCCCATCACATTGACGGCTGATCGTTCCGCCCTTCCCGCCGAGAACGACGCGACCTTCACGACCAATGGATCGCACACGCAAGGCACCCTGGTTTGGCACCCGGTGACCGGTGACATCGGTACCTACCCCGTGGCCTTCATCGCGGTGGCGCCGGATACCGGCAGGTCCGTCACGAGAATCCGAGTCGTGCCCCAAGGAACGAAGGCCGTAGGCGATCTCGCGTGGACCCCCGCCGCGCCGGACACCGGTGTGTACACCGTTACGTTCACGGCAGTCGACGGCGACGGCGAGGTCGGCACGGCACAGACCATCGTCACGGTGCTACCCGCATCCTCGGCAAGGATCGCGAACCCGCCGCGCGTCCACTACGCACCGGATCGAAGCCAGCGGGGTCCGATCATCAGCGTGATCGGCTCCGTCACGCTCACGGCGGGCCAGTCTCTCCTGATCACGGCCAGCGCCGTGGATCCCGACCGCGGGCCGATCATCTCCTTCACCGAGGAAATCACCGGTCCGTCCATTCCAGCGAACCCTCCAACGTTCACGGTGAGCCGGGATCCACAGGTCACGGTTCCCCAGAACATCGACGGAACGGACGGCGCGCCCATCGATTTCGAGGTATCCGCCGGGGATCCGGACGGCGAGCCGATCCTTTCGCTTTCCGCCGATCTCTCGGACATCCCCACCACCAATCCGGCGCAATTCACGACAACGGCGAACAACGCCCTGGGGCATTTCCACTGGGTGCCGCAACCGGTGGACGTGCGGGACCAGGCGTACCGGGTCGCGTTCACGGCCTCCAACGCGCTGACCGTGACCGACACCACGCGCATTGCCATCCGCAGCCGCAACCACGCACCCGTCGCGAGCGCGGGAGGTCCCTACTCGACCTTCGTCAACCTTCCTCTGGAGCTGAACGGCACCGGGTCCTCCGACCCCGATGGTGACGCGCTGCTCTATCTGTGGAGGTTCGGTGATGGAGCTTCCGGTCTGGGAGCAACGCCATCGCATACCTACAAGAACGCGGGGGACTATAGCGCGGTGCTCACGGTCACGGACATCGTCCCGCAGGCGGCTCTAGCGGACAGCGAATCGACGATGGTGCACATTCGGGCCGTTCTCCAGGCGTCGGCGTTCACGTTGGGCGCTGACAAGATCATCAAGCTCAAGTCAGGAAAGCCCACCAGCTGCGTCCAGATCGAGCCCGCCGAGCCCGGATTCTCCGTCTCGGAAATCGATCTCTTCTCCATCGTCCTCCGCTCGGAGGGAACCGGAGCCGTGGCCGAAATCCATGCGGTTCCTCGAAAGCTGGGCTTGGTCCAGGATGCGAACAGGAATGGCGTGCTGGACGTTTCCGCCTGCTTCCAGAAAGCGGATCTCAGAGCTCTGTTCGCGAACGTGAGCGGAACGCAGCAGATCCCGGTCGAGGTGAGGGGCCGTATCGCCTCGGGAGCGCCGTTCTCCGCATCGCTCATGTTGACCGTGAGCGGAACTTCCGGTGGCCTGGCCGCCGCCGTGGACCCGAATCCCTTGAACCCCGCGGCGGCGTTCACGTTCGAGCTGACCCGAGCTGGGGTCGTTCGAATCCAGATCTTCGACTCCGCTGGGAGGCTCGTGCGGGACGTGATCGCCGGAAAGTACTTCCAGCCCGGATTGCACGAAGTTCAGCTCGACGCGCGCGATCGGTCGGGGAGACCGCTTGCATCCGGCGTGTACTTCTACCGGCTCCAGTCGCCGGAGGGGAATGTCACGGGTCGATTCGCAGTTCTGAAGTAGTGCGGGCACGAACCGGGACGAGCGCTGGTCGAAGGGGCGCAGACATCACTTCCCGCCAAGTCTCCGCGGTCAATCCCGACGCTTGCGAAACGGTGCGGTGATCCCGGATTCTTTATCGCATGGCTCACAAGTCGAAGCCGGCGGCAAGGGATGTGCGGGTCTGCGCCTGGGCGGGCGATGATCCCCTGATGCGCCGCTACCACGACGAGGAGTGGGGCGTGCCGGTGCACGACGACCACGTCTTCTTCGAGTTCCTGACGCTCGAAGGGGCGCAAGCGGGTCTTTCCTGGTCGACCATCTTGAACAAACGGGAAGGCTATCGCGAGGCGTTCGCCGGATTCGATCCCGAGCGGGTCGCGCGCTTCGACGCGCGGCGCAGGGCGGCGCTCATGAAGAATGCCGGAATCGTCCGGAACCGCCTCAAGATCGAGTCCACGGTCTCCAACGCTCGCGCGTTTCTCGAGATTCGGAATGAGTTCGGAAGCTTCGATCGCTACGTGTGGACGTTCGTGGGCGGGAAACCGATCCAGTCCCGTCGCAAGACGCTCCGGGACCTTCCCTCGAGGACCCCCGAATCCGACGCCCTCAGCGCCGATCTTCGAAAACGCGGGTTCCGATTCGTCGGTACGACGATCGTCTACGCCTTCATGCAGGCGGTTGGAATGGTGAACGATCACGAGGTCCAATGTTTTCGCTACCGGGACCTCGCGGCACGCCCCTGAGATTGTAACCGCGCCTGAGTTGGAGCCCCTCGCTTACGCGGGCGGCGGAGGCGGGAAGAGGACCGCCAGGCGAGCCACACGCCCCATCGGGGTCCAGGCAACCATCCCCACGGTCCAGACCATGCTGTCGCTCGTGACTTCCCCGGCCGCGACGCCCTGGGCGAGCTGGCCAACCGTGTAGGGCCCGAACGTGCGTCCCCCGGACGCCACGTGCCACAGGGCGGGATCGCCCTCCGGCGTAGGCGGGACCAAAGGCAGGGGCGATTTCGCGGGGGCGGCTGAGCCCGCGATCGCCATTCCCATTCCGAGCCCGATGCCTGCACCCGCCAGGCCGCCGGCCGGGTTCGCGGCCGCGGTGGGGATGGACTCGCCCAGCTGGTACTGCTGGTAGCGATTCAGATCGCCGAGCACGCCCATGCTCGAGCGGGCGTCCAGGGCGCGCTCCACCTGCTCGGGAACGGAGACGTTCACGATGACGAGGCTCGGCATGTCCAGCCCGTACTCCTCGTCGATGCGCAGGAGCACCGCCCGGCGCACGTCCTCGGAGAGCTTCCCGTAGTTCTTGGCCAGGTCCACGACGGAGATCTCGGTCGAGGACACGACCTCCGAGAATTCCGAGACGACGATCGACCGGAGGAGCACCTCGATCTCGTCGGCCTCGAAGGAGCCGTCCGTGCCCACCAGCTCGGCGAGAAGCGCCTCGGGCTTCACCGCGCGGAGCGTGTACGTGCCGAAGGCGCGGACGCGAAGGGGGCCGAACTCGGGATCGCGGAGGAGGACCGGGTGGGGCGTTCCCCACTTCAGCTCCGTGACTTGCCGGGTCGTGACGAAATAGACCTCGGCCTTGAAGGGGCTGTTGAATCCATGCGGCCAGCTGCGGAGCGTGGTGAGCACGGGAAGGTTCTTCGTGTTGAGCTCGTACGTGCCGGGTTGAAATACGTCGGCGACGCGTCCCCGATCCACGAAGATGGCCGATTGTCCGGGCCGCACCACGAGCCGCGCGCCGTTCTTGATCTCGTTCTGGTAGCGCGGGAAGCGCCAGACGATCGTGTTCCGCGTGCTGTCGACCCACTCGATGATGTCGACCAGCTCGGCGCGGAGCTTACTCACCAATCCCATCGTATCCTCCTCATCTCAAGAGCTTCGAGAACAGGTCGCCGATGCCTTTGATGACGCGCTCCGAATCGATCTGTACATGTCCGGCGAGTGCACGCCGTCTCGCCAGCGAGCGCGCGCGCTCGTCGATGAGGAGCTGCTGCGCGGCAAGGACGGCCGCCGCCTTCGCGGGATCGGCTGGAAGGCTCCACGTTCCGTCCCCGCCGTCGGCGGGCTTATGCTGGAGGCCCCCGTCGAGAACGAACGCGGCGATGTCTTCCATCTCGTGGGCATCGAGCCACGTGCCGTGGCTGCCGCACCAGTCGACGACCACGCCCGAGTGCCCCGCGAAATTCTTGCGCTGCATCGCGGCGTTACAGGCGGGGCATTTTCGGTAGGTGACCTTCGCCTGCCAGAGGGATCGGCGCTCGCGGTGGACGACACTGGCCGGCGGCGGCCCCTCCTGGCGCCGCCGCTCCCGAACGCGGTCGACGAGACGGTCCATGACGTCCCCGGGTGCCCAGAGACCGAGGCACATCGGACATTCGTCCACCCAGAATCCGCCCAGGGAGCGCGCCTCCAGCCGGACGCCGGGGCAATTCGGACACTCGATGGGATCCACCGTCTTGTGTACCGGCTGCGGGAGGAACGCGACTCCGCATGCCGTGCAGTGAAGCGCCCGCTCCGGATTTCTTGCAAAGCACTCCGGGCACACGGGCCCCGCCGGCGCGGGATCGCGAAGCACCGTGGCCTGACAGTAGGAACAGGCCCGTTCCTCATCCCCGACGAGCGCCCCGCAGGCCGCGCATCGCGTCACGGCGGCATCGACCGCCTTGGGACACCTGGCGGGAAAGGACGCGCCGCAGGGGCAGGTCACGGAGTCCTCCCCGAACCCAGCCACGTCGTACTGGGCGTGGCAGTTGGGACAGGCGACGAGCTTCATGACGGTCGGTTCCGGTCGGGCGTGGCCATCGAGGGGTCTATCGGCGGATCGGGACGGATTCTTGAAGGGTGGGACGGTGGCCCAAGCATTCCCATGACCCGGGACCCTGCATCGGCTAGAGTCTGCCCGTTCCGGGCTGCTCCGCGGCCGCAAGCAATGGAGGGCATGACCGGTTGCCTTCGGTCTACGGTCTCAAGCCGGCGTTCCAGGGACTGCTGCGCCCACTGGTGCGCGGCCTCGTCTCCGCGGGCATCACTCCCAACCATCTCACGCTCGCGGCGGTGCTCGGATCGGTGGCGGTGGCCTTCGCGATCCCCTCCGCGGCGTCCCACCCGCGCTTCCTCCTGATCTTGCCGGCGTGGTTGCTCCTGCGCATGGCCCTCAACGCGATGGACGGCATGGCGGCGCGTGAGCATTCGATGACCACCCGCCTCGGTGGCGCGCTCAACGAAGTCGGCGACGTCGTATCCGACGCGGCACTCTATCTGCCGCTCGCGACCCTGGGCCCCGGGTGGGCGGCCATCACGTTCACCCTGAGCGCCATGCTCACCGAGTTCTGCGGCGTATTGGGCCCGGCGCTCGGTGGCTCGCGGCGTTACGACGGGCCGATGGGCAAGAGCGACCGGGCGTTGCTCGTGGGTCTGCTGGGGCTGGTAGGCGGTTTGGCACCGCGGACGATCGGCTGGTGGCCGGCAATCCTGTATGCGGCTTCGGCGCTCGCCCTCGTGACGTGCTGGAACCGCGTGGCGGGAGCGCTGCGCGAGCCGGCGGCGAGCGCCGGGAAATGAGCGGCATCGCGCTTTCCCCGATCGGGACGATGGTGGCCGTCACGGCCGCCATCCTGATCGCGGCGACCCTCCTCGTGATCCTCCTCCGCCGCCTCCGTCCGGCGAAGGATTTCAGCGAGCTGAGCGCCCGGATCCAGTCTTGGTGGATGATGGCCGGCGTATTCTTCGCGGCCATCCTGGTGGATTCACGCGTCTCCCTGGTCTTCTTCGCCTTCCTCAGCTTCTGGGCGCTGAAGGAATTCGTGACCCTCCTCGAGACGCGAGCCGCCGACCATCGCGCGCTCTTCTGGGCGTTCCTTGCCGTCCCCGTGCAGTACGTCCTGGTCGGCATGGGCTGGTACGGGATGTTCGTCCTCTTCATCCCCGTCTACATGTTCCTCTTTCTTCCCCTTCGGCTGGTGATCGCCGGCGAGGCCGCAGGCTTCGTGCGCTCGGCATCACAGATCCAGTGGGGGCTCATGGCCTTCGTGTTCGGGCTCAGCCATCTCGGGTACTTGCTCCGGTTCGACGAACCGTTGCCCGGGCGGGGCGTGGACGGCCGAACGCTGGTGCTGTTCCTCGTGTTCGTCACGGAGATGAGCGATGTGCTTCAGTACGCGTGGGGAAAGCTCCTGGGGCGGCACAAGATCCTACCGACGATCAGCCCCAACAAGACCTGGGAGGGATTCGTGGGAGGCATCCTCAGCGCCTCGGCCCTGAGCTTGCTCGTTCGGTTCCTCACGCCGTTCTCGGTGTGGGAGACGCTGATCGTTTCGCTTCTCATCTGCGTGGTCGGATTCTTTGGAGGCGCCGTGATGTCGGCGGTGAAGCGCGACCTCGGCACCAAGGACTTTGGATCGCTGATCCCCGGACACGGCGGCGTGCTCGACCGTGTCGACTCGCTCTGTTATTCCGCACCCATTTTCTTCCACTATGTCCGCTACTTCCACTAACCGGCTGCGGGACCTCGCGCAGATTCTTTTCTTCGCCCTTTTCGTGCGGCCGTTCATGGCGCTGTTCATCGGCCTGCGCGTCCGCGGCCGCGAGCATCTGAGCGTGCCCGATCCGTTCGTGCTGGTGGCGAACCATTCGAGCCACCTCGACACGCTTTCGCTCCTGAGCCTGTTTCCTCTCGGACGGCTGCGCCACCTCCGGCCCTGCGCGGCCGCGGACTACTTTGGAAGGAATCGCGCGGTCCTCTGGCTGTCGCGCACGCTCTTCAACATCCTTCCGATCGCCCGGGAGAACATCCTGCCCGAGGATCATCCCATCCAGCGCATGCGCCGGACGCTCGAGAGCGGCGAGAGTCTCCTCTTGTTCCCGGAGGGGACGCGGGGCAAGGGGAGCGAGATCGGCGAGCTCAAGGCGGGAGTCGCCTATCTCGCCGAGCAGATCCCGGGTCTCACCATCGTGCCTGCGTATCTCGAGAACATGGCCCGAGCCCTCCCGAAGGGCGAGTACCTTCCCGTGCCCTTCTTCTGCGAGGTTCGGTTCGCTCCCCCGCGACGCCTCTCGGGAACGCGCGAGCAGATGCTCGGCCAGATCCGAGACGACATGGAAACCCTCCGCCATGGCTGACACCGGCCGGGACGGGCCCGCTACAGCGGGCGGTCGAGGCTTGGCCTCCGGCGCTTCGCTCTTCGTGGGAGCCCTGGGCGGGATTTGCTGGTGGGCCGTTTCTCTGGTTCTGGGCGCCAGGTCCTTTGGGGTGCTGGGGACCAATCCCATGGTGGGCGTCATTTCCGGAGCTTGCACCGGCATCATCGTGGCCTCGATCTCGAGGGCCTTCTATCGCCGCTCGTCGGTCAAGGCCCTGACCTGGTACTCGCCCCTCACGGTGTACGTGGCGATCGTGATCTACGGGACGATTGTGTTCGTGCTCCGCGTGGGGTTGGACGACTTTCCTCCGGGCCAGATTCAATGGGCCGTGGGGCTGCAGTCCGTGCTCGGAATGTTGTGGGGCGTTACCTTCTTCCTTCCGGTGGCGGTCCTGGTTCACGCTCTTGC
>DASQAV010000037.1:0-56859 GCA_035635575.1 Candidatus Dormiibacterota bacterium | reverse complement strand
CTGCTCCAGATCACGAAGCAGAGGCTCGGCGTACTCGGTGATCTTGAAGTACCACTGCTCGAGCTCGCGCGTTTCCACCGTCGTGCCGCACCGCTCGCACGTGCCGTCCGGCAGCACCTGCTCGTTGGCGAGCACGGTGTTGCAGGAAGGACACCAGTTCACCGCGCCCTTGGCGCGATACGCGAGCCCGCGCTCGTAGAGTTTCAGGAACAGCCACTGGGTCCACCTGTAGTACGTGGGGTCGCAGGAGGCGATCTCGCGGTCCCAGTCGTAGGCCAGGCCCCAGTGGACCAGCTGTTCCTTCATCCGCGCGATGTTCTTCTTGGTCCAGGTGGCGGGATGGATCTGGTTCGCGATGGCGGCGTTCTCGGCGGGCAGCCCGAACGCGTCCCAGCCCATCGGCGTCAGGACGGAATATCCCTGCATGCGCTTCAGCCGCGTGACCACGTCCCCCAGGATGTAGTTCCGCCCGTGCCCCACGTGGAGATCGCCGGAGGGATAGGGGAACATGTTCAGGCAGTAGAAGGGCCGCTCGGCCTTCATGGGATCGCGGATCTCGAACAGGCCTTCGTCCTTCCAGAGCTTCCGCGCGGCCTTCTCCAGCTCGTGCGGCGAATAGGGAGTTTTCGTGACGGAGTTACCCACGTAGCGCACGCCTCACATTCTGAACGAGTGCCTGGGTGAGATCGCTGTCGCGCATCTCCCCGCGCTTGAGCGCCCGGTCGGCACGATAGACCTGATCCAGCACGGCGCGAGCCTTCTTGGGCGTCAGCGAGACGTTCGCGCGACCCGCCCGCTTGTAGTAGAAGGTCTGCGGCTCGAGTGCTCCCAGCGCGCACTCGGCCAGGGCCCAGAGCGCCTGCGTCCCGCCAAGGCCTTCCTGCGCCAGGGCCTCCGTCTCGGCGCGCGCCTCGGCCGCGCTTCCGGCCAGCACCGCCTGCGCCCAGCGCTCCACCGATGCTCCCACGCGCGCCACGCGCAAGGCGTCCAGCGCCTCCGCCGGCACACGCCCCGTGTCGTCCGCGCGGGCGGCGAGCTTACGCATCTCCTGACGGAAGGACAAGAGATCGGGCGCGCTCCGGTACACGGCCTCGATCGTGGCGCCCGGGAGCTTCACGCCTTCCTCGCGCGCGATGACCTCGGCCCACTGCAGTCCTTCCCCGCCCCGCAGGCGGCAGCTCACGGTCACGGCCAGGCCCGCGAGCGTTCCCAGGAACTTGAGCTCGTCCACGCCGCGCGATGTGGTCACGAGCACGAACGTGCTTTCGTCGGGAGCGCCCGCCCACGCGAGGAGCGCGTCCTCGACCACGGCGCCCATCTTGGATCCCTCGCGAATCCAGATCCTGCGAGAGCCGCCGAACAGGGAAAGGGTCGCGAACGCGCCGGCCAGGGTCTCCGCGTCGAGCACGTCCCCCTCCAGGCGCTGGAACTCTGCGCCCTCGGCTTCGGCGCCTTCGCGAAACGCGCGCACGAGCCGCTCGCGCAGGAAGTCCTCTTCCCCCGCCGCGAGCACGAGCGGGGGAAGCGCCTTGCCTCCACCGCGAAGGATCGGCTCCGCGTCGCGCGCGGAAAGAACCCCCGCCTTCCCCCGGCGCATCGTCACCATCCCTGCACCGTCCGGCTCACGATCTGGTCCGCCAGTTTCTGGATGACGTCCTTCCGTCCATCGAGCTCCGTCTGCGCGGGCTGCCCTCCCACCGCCACCACATTGTACGTCGTTCTCACGGTGAGGGCGTCCTCCCGCCAGAGATCGCGGTTCCGGATCATGTCGCGGAAGGTGGCCTGGACGGTGAGCACGATCTCGTACTGGGTGGCGCGCTCCTGCGAGGTGTAGCCGAAGACCTGGTTCTTGTACGCGACGACGGCCCCGCGAAGGACGGCGTTCGCGTCCCGCTCCTGCACGATCTTGAGCTGGCGGTTCGCGAGGAAGGCATCGGTCAGAGCCCGCGTGACGTCGTCGGAAAGCCCGAACTCGACCGTGTTGTTCGCGAAGACGGGGATGGCGAGGGTCTTGAGGTTCGAGGGAAGCGAATTGCGGACCGTGTAGCCGCAGCCCGGAAACGAGCCCGCCAGGATCAGCGCCGCACCCAGCCACGCGCGAGCGCGCGGGCCGGGCCCGGTACCCTTACCCCACGTCCGCCGCTGGCTGGTCCTGGAAGCCATAGAGTTTCATCCGATATCTCAGCTTGTCCCGCTTCATCTGGAGAATTTCAGCGGTCTTGCTCTGGTTGCCGCCGGAGCGGTCCAGGGCGCGCCGGATGATATCGCGTTCGATTCCTCCCAGTGTTCCCTCAAGATCGAATCCGCCTTCGGGGATCTGTCCCGCCTCGAGAATGCCTCGCAGCAGCGAAAGCGAGGAGACATCGGTCCTCGAAGGCGCGGGCGAGATCGCCGCCGTCAGATGTTGCGTCTGGATCCGGGTTCCCTGAGACAGAAGCACGATCCGCTCGAAGAGATTGCGCAGCTCTCGGATGTTCCCCGGCCACGGGTAGGATACCAGAATTTGCTCCGCCGCCGGCTCGATGCTGGCGAAGCTCTTCCCGAACTGCCGGTTGAACTGCGCGAGGAAATGGTGCGCCAGGGGCAGGATGTCCTCGCGGCGCTCCCGGAGCGGAGGGACGCGGATGGGAACTACTTTCAAGCGGTAGAAGAGGTCCTCGCGGAATCGCTGCTCGCGGACCATGGTCTCGAGATTCTGGTTGGTGGCGGAGATGACGCGGACGCTCACGGTGATGTCCTTCGTGCCGCCCACGCGCTTGAAGGTCATGCGCTCGAGCACGCGGAGGAGCTTCACCTGGATGCTCAGCATCATCTCCCCCACCTCGTCCAGGAAGAGCGTCCCGCCGTTCGCCAGCTCCAAGAGTCCCTGCTTCTGCGTGCGGGCGTCGGTGAAGGCGCCCTTCTCATGGCCGAAGAGCTCCGATTCCAATAGCTCGCGCGGAATGGCGGCGCAGTTCACCTCGAGCATGGGTTTGTCGCGGCGGGAGGAGAGCTCGTGGATCCAGTGGGCGATGAGCTCCTTGCCGGTGCCGCTCTCGCCCTCGATGAGAACGCTCGTCGAGTCGCTCTGCGCCACCTGCTCGACGATCGAGTAGACCGCGCCCATGGCCTGGCTCTGCCCCTTCACGAAATCCCGCGAGAATCGCTGGCTCTTCTCCTGGCGGTGGTGCAGCACCTCGCGGCCCAGGCGCTGAGAGTTCAGCTCGCGATCGAGGACGAGGAGCAGCTCCTCCCGGATCGGCTTTCCCTTGGTGAGGTAATCCCGCGCGCCGAGCCGCATGGCCTGGACGGCGGTCTCGTGGTCGGGCTCGCCGGTGAGCATCACGACGAGCTGGTCGGGCCACTGCTGCCGGATGCGCTCCAGCACCTGGATTCCGGTGAGGTCGGGCATGCGGATGTCGAGGAGGACGAGGTCCGCCGGCTCCTTCTCGAGGATCTGGAGCCCCGCCTTCCCCGAATCGGCGGTGAGCACCTGATACCCCTCCGCCTTGAGCTCCCGCGGAAGGAAATGGCGGATCGTCTCGTCGTCGTCGATGACCAGGATGGTCGCTTTCATTCCACGCTCCTCGCGCTCACGTGGCCGCGGGAAGAAGAATCCGGAAACGGGTCCCCTGCTCCGGGGCGCTCACGACTTCGATCGAGCCTCCGTGCCGCTGCACGATGCCGTGCACCACGAAGAGCCCCAGCCCGGTCCCCTTCGGCCGGGTCGTGTAGAACGGCTCGAAGAGATGCGGCAGGTGCTCGGGAGCGATCCCGGCTCCGTCGTCCTCGATCTCGATCTCGACGCGCTGCGTCTGCCGCTTCCCCACGGGCCGGACGCGGATCGAGATCTCCCCGCCGCCCTCCATGGCCTGGACGGCGTTCTGGATCAGGTTCAGGAACACTTGAAGCAGCTGGTCAGTGTCGGCCAGGACCTTGGGCCAATGATCGACATCTTCCAGGCCGATCTGGACCTTTCCTTCCTGGAGGGAGGGATCGAGCGCCTGGACCGCCCGGGCGGCCACGTCCGCCACCGAGACAGGGCCCAGGGTGAGCATGCGCGGCCTCGTGGCGGAGAGGAGGTCCTGGACGATCGTATTGAGGCGCGTGACCTCGCGCAGGATGTACTGGACGTCGTTCAGCCGCTCGTCCCCTTGCGGGAAGCCGCGGCTCAGGTACTGCACTCCCGTGGCGATGCCGGTGAGGGGGTTCCGGATCTCGTGGGCGACGCTGGACGCGAAGCGGCCCAGGGCGGCCAGCCGGTCCAATTGTCTTATTCGCTCCTCCATGCTCCGGACGTCGGAGAGGTCGGTGAGGGTGGCGACGGCCCCGCGGACGCGTCCTTCCGCGTCCCGGAGGGGAGCCGCGTTCACCTCGACCGGCGTCGTGGTTCCGTCGCGTCGGCGCACGACGTGCTCCGAGGGAGCCTCCACGCCACCGTGCCGGAGCGCGCTCAGCAGGGCCTCATGCCACCCCTCGGCACCCCCGATCTCGTCGATGAGGCTCGCCAGGGCCTGGCCCCGGGGCGTGCCGAGGATCTGCTCGGCGGAGCGGTTCCAGGCCAGGATCTGCCCTTCCCGATCCACCGCGACGACGCCGACCGGCATGCTCTCCACGACGTCCTCGCGGAAGCGCGCCTCGACATCCAGGGCCTCGTTCAGGCCCAGGTTCACGCAGAGCGCTCCGAGCGCCGGCACGATCGCCTCGATCGCGGCGTGGCGCGCGGGATCCTCCTCCCCCTCGATTCCCAGGAGCCCCACGACGTAGCGAAAGCGGCAGGTCTCGCACTGCCTGCCCGCGGACGGAGTCGCCTGGAGGGGTGCCTGGGTGAAAGCGCAGAACCGTCCCTCCACCCGCGAGCCGGGGCAGGCCGGCTTGGCCCCGCTCAGCCGGTCCGCGGGCACCTCACCACGGATCGCGACGGGGTGCCACGGACCTCCGCGGTGCACCCCCAGAGGATCACAGGCCAGCGCTGGGTCCCCCTCCCCCGCGGCGAGCCAGCGGAGCCACCCCGGATCCATGTCGCGCAGCGCCGCGCGATCGGTGCGTGCTTCGGCGCCTACCCCCGATCCCACGCGGTGCAACGCGAACCCGGGAGGATTTCCCTGCAACAAGCCCAGCCAGAGCCGGGGCTCGTTCATCGCGCTGGCCAGGTACTGGAGCAGCATGCGGAACGGCCGGTCGGGCTCGGGGTCGCGCACGGCGGAGCCCATGAGCTCGCCCAGTCCCTCCAGCTGCATGCGGGTCGCGAGCTGCCGGCGGAAGGTTCCTTCGAGGTCTTTGAGGAGGATTTCGACCAGGCTCTCGGCCCAGTCGCCCCGCGCGCCGATGGCGCGCACGGTGGACTCGGCAATGGGGGGGAGGCCGCACAGGGCGCGGATGTCCTCGGCGCGGCGCCAGAGCGCCTCGAGGGTCGATCCCTGCGTTACGCGATCGGGTGTGGTCACGAGGTGGGTTTCCGCCCCTCCTGCGCTGCCCCATCCGTCCCAGCGCCGCGGCCGGTGCGCGCGCGGAACCGCACGTGGCGGACGCTACAGCGCGCCCGTCAGGGGGTCAAGCGGATGACCTGCGAGAGCTAGTGGGCGCCGTCTCCCCGGGCCATAACCTTCACGGTGGCTGCCATGATTTTCAGATCGAGCAGAAGGCGGCCGTTCTTGAGGTAGTAGAGATCGTACTGGAGTTTGCGGTTGGCGCTCTCGAGGGAGGTGTCGTAGTTCGATTTGACCTGGGCAAGGCCCGTGATCCCCGGGAGGGCGGAGCATCGTTTCGGGAAGTCGGGAAGCGAGACCGTGAGGGATTGCACGAACGTTGGCCGCTCGGGCCGGGGTCCCACGAGGCTCATGTCGCCGCGAAGCACGTTCCAGAGCTGCGGGGTCTCATCGAGCCGGGAACGGCGGAGAAATCTCCCGATGCGTGTGACGCGCGAATCGGACGCGGACGCCCAGACGGGACCGGTGTTGCGCTCGGCGTCCAGGACCATGCTGCGGAACTTGTAGATCCGGAAAGGACGTCCGAAGCAGTCCGCCTTGCGCCGCTCTTTGGTGGGTAGGGTCCCGTCGAGCCTGCGGCGGCGATTGATGCCCACGCGCTCCTGCGCGTAGAAGATGGGCCCGGAGCTGTCGAGCTTGACGGCAACCGCGACGAGAAGGCAAATCGGGAAGATGAAGAGAATGCCGAACGTCGCCGCGAGAATATCGAGCGACCGCTTGAAGTACCGCTCGAACGCCATCCCCTCCCCCGCCACCCGCCGCTCCCCCGTATTCCGCCCCGCCGCGTGCTGCGCCGAAGGAAGAATCACGTTACGCTACCACCCCTCTTGCTTCGAGCCGGGCTGTGAGGCCGATCCAGGCGCCGAGCTCGACGTTTCCCGCTCGGTCATGCTCCGGAAGTGCATACGGCGTAGCCCGGGCGGGCACCGGCACCGCGCGAGGCATCGATGGAGGGCTGGGGAACGCGGGACCGTAGGACACACTCATCCCAGCGTTGAAACCCTGCCCCCATGACGCCGAGAAGCATAGCAGGCGCGTCATGGGGGTGCAAGGAGCAAAGCGCCACTCAGCGGCTCGTTACCTCCACGCGAGGCGTGAAGGACATCTTGATGAGCGCGGCCGCGAACTGGTCCGCAGGCTTCCTGGAGTCGTAGCGGGCCAGCGAGAGCCGGTAGCCCTTCCCCGGCACCACCGTAATGACCGCGTCCTTGACCGCGAATCCCAGGATCTGGAGGGCCTTCAGCTCCGACTGGGCGCTCTGCTCGGTCTGGTAGTTCCCCAGCACGACCTCGTAATACTCCTTCTCGGGAGCCTTCGGCGCGGGCACGGTCTCAGGAGCCGGGGCCGCCGCAGGCGGCGGCGAGACGGACGGAGCTGCCGGGGCCGGGGCTGAATTGGCCACCTGCGTGCTCGCGGCGCTAGGCGCTTCCTTCTTCGCCGCTTCCACGGCGGGCTGCTGAGCCGCGGATTTCTGCGCCGGAGGAGTTGCTCTCGGTGCCGGCGAAGCCCCTTGGGCCTGAGTGTCCGTGATGGTCGCGATCGCCGGCGGGGTCTTGGGGGCGGGCTTCACCGGGCGCTGCTTCGGATGGCGCGGCTCCGGCTCGGGCTTTACGTCCGTTCCGCCGAACGTATACCCCAGGGAGAACCGGTGGACGTCCGCGAATCCGTTGCTCGGAGTCATCGCGTAATCCAGGCTCATCGGTCCCACGTGCGTTCCGAGCCCAAAGGAGAACCCGGTCGCTGGATCGTCCTTCGTCGCGCCGATGCGTCGGTATCCCGCGCGCACCGCGAGCATGGGATGCGCCCGGAATTCGGTGCCGATGCGGAAATCGTTGTAATAGGTCTTCGGGATCGTGTAGTCCGCGGCGACCAAGAGTCGGTCCGTGAGGAGGGCGTGGCTCACACCGAATCGGGTGAGCTGCGGCAAGGGGTAGCTTCCGCTACCGAACGAGATGTCCGGCCCGAGGTTCTGAACCGTGGCGCCGATCGTCGTTCCCATGACGGCGGCGCTCGCACCGAAGTCCACCGCCACCCCTGTTCCGGAGACATCCGCGAGCATCTGCCGGATGAACTTGCCGTTCACCCCCAGCATGAGGGTCTTCCAGATCGGGCGCGCGTAGCCGGCGGTCATCGCCATGTCGTAGACGCGAAAATCGCCGGTCGGATTATCGAATTGATCCACGCCACTCAGGCTGGGCATGTGGAAATAAGCGACGCTCAGGGAGCCCACCCCCTTGTTCGGACCGAGGGGCCGGGCGTAGCCGATCCATTCGTACTGGAGATTCCCGAGCCAGGTTGCGTGCATCAGGGAGACCTGAGGCCGTGACATGAGGGAGAGGAGCGATGGATTCCAGAACTGCGACGTGGCGCCGGTCGCGACGCTGGTGTTGGCGCCCGCGATTCCTGCCGAGCTGGCGCCAACCTCGAAGCCGAGGAACTCGCCCGCGCTCGTCCCCACCGCTACCTGGGCGTTCGCGGGACGTACCGTGAGGTACAAAGATGCTGGAAACAGCACTGTGGAGAAAAGAAGGAACATCCGAACGTACGACGCGAGCGAACGCGCGAACTCATTCTTTCGCATTGACTAATCCCCCGGTAGAGGTCGTCCGTGGATGTGGTGGTGAGCCGCTTGGACGACAGAATTGTCTTCGATTGTTATTAAGGGCAGGTTGCGTGCCAGCAAGGCAGTCGCGCGCAAGATTGGAATCGACATATCGCGTTGTGCGCCAGGAGGATCGAGGGGCTCGATCCGGCCAATGGGCGTGGCGCGCGCGTCGCACGCGTGCGTGTGCAGATTGCGTACATCGCGATCGCGAAGACGTACCCGGCCGAATAGCGCCGTGTTCTGTGTTCCGATGCAGCCGAGGCTAGGAGCGCCTACTCACTGCGCTCCAGCGAATTCAAGCGAGTGGCGACCATCTGTGCCACGACCTCCAGGAGAAGCAGCGTACCCGCGAGGTTCTCCCTCCCGTTCTCCGGATTCCCGCAAAGGATGAAGCCCCTCAGCTGGCCCCCGTGGCTCAAGGGCACGGCGCAGACCGCCTCGCAGGCGGCGATCTGCTTCGCGTTCTCCACGTAGATTGGGATCATGCCGAGATCGTCCGCACGTCCTCGGAGATGGATCGCGTGGCGGGACGTGCGCAGCTCGCGCGCGAGCGGCTCCTCGGGGCCGACGACTTCGACCGGCGCCGGCTGCAGAGTGCTCCCCGCGACCGAGTACTCGGGGGCGCTGTTCAGCGCCATGAAGAGCGTCACCGGATCGACACCTGTGATCGCGGCCGCGCGGGCGGGCATGAGGCGGCACACATCGGCGTGGGTCGAAGTGGCGTCAAGCTCGTGTGAGAGCCCCGTCCAGACCGCCTCGGGATCGAAGCGCGAGGTGTAGAGGTAGGGCTCGAGAAGGCGGCGGACCTTGTGGAGGAGGCGCCCGAAGACCACGAGGGCGCCGATCCCGAGGAGCGTCCCGCACAGGATCGTGATCGATACCGTCCGCACCAGCGACCACCCCGTGAGATCGGAGATCTGGACGATTCCGAGCGACACGAGGAGCGTTCCCACCCCGAGCGCGAACGAGAGCGTCTCGTAGAAGGGACGGACGTTCGCGGTGACGGTGGCCTCGACGCCGCGCTTCCGCACGAGCGAATACGGGATCGCGATCGAGAGCAGGGCGAAGGGGATGGAGGATTTCGCCACGTCCCAGAGCGAGACCCTCCCCAGCAAGATGCCGCTCGCGATGAAGACGGTGGTCCAGGCCAGGAGGAAGATGATGGCCAGGGTCGCCGCGGAAAAGGCGCGCCTCCACCGGGCGGAGAGGGCCACATAGGTGGACTCGACGTTCGCGCTCGCGAGCGAGATGTTGAGGAGCAACACTGCGAGCACCGCGACGCCGAAGGGCGTCAGCTCGAGCGAGTCTCCTCCCGGGCCGATCACGGTGCGGCCGATCGGAGAGTACCACTGGAGCGCGACCACGACGGCGACCGATGCGGCCGCCTGGATCGCGAAGTAGATGCGCCAAGGGCGAAGCCGATCGAGATCCGCTCCACGCGCGAGGCTGATCGAGAGGAAGAGCCAGGACAGGGAGACTGGAAGCCAGCATACGAGGGAGAGGTCCAGCCAGTAGTTTCGCTCCCCCAGGAGAATCGAGTTGATGGCGCGCGACCATCCCAGCTGCTGAAGGCCGAGCAGGAGGAGCGCGGCGCTTGCGACGAGCGTGACCATGCGGTTCGGGCGAAAGATGACGGTGACAAAGGCGCTCGCCAGGGCGAGGAGCGCGCTCGCGATGAGCAGGAGTTCCGCAAAGGTCATGGGACTCCGTTTCCGCTCGGGGCGTGCAGGATCCCGAGCTCCGAGAGCCGCGTGGCCAGGGACGCGAAACGCCCGCTCCGGAGGACGCGGCGCAGGATCTCCTCGGTCTTGCCCAGACGCGCATAGTGCGTCCACTTGCTGAGGCGCGAGAATCCCACGGTGGGCTGCTCCGGATCGATCTCCCAGGGATGGACGTTCACGGCAAGCGGAACGCGGCGCCACCGGTGATAGCTCGTGGCGAGAAGCGAGACCCAGGACGGGAGCAGTCTGAGATATGCGCCCGCGAGCACCGGGACGCGTAGCGGTCCGACGGGGACCGTGGGCAGCGGAAACTCGGCGATGTCGCGCGTTCCGGCGGGAATCCTTGCCGGAGCGACCGGGCCTTCCGGATATCCATACCGGCGTCCCCGGATCGGGTAGACGCTCGAGTCGTAGGCGTATCCCGTCTCGCGAAGGATCTCCAGGGCCCAGAGCGTGCTCCGCGTCACGCTGTAGCTCGGAGCGCGGAACCCGATCACGGGAGTGCCGGAGAGGTCTTCCAGGAGGAGCCGGGAATCGATCGCCTCCGTCCGAAACTCCGACGGGGAGAGCTCGGTGAGCATGCGATGCGTGATGCCGTGGGAGGCGATTTCGTGCCCGCGGGCGGCGATGCCGCGCACGAGTCCCGGATAACGCTGCGCGATCCACCCCAGAACGAAGAAGGTTCCCTTGGCACCGGTCTCGTCGAAGAGGTCCAGCAGGCGCCTCACGTTCCGCTCGACGCGCGGAGGGTACTGGGGCCAGTCCTCCCGGTGGACTCGCCCGGCGAAGGCCTGCACCTGGAAGTAATCCTCGACGTCGACGCTCAGCGCAAACGGCGGCTCACGGGGCACGGCCATGGGCCAAGCATAATTTCCCTGCGCGGATCTGGGAAGGAGGAACTGCCGCTACGGGACGACGGCCAGACGCGTGAAGGCGCGCCCGGAGGGGCCCTCGACAACCACGTTGTAGAGCCCCGGCGCGACCTTGTTTCCTTGGTCGCTCGTGCAGGTCCACGTGAGCGAGTGCTCTCCCGGCGGGAGCACACTATCTGCGAGGAGGCAGATCCGATGTCCCGTGAGGTCGAAGACGGTGACCCGCGTGTGCGCACTCGTGGTGCCGCCCTGGATCAGCAAGCGGAACGTAACCAGATCACGGGCGGGATTCGGATACCCGTGAAACACCGTGGGTGACGCAATGGCTCCCGGCACCGCCACCGTGAGCGTGGTTCTCGGGCTCTCGGACGAGTTGTCGTAGGTCGCCAGCGAGAAATCGTAGCTCGCGCCGGAGGCCGCGGTGGAATCGTTGTAGGAGACGGCGGTCAGCGGAAGCGTCGCCAGGAGCGCGGTCACCGGGTTTGCGGTGGCCTTGCGATACACGCGATAGCCCAGCTCCGGTCCCCCCGAGGGAACGGCGTCCCACGTCAGATGCACCACGCCTTGGGAGGCCGCGGCCGCGAAGTTCGCGGGCGTTGCGAGCGGCACCGAGCCCGTGGTCTGCTTCACCGCGACGTTCGAGAAGCCCGATACATTCGGCACCTCGTCCGACGCGCGGATCACGAAGTAGAAGGTCTTCCCCGTCGCGAGCCCGACCACGACGAAGGTCTCACGCGAGCCGGACGGGAACGGCGGCGGCATCGCGCCGATGGAGGTCGCCGAGGCCCACCACGTCACGGTGTCCGCGGCGATCGGATTCTCGGAATAACGCATCTCGTAGGACGCGGCCCTCCCCACGTTCCCATCGTCCCCCGGCGCGGTCCAGTTCATGGTGACCGAATCGGCGTGCGCGGCCGCGGGCATGAGGAGCCCGGCCAGAAGCGCCGAGCCCCCCACGAGCGCCGCGCGGGCGATCTTCTTCATGAGAGAACGAGCCCTTGCCCCGTCAGCGCGCATTGCTCGCTACCTCGTACTGGGCCGCGGAGACGATCGGGTCGACCGTTCCGGAATCGGGATCCATCGACAGGTCGCGGACCGGCGCGGGCGGGATGGTGTCGAGCGTGGTCCCGCTCGGGACGTTCGAGAGCGCCGAGACGTTCGCAGCATCGTCGGTGGCGCGGATCGCGACGTAGTAGGTTCGGCTGGGATTCAGGCCGGTGATCGTGAAGGTCTGCTGCGTCCCCGCGATCGTGGGCGCCGGCTCTCCACTCACGGAAACCGCCGAGCCCCAGTTCGTCGAGGTGATCGCCGACGTCGAGTAGCGTATGTCGTAGCTTGCCGCCGTGCCGGTCCCCCCGTCATCCCCGGGCGCCGTCCAGCGCAGGCTGATCGAGGTGCCCGTGGTGGTGGTGACCGCCAGGTCGGCGATCGCGCGCGGGGCGGTCACGTCCGTGCTGCTCGTCGTGCGCACCGCGAGGTTCGAGAAGCCGGACCAGTTGGGGACCTCGTCCCCGACTCGAATCATGAAGTAGTAGGTCGTGAGCGGCGTGAGCCCCCGTACGAGCACGGAGTCCGTCGAGCCGGGCGGACGCGGCGTGGGCACGGGAAGGACCCTCGTCGCCGCACTCCACCAGGTAGCGGTGTCCGCGCTTGCGATCCCCGCGGTCTGGTAGCGGATGTCGTAGTAGCTGGCGGTGCCGACGTTGCCGTCGTCGCCCGTGGCGGTCCAGAGCAAGGTTACGCTGGAGTCCGCGGCCGTTTGCGCCTGAGACGCGCTCGGGCAAAGCAGCACCACGGCCGCGAGAAGGACCAGGAGCGTGTTGGATGGGAATGCGTTCCCGGAATGGCGCGCGGGCGCGCCCGAACGCGGAGCGATCAGCATGACGTCCTCCCCCTGTCGGTGTCGAGCAAGAATGGCCGAGCCGCCATGGATTTCGTCCACGGTGGCCCGGCCAGCATCGACAGCGCGACCGGAGGAAGTCCGGCGCACGATCCTTAGCTCCGCGGCTCTGCGTCCTGCCCTTTCAGGCAGTTTGCTCTGAGCATGGACAAGCTGCTCGCCCCGCTAATCCCCCTGCGTTGCGATCGAGCAGATTCGGTGCCACGATACGCGCGCAAGGTGCACGGGGGGCACGGGCGAAGGGATGCAGGAGGTTGCGCCGGCGCGGGAACGCGCGGGATCCGGCGTCGTGCGAAACGCGAATCAGATTTTGCACGACCGAACGGTCAGTTTGCGCGCGCGAGGGGGGCGTTTGCGGGAGCGATGGGAATGGCTTCGTCGAGGACCGGAAGGATTTCGCCGCAGAACTGGCGCAGGTCGCTCCGCGAAGCGTCGAGCCCCTCCGGGCCGACGGGACGCGCGAGGCGGACGAACGCCGCGTCGGTCGGAAGTCCGAGAAGGGAGTTCCGCACCAGGTCCCACTTCAGCGCGAACTCGTTCGAGAGGACCCCGGAACGAGTCACAAACCAGTAGTGGATGAGCTGCCTCTGGGTCCCCTTCCCGATCACGAATTCGTTGATGCTCCGCGGTCCCGTGCGCGTGGGCGCGGCCCACTTGGATCGTCCCAGAATATGCCACCCGTTGCCGGGAAGGCAGTTCTGCGGCGAATGGATCTGGCTTCCGGTCTCCTGGCTGCCGAAGTACGCGACAAAGAGCTCGAGCCTGCTCCCGTCTTGCGTGTGACGGTAGATTCGCCCGAGCACGCGATTCGCGTGCAGCACCTCGAGCGTGCGCGCGTCGAAGGATTCGTCCACGCCGATGCGCGCTCCGACCTGCGTGGGAATGCGGGCGAAGTCCGCGGCCTCCTGCGCGCGTACCTGCCTGTGGCGCAAGCCCACCGTCCAGAGGCCGACGGCCCCGACGAGGAGTACGAAGGAGACGAGACGGACGCTCATTCCGAAGTCCGAAGACCCTTCGAGAGCAGGTAGAGACCGGTGAGAGTGACGGCGAACACCACGAGCCCCGTGGCCTCGTGCGCGATTCCTTCCGCGACCCAGGGTCCGACGAGGTAGACGCCGAGCGCGCTGAGCGTGACGCGGATCGCGTTCCCGAGCACCGCGAGCGGAACCGTGGCGGCGAAGAGCAGCGCGCGCCGGACCGGCTTCCCCCGCTCGAGGTACGCCCACAGGGCCCCGAGCGCGAGAAGGACCGTGAGCGAGCGGATTCCGCTGCACGCGTCGGCGACCTCCAGCGTCATACCCGGAAGGAGCAGGCTGTTCCCGTCACGGGTCAGGGGCACGCCGACACCGTGCAGCACCCCCGACGCCACGCGGGCCGCGATGGTCTGCAGGGGAACGGCGATGCTGAAGTAGATGACGCTGGGAAGGGGAACGCTGAAGAGAAGGAAGAGCGTCGGCACGGTAAGAAGCCGTCCGAGCCCGCCTCCCGCGATCCACCAGACGGCCCCCAACCAGGTCAGGACGAAGCCCATCCGCGTCGTGAACGATTCCGAGCCTCCGGTTCCGAGCAGGTACGCCATGAGGCCGAGCAGCACGAGCGCGATCCCGACCCCGGAGAAGCGCTGGACCGCGGCTCCTCTTACGGTGCCATCCGCGGCCTCCTGGCGGAGCGCGCGCGCCGCGAGGAACACGCAGATGATCGGAATGATGAATCCCTGCGAGTAGTTCGGGTCGGCCCGCCAGTCCCCTATCCAGGGGCCGAAAATGGGAAGGAAAGCGGCGGCGGTGATGGACCAGGCGATCCAGAGATCGCGCGGGATGCGCCGCGCGGGCGAAATCCAGGATCGCGGAGGATACGAGGCGGGGGTGAAACGCGGCGAGGCGTCGGCTCCTTCAGTGCGGTGCATCGGTGAGTTCAGTGTAGCACGCCCTCGGCCCCTGGACGTCCCCGCGCAAGGCCTAGAACCTGTATCGGAGGGCGATCGCCGCGCGCCGCGCGCCCAAGGGCGCTTCGATCGATGCCTTCTTGACGGCGGTCGACCCGCCGTTCAACGGGACGATTCCTGCGTCGATGATGTTCGCGAGGTAGATTCCGGCGGTTCCAATCGTGAGCTCGTGGACCAGACGGCGCGAGGTCTCCTCGAGGCTCGTGAAGTGATCGACGTCGGCCTGGCGGTCAGGGACCTCGCCCGGGCTCGCGGCGGCGAGGAGTGCCCTGGCGCGACCGAGCTTGGTGCGGATCCGGTAATGGCTCTCGTCCGCGATGATGAAGGCGGCACCCGATGACAAGCTCGCTCCGAGCCAGAAGAGCCCGCGGACCCTCCGATTCGCATAATCCTGCCCCGCTCCAGGAATCAGTATGGAACGCCACACGACGTCGGCCCTTTTGAGCCGGGGCGTCCCGACGGTCACCCGCGTGGGTATCGATTCGAGAAGGCTCATCCTCGGGCGGACGATATAGTCGAGAGCGCTCAGGCCCCAGACGGCTCCCGTGTAGAGCGCCCAGCGTGCCCGTGCGTAGCGGAAATTGCGGGCGCGATCCTGCGATTCCTCGTCGGGATTTGCAAGATTGTCGCGGTACTTGATGTGATCGCGGGTCATCGCGAGCACTCCTCCGGCGCCTGCCGTGAGAAGGGCCAGTCCCCGTCGCTGGCTTCCGCTCATGAGCTCGGGGACACCGGGAACATTGAGGGAGCGGAGCAGGAGGCCTCCCGACACACCGGGCGGATCGGAGAGCGAGTAAGGTCTCGATCCGCGCGGAGGAAAAAAGAGCGCCCCGCGCGCGGTGGCGCAGCCCGGCGCCGTAATGGTGACGATGTACCGGCCGCTCCACCCCGGTCCCAGGTCGAGTGGCGAGTTCCCCATGAGCTCACTCGAGCCCCGGAGAGCCACCCACGCGTCGGCAGGAGAGCTGATAAGCGTCATCCCCGGGCCGCCAGCTCGGTCACTCGGCGGGATCTGTGCGGCAGCTGGCCAGCAGAGAGGACTGGAGGCGATGGCAATCGCAGCCGAAGCCAGGGCCGCATGGGCGAAGGGCCGCGCGCACGCGCGGAGCAGAATGAACTTGAGCCCCGTCGATTTCACCGCGTCTGAACGTTAGGCTCGACGTCGACGCTCAGCACGAAAGGAAGGTCACGGTCCACGGCCATGGAAGAAGCATAGGATTCCCCGGGGATTCTGGGAAGGAGGAACTGCTTTTTCACGGAGGCACTGTCTTCGGTCTACGGCAGGAGGACGATTCGGTCGCGGACCCGTGCCTCGCCGACATGCCCGATCGCTTCGTAGTACCCGGGAGCGATGCGATTTCCGTTCCTCGTCGTTCTTCCCCAGGAGATCGTCGTGTCACCGGGGGGATAGGATCCGTCCGCGATGTCCGCGACCAGGCGTCCGGTAAGGTCGAACAAGCGGATCTGGACGTGTTGCCCCGATGTGGCGGTGACGTGGATCACGAACTGGACGTTGCCCTGTGAGGGATTGGGATAGGCATGGATCCTCGCGCCGGGAGCAGACGGAGGGGGCGACGGCGGGCTTGGAGGTGCCGGCATGGAAACGACCACCGAAGCGGTTGGAGGCCCGTCGCCGCAGGGGGACGCCCACGTTGCGCGGTAGCGATACATGTCTCCAGCCGTGACGCTGGCGTCGACATATTCGAATTTACTCAAATCGGTAATCGTGGCCAGCAGACTCAAGGCGCCCGAAGAGCCGGTGGCGCGCCAAAGGTGAAGAGACACCGCGGCCGAATCGGATGTTCCACCCCACGAGACCAGGATGGCGGTCGAATCGGAGTGTGCGTCGAATGAAGAAGGTGCGGTGGACGCTACCGTGCAGCCCGGAGGTGGTGGTGGGAGCTCGGTTCCGGTTGTCGCGCTCGCGACGTCGGAAAATGGGGAGACGTTTCCGATCTCGTCGACAACGCGAAGGATGAAATTGTAGGTCGTTTCGGGATTGAGGCCCGTTACCACCGCGGAGTCGGACTGGCCCGCAAGTGAAGGAGCGGGAAGGTTCGTCGCGGAGCGCGCGTTAATCCACCACGTCAGCGTGTCGGTGCCGACGGGCGAGGACGAGAAGCGCATGTCGTAGCGGTACGCCTGGCCAACGTCCGCGTCGTCCCCGGTTGCAGTCCACAAGAGCCCGATCGAATGGGGAGCGCTCGACTGCGCGCCTGCCAGCGACGGTGCGAGGAGCACGCAGAGCGCAGCGCATCCAAATCGTAGGCGCCGCAAACATCCTGGGCCCTGCGGAGGTCTTGACGTCTGGACCTTCCCTGAGCAGTTATGGAATTGTGGTGTTGGGATGAAACAGACGCTCTGATCAAGTGACCGGCAAGGATCGTACCAGGCCGCGTGTAGAAAGCAATGCGCCTCGCAGGATGCACGGGTGCAATGTAACCGACTCTTTTTCAGTTACTTGTACGTAGGGTATTCTCCGAGTCGACACACCGCATCACGGAGCATCGCGCGGGCCTGCGTCATGTCTGTACGTTTTCGTGCAAGGGGTATCCGCCCAGCGGCGCGAATTTGGACGGCATGAGCCTACGGCGTGGGATGAGCCGCCTCGCATCCATTAGGATGGAATGAAACTCACTCGGATCGGCTGGAACCAGCCTTGGATCTCCACGTCGAGCAGGACCGTGTCGCACCCTGCATCAATCCGGCAGTATCCGGCGTCGAGGCGTCGGAGCTCGTAGAGATCGGCGCCGGGCGCGTTACGGCCGAGCTCGGTCGTCACAGCTGCCTCGATACCAGCTTCTTGAAGCCACCGCTTCACATCGTGCTTGAATCGGCCCCGGGGGTAGGAGAAAAGCGTGGCTCGTGTTCCAAGCCGATCCTCCAACGTCCGAATGCTCTCATCGATCTCACCTCGCGCGGCGGCCGGCTCAAGCTCGTCCAGGAACGAATGGGACGCTGTATGCGCTCCGATCGCCATTCCCGCCCGCTGCAGCTCGCGCACCTCGTCCCAGCCCATCAACGCCGGATCGGAGCTCCCCGTTTCGGTCGGCGCCGCCCGTCGCAACGCATCCATGACCAACTCGCGCTCCCGCAGGGGCACACGGTTCAAGTCGCGCACGATCCGCTCCCCGATTCGATCTGCAGGCGCACCCTCCTTGAGCATCCGAACTCGATCGTGCGTCCATGCCGGAAGAGAATCGCCAAGGAGCGCATCGTGAAATCCGTTCTTCTGGAGATCCCGTACCCGGGTGAGGACCTCGTCCCAGAGCAGGCGAATCCTCCCGTCCAGCGCTCGAGTCACGACGAAGAACGTCGCCGAGACTCCGTACCTCTTCAGGACGGGAAACGCAACTTCGAAGTTGTCTCGGTATCCGTCGTCGAACGTCACGGCGACGGCGCGTGGAGGAAGATCCCGGGCGCGGAGCCGCCCGACTCCCTCCCCGAGCGTCAGGATCGAATAGTGCTTCCTCAAATGGGAGATCTGATGCTCGAAGAGATCGCGCGGCATCACCATCGATTGAAAGGGATACCCAAGACTCTCTTGAAGCGGAAGGACGCGATGATACGCGAGAATGGTCAGGAAGTTTCGCTGCGTGGTCCTGCGCATCCAGGTCAGCCCGGAATACCGTAGTGCGCGGGCAGCAGCCCGGCGCACCGACTGGGTCGAGGGCTCCGATCGGCGCAGCTCCCACCGTAGCGTGTTTTCGAGATACATGTTGTCGTAGGCTTCGACGGTCTTGGCGATGGGGTGGTCGCGAGCGACGATTTCCCTTCCGGCCTTTCCCATAGTTGCGCGCAGGGCGGTCTCACCAAGCAGAAGATCCAATCGTCCTGCGAGTGCCACGTCATCCCCCGCGGGGAACAGAAATCCCGTCTCCCCATCGCGGACGAGCTCCGGGTTGCCGCCAACCGAAGTCGCGACGACCGGACGCGCCGAGGCCATCGCCTCCAGGATCGTATTCGACATGCCTTCGAACAGCGAGGAGTTCACGTAGACGTCAGAGAGACTCAGAAGCTCCGGAACGTCGTGGCGCGATCCGGTAAAAATGACCGCGCTTCGGACCCCGAGCGACTCCGCAAGCTCTTCGAGCTCGACATGGTCGTCGCCCCATCCGACCAAGAGGAGTCTGGCCTCGGGTCGGAGCGAGTGAACCCGCGCGAAACCTCGGATGAGCGTCTGGAAGTCCTTGACCGGCCCAAAACGTCCGATGCCGATGACGACCGGATGGCCGGGACCGAGCCCGAGCTCATCTCGCAGTGCTTCCAGGTTCGGTGTCACCCGGAAGCGGTCGAGGTCGACGCCGTTGGGCACGCACAGGACCCGCTCGGGAGGAACGTTCCAGCGCTCGATGAGTACGCGCTCGAGATCCAACGACACGGTGGCGAGCTGCGTCACGCGGCGGGAGAGGAACCGTTTCGTTGCAAGGCGGCGCCCGATCTCCAGCTGGTCTTCGTAGCCGTGCTCGCCGTGGACCAGGACCGGAACGCCGGCGAGCCGCGCCGCGATCACGGTGTACAGGAAGGTCGGCCAGTTATGCGAATGGACGATGTGCGGTCGCACGCGCCGAAAGAGCCGAATGAGCTTCGTCACCATGCTCCCGTCGATACCCGGTTGCTTTCCAAGCTCGACGATCTGGACGCGCGGATGGACCATGGCTCTTGCCTCATCGGTCGCCGAATGCAGGCAACAAATCAGAGGCGCAAATTTTCGAGAGTTCTGCCGATTGACTAGGTTGGTGACACCGACTTCCATGCCTGCGATCGCGAGCATGTTGATAACGTGAATGATCCGGAGAGGAACCTCGGGGGCGGGACTCATGCACTCATTTTCGCACAATACTCCGTCCGGGCCAAGAGGGGTCAGAGTCTGAGAGCGTGCTCTTGACAAGGCACCCGGCCCTATCTACCCTCGTTATCATGGGCTTTGCATCGACTCGCCACAATCGTGGCGCGTATCCTCCCCCGCGGTACTGCCTTGCCCGCGCGCGGTCCATTCGTCGCCCGATCGGACCCTAGCTTTGTGTGGTATCGCCGGTGCCTTTCATGTGGACCCACCCAGACCCGCTTCAGCCGCTTGTGTGGAGCGCATGTCGTCCGTCCTTGCCCACCGTGGTCCGGACGAGGGAACGGTTCACGTGGATGGACCCGTCGGACTGGGCCACAGGCGGCTCAGCATCATCGACGTCGCAGGGGGCACCCAACCCATCTTCAATGAGGACCGGTCAAAGGCGATCATTTTCAACGGCGAAATCTACAACTTTCGCGCGCTGACCCAGGACCTCGAACATCGTGGCCACCGGTTCGAGACGCACAGCGACACCGAAGCCATCGTCCACGCGTATGAAGAATACGGCGAAGATTGCGTCCGCCACCTGCGCGGTATGTTTGCCTTCGCGATCTGGGACGCGGCCAAACAAGAGCTATTCCTGGCGAGGGATCGCGTCGGGATCAAGCCGCTGTACTACTTTTGGAGCGGATCGACCTTTCTGTTCGCCTCCGAGATCAAGGGGATCCTTGCGGATCCCTCCGTCCCGCGGGTGATCGATCCGCAGGCACTGGACGATTATCTGACCTTCCTCTACGTCCCGGCCCCCAAGACCATCTTCTCGGGTATTCGAAAGCTGCACGCGGGGCACACCCTGACGGTCACGCGATCCGGACCCCGGGAGCCGCGCGAGTACTGGGACCTACGCTTTGAGCCCGTGGTGGGAATGCGTGAAGAGGACGCCGCCCAGCTCCTCCTCGAGAAACTGCGCGAATCGGTCGAGATTCACCTGGAAAGCGAGGTTCCCCTCGGCGCTTTCCTCTCGGGGGGAATCGACTCCAGTACGGTCGTGGGAATCATGGCGGGGCTCACGAACCGTCCGGTAAGCACGGCGTCGATCGGGTTCCGCAACGAAAGCTTCGATGAGCTTCCCTACGCACGTGCCGCTTCCGAGCGCTTCCACACCTGCTCCCATGAGAAGACGGTAGAGGCATCGGCCGCCGGAATCCTGGACCGCCTGGTATGGCACTACGACGAACCGTTCGCGGATTCCTCGATGGTGCCGACCTATTACGTCTCGCAGGTTGCCCGCGAGCGCGTCACCGTTTGTCTCTCGGGAGACGGCGGCGACGAGAACTTCGCGGGGTATCGGCGTTATCGCTTCGATCTTTGGGAGAACCGCTGTCGGTCGCTGATCCCGCGCTCGCTCCGTCGCCCGGTGTTCGGCGCATTGGGCGCCGCCTACCCCAAAGCGGACTGGCTGCCGCGCGTTTTTCGCGCGAAGACCACGCTGCAAAATCTGGCTCTGGATTCCGAGCACGGGTACTTCCATTCGATGAGCTGGCTTTCGCCGGAGAAGAAGCGGAAGCTCTACCAGGAGCCGATCCGCCGCGAGCTGGACGGCTACGATTCCTTTTCGGTCATGGAGCCCTACTTCAGTCGTTCGGAAGGATGGGACCCCCTCTCGCGAATTCAGTACGTCGATATCAAGACCTACCTGGTCGACGACATTCTTGCCAAGGTGGATCGGGCCAGTATGGCCCACTCCCTCGAGGTCCGCGTGCCGCTGCTCGACCATCAAGTGATGGAGTTCGCGGCGACCCTGCCTTCCAGGTTCAAGCTGCGCGGCGCTCAGGGAAAGCGCGTGCTCAAGAGGGCCGTGGACGGTCTCGTCCCGCCCGAGATCCTGAATCGTACCAAGATGGGCTTCTCGGTTCCGCTGGCGCAGTGGCTCCGACGCGACCTTCGGCCCATGTTCGAGGAGAGGATGTTCGCCCGGGACGCATTCGTTTGCAGCCTCTTCGACACGCGCCCCATACGCGAATGGTGGGGCCGACACCAGAGCGGCAGGAGCGATTTCGCCCCCGAGCTCTGGGCCCTACTCGTGCTCGAGAGCTGGGGTCGGCGCTTCATTCGTGGATGAACGTCCTCGTCTTCACTTCCCTCTTCCCGAACAACGTCTGGCCCCATCACGGCGTGTTTATCAAGGAGCGGATGACGCGCGTCGCCGCGTTTCCAGGCATGACGTTCCGAGTCGTCGCCCCGGTGCCTTACTTTCCACCCCTGCGCTTGGGATCCCGTTGGCGCTTCTCGCAGGTGAGACGTAGGGAGACGATCGAGGGACTCGACGTGGTCCATCCACGCTACTTCATGATCCCCAAAGTTGCCACCCGCTGGCACGGATCGATGATGCTCCGGTCACTTCTCCCGGTCGTCAGGGAGATTGGGCGCGGATTCCATTTCGACGTCATCGACGCGCACTACGTGTACCCCGACGGGTTCGCCGCCGTGGAGATCGGGCGCGCACTCGGCAAGCCGGTCGTTGTCTCCGCGCGTGGAAGCGACATCAATGTCTTTCGAGAGATCGCCTCGGTAAGGGGCCTTCTCGAGCGCACGCTGGCGGGCGCCTCCGCGTTAATCGCCGTCTCCGACTCCCTGGCGAATGCCATGCGGGACCTTGGAGCTGAGTCGGGCAGGATTACAGTGATTCCGAACGGTGTCGACACTCGGAAATTCCGGCCGGTTCCACGGGACGAGGCGCGTGCCCGGACCGGGCTTCCTCCAGGCCGGGTCATTCTCGGGGTCGGGCACCTGATCGAGAGCAAGGGATTCGACCGCCTTCTGCAGGCGTTTCGGGCCCTCTTGAATCGGGGTGGCCATGACGACCTTCGTCTTGTGATCGTCGGCGAAGGTGTCTACCGGAGCGTGCTGGAACGGATGGTCGGATTCCTGAGTCTCACCGGCAGGGTGCTCCTCCCTGGTGAAATCCCCCACCGCGAGCTCCACCTCTGGTATAGCGCGGCGGATCTCTTCTGCCTGTTCAGTCGTCGGGAAGGCTGGCCCAACGTCGTGCTCGAATCGATGGCGTGTGGAACGCCTGTGCTCGCGACGCCCGTCGGAGGCGTCCCCGAGGCGATCGGGACCGATTCGGTGGGTGCCCTCGCCGACGGAGACGATGACGCCCTCGCGGGCGCAATCGAGGCTGCACTCGCACGCCGCTGGGATCGCGACTCGATCACCCGATACGCGGCGGCGCACACCTGGGACCACGCCGCAGAGTCGGTGCGTGGAGTGCTGGAATCGGTGGTGACGCGCGGCGGCGCCCCCGCATGACGGCCATCCTTCATGTGCTCGATCACAGCTTGCCGCTCCACAGCGGTTACTCGTTCCGAACCCGCAGCATCCTCGATGCGCAACGGGCACGGGGATGGTCCGTGTCGGCCGTTACTTCTTCGAAGCACGAGTCGAGCTGGAAGCGGGACACGCCTTCGGTCGAGGAGATCGACGGGGTGAGGTATTACCGGTCGGGCCCGAGTCCCGCGAACCGACTCCCGTTCGCGGGTGAGCGGGCTCTGATCGACAGGCTCGCCCGGCGGATCGCCGAAGCCGCCGCGATCGAAAGGCCGCACCTCCTGCACGCACACTCCCCCGTGATCACCGCGCTCGCCGGCCTCAGCGCCGGAGGAAAGCTCCGCCTGCCTGTCGTCTACGAGATCCGAGCCTTCTGGGAGGACGCCGCGGTCGATCATGGAACCTATGCGTCGGGGTCGTGGAAATACAGGCTCACGCGTGCCGTGGAGACGTGGGCATGCCACCGGGTGAGCCAGATCACCGTTCTTTGCCGAGGGCTCGAGGAGGATCTCGCGGCGCGCGGCATTCCCCGAGATCGCATGGTCATCATCCCGAACGGAATTGACCCGGAACAGTTCGCCCATGCGGTGCCCGACGAGGAATATCGAGCGCGGTGGAATCTCGGCGGCAGGCGGGTCGCTGCCTTCCTAGGCTCCTTCTACCACTACGAAGGGCTCGATCTTCTCGTGCGGGCGTACGCGCGGCTGCGGTCCAAGCTCTCCGATCTGGCACTCCTCCTGGTGGGCGGTGGTGAGATGGAGAGGGACCTTCGGGACCTGGTCCAGGAGCTGGGTCTCGCCGACGGTGTCATCTTCGCCGGGCGCGTTCCCCAGGAGCGCGTACCCGGGATTTACGCGCTCGCGGACGTTCTGGTTTATCCTCGTTACCCTATGCGACTTACCCAGCTCGTCACACCTCTCAAACCCCTCGAGGCTATGGCGACCGGCAAGGCCTTGGTCGCCAGCGACGTCGGCGGCCATCGGGAGTTGATCCAGGACGGCCTGACGGGCGTACTCTTTCGCGCGGGAGAGGTCGAGGCACTCGTGGAAACCCTTGGCCGGGTGCTCGGCGATCCGGCCTGGAGAAGGAGTCTCGGGGAGGCAGGAAAGGCCTGGGTGGCTGCGGAGCGGAGCTGGCAACGGACCACGGCGCCCTACGCCGATGTCTACGCCCGTGCTACGGGGAGCGCGGCGGCGTCAGAACGTAAGGCGGTGGCGCTTTGAGGCGATCCAAGCTCCTCGTCCTTCTCACGGTGGATACTGAGATTTGGCCGTTCACGCCCAACTGGCGGGAACGAGGCCTCGAGGAGGAGGTCGCGCGTTACATCGATGGGGTCACCGAGTCCGGCTCGTTCGGTGTGCCGTATCAACTCGAGCGGTTGAGCCGCAGCGGGCTCAAAGGGGTCTTTTTCGTCGAGTCGCTGTTCATGTGTGAGGTGGGACCTGCCATTCTGCGGCGGATCGTCTCCATGGTTCAGGAACGCGGCCACGACGTCGAGCTCCACCTTCATACCGAGTGGCTCGCGCGGATGTCCCGCTCGATTCTTCCCGGGCGGACGGGACAAAACATGCGTCAGTTCACCGAGGCGGAGCAGACGACTCTGATCGCTCGCGGGCTCGAAAACCTGCGTGCGTGTGGCGCCGGTCCCGTGAGCGCGTTTCGCGCCGGGAATTTCGGAGCCAACCACGACACCCTGCGGGCCGTGGCGCGCAACGGGATCCCCATCGACACGAGCCTCAACGCCTCCTGCCTGCGTCTCGAATGCGACCTCGCTACCTCCGAGCCGGTCTATCAGCCAGGCCGAATGGGCGGTGTCTACGAATTCCCCGTGACGAATTTTCGGGACTTCCCCGGCCACTTTCGGCCCGCACAGCTCTGTGCGGCTTCCTCGAGCGAAATGGAGCGGATGCTCGAACAGGCCTGGGAGCGAGGCTGGCACTCCTTCGTCTGGGTTTCCCACGGCTTCGAGCTCCTGAAGAGGAGGATTCGCCCCGGTCGGCCCTCGTTGGCCGATCGGATCGCGGTTCGCCGCTTCGACCGGTTGTGCGATTTCCTCGCCGCGAATCGAGACCGCTTCCAGACGGTCGGTTTTGGCGATATCGATTTGGAGGCGATTCCGGGGGAGCAGCCCCGCCAGCCCTTGCGCTCCGGGTTGGCCAGGACCGCGGCTCGATTCGCGGAACAAGCGCTCAGTCAAATCATCTAAGGGCGGGACCGAGCGCCAGCGGTCGCAACGGACCAGAATTACGGCATGCACTTCTGTTCGATTTCGAGCGGTTTTTGCCTCTAGCCGGTACGGCGCATTTTGCCAGAGAAAAAGCAATCGGTGGCGGGTTAATGAGATAGCATCGAAAAAGGCCCGTGGGATCCCTGGCACCCAAGTTGCAAGATTCGATGAGCGGGGGTCTCCCGAAGTCCTTTGCCCAAGCTAGCCGATCACGGATCTCAGCCTGCCAAACGTTTGGGGTTTGGCCTCAACCGCCGAGGGATGATGGACCATTGTACGCCTCGACACCGCGTCGTTCGCAGTGGCCCCCGAGTAAGCCGGGTCCTGTGGGCGTCGCTTCTCTCCCTGACGCTCGCAGCGTGCTTGAGCGGCAAGGCGCTCGCGCTCAACGTTCCGATCACCGTGAGCGAGGGACTCCCGCAAGGGGTCAGCGGCATCTACCGCACGTCCGAGCCCGTTACGGTTGGCATTCCCCTTCCCGACGGAACGGGGATCACGAGCGTGAGCCAGCTCGGCCTTTCCGGAGCAAGCGCGGGGCAGTTCCGCGCGCTGGCGACGTGGTCGAGCGGCAATCTCAAATGGGCTCTTGTGGATTTCCAGACATCCGTTCCGGCCGGGGGGGTTCAGACCGCCGTATCGCTGACGGATGGAGGCGGATCGTTTGGAGGAAGTTCCCTAGCTACAGATAACGGCTCGACGATCACCGTCAGCACAGGCGCGGGCCAATTCACGATTCTGAAATCGAATTTCGACATGATTCACCAGGCAACGGTCGGAGGGCAGTCGTTCGTGCAGGCCGGCGGCCTCGGCGTCGTGGTTCGCGATCCCGCTGGACTCCAGTACACATCATCCAACGATGGCTCGTCGGTGGTGTCGATCGAGGAGAATGGGCCCGTCCGAGCCGTGGTACTCGCCAAGGGAAGCCTGAAGAACGCGGCCGGGATCCGCCTGATGGACTACACGGTCCGCCTCCATTTCTACGCCGGCAAGAGCTACGTCAAGACCTTCGTCAGTCTAAGGAACGCGTCCACTCTGGTCCAGGTGCCCGCATTGCTGTCAAGCGCGCAAGTCGATCTTCCGGTCGCGCTCGGGGCGGGACGTTCTTTCTCGTTCGGAGTTCAGGGTTCGTCGCCGATCTCGCGCAGCTTCAGCGGCACGGAGACTGCGTATTTGTTTCAGGCCGCGACGCGGCTTCAGGGTCCGGACAACAGCTCGTGGACCAATCCGCCGATGCTGAAATCGGGGAGCGGTGCGTGGGACTTCTCGCAGCAAGGGCTTCAGGTCGTGCAGGGCTCGACGACCTTGAATCAGCTCTCGAACGTTGATGCCCCGGGTGCCGAGGGGTGGGGCGAGATCCGCGATGCGAGCGGTAAAGGCGTGACGTTCGCGCTCCGATGGATGTCCTTATACTGGCCCTCCGGGATCGAATTCGACGGCAACGGCAAGGCTCAAATCGAGCTCTTCTCCAAGCGGAATTCTCTCAGCACGATCAGCTTCGCCTGGGGCGCCTGGGAAACGCGCGAGCTGCTCTTCGATTTCCACTCCAGCTCCGGGAACAACACCGCGGCCCTGTACGCCCTCCAGTATCCCCTGCTCGGGCGTGCGCCCCTCGGCCAGTACGCACAATCCGGCGCTTTCTACGGCGAGCAGAAGCTCGTCAGCGCTCAGGAAGCCTCGAACTGGTTTGCTTCGCGTGGGGGGACGGCGCCTTCCGTCGACAACGTTCCGATGGAGGCGTGGCGCTACTACTACTGGCCGCAGGGGGGCGGATCGAACCAGGTCGACCAGGGGTTCCTGAACCTGATCGATTTCGCGCGCACGGGGTACGGCGGCTACTACGAGCGAGGAGAGCAGATCAGCCTGTTCAAGAGCGACAGCGCCGTCCGGCACTCGGACGGCTTCGATTACCACGCGAATCCGATCATCCCGAGCAATGGCGCCTCGTACAACAGCGTCACGTTCGATTTCGAGCATCCCCACATGATCAGCATGCCGATCTATTACTGGATGAGCGGAAACGAGCTGATGAAGGAAAGCGTCATGGAGTTCTCCGAATGGTACGACGTTCTGACCAACGGCCAGCTCGGCGGTTTCGCCCCCCAGATCCGCCTCGGCTCCGGAAACATGCGCGTGTGGTCGCGGTCGCTTCGGAATCTCTCCGCGCTGGAGGAGTTCACCCGGGATCCGCACTACCAGCAAGCCGTCCAGACCATGATGCAGCAGCTGCTGGACACCGACGACAGCCCCCCGAATTGCACTCCGTACGGGCGGAGCCGGACGCGCGGGTACGTCTGGATGCTCCATGGGGATTGCACGACCGAGCGGAGGATCAGCGATTTCTTCACCGTTCAGATCCACGCCGAGGCAGTGTGGGAAGCGTACCGACTCTTCAAGCGGAATGGCTTCGCTCGGACCGAGGACATCGAGGATCTCCTGCTGGGACTCGCGGATTTCGCCTACAACGAGTTCTATTTCGAGGTGAACGGAGGCAGTGCGCTTCGAGACTACGGATACCAGTACTCGACCCTCCTGGACACGGCGAACAATGCGAGCACGAACCCAACCTATTACGGGTCGGGACTCTTTCGGCCCATCTCGAGCGGGCGTCTGTTCGAGTTTGCGTACGAGCTAACGGGCGACGTGAAGTACCTGGATCGCGAAGCGAAGCTCTTGAAGGGGGATGTCCAGTACGTCAGCACCCGGACGCCGTCGGATCCGAAGTGCCAGGCATTCATGTATGAAGACTTGAATCGCGGTGCGGTGGGCTGGCAGGCGATGAGCGGCGTGAACGTCACGAACAACGGGGGCGGTTCCTACACGTTGCGATGGACCGTCCCATCAGGGGCCTCGGCCTATCGCATCAAGTATGCGGCTCACCCGATCATCCCGTGGCTCGGATTCGACCAGGCGGCTCGAACCTATGCATTCAGCCCGCAGAGCTACACCGCTTGGTTCGGGGCCCAGAACCTGAACAACGAGCCCGCGGTTCAGGCCCCGGGCTCATCCCAGCAATTTACGGTGACCGGACTGGACCCGACCACGGCACAGTATTTCATGGTCAAGTACCGGGGACCGAGCAGCGCCGACACAAGCAGCCCCGGCCGGGTATCGGATCTGAGGGCACGTTGAACGGACAACTTGAAACGGGGCGGCACATGAAGAGAAGCATACGAATCGGAAGCTCGTTCCGGACGGGCGCCATGGCGCTCGCGATCTCCTGCTCCCTCGCGCACGCGCGACCCGCGGACGCCTACGATTCCGCCAATCTCACGCCCAATACATGGTCGCAGCTTAGCGTGCCCGCACCGGTTCCCAATTTCCGAGGATGGAATCAGGGAGTCTACAACCCTCGCGACCACACGCTGATGCACTACGATGGATTCGTGGACGCCCAGCATCCCTACACCATCTATTCCAACTGCATGTGGAGTTACGACTTCGTGACGAACAAGTTCACGGTGAAGACGGTAAGCTATCTCCACGGGGGCCAGAATCCGAGCGATTGGTATCCGGTCTCGCCGTGCGACCCCCCCTGCCAAACGGTTCATCCGTTCGATCGTCATCCGTACGGCGGGATCACGTACGACACCCAGGACGACGTCATGATTCTCTTCGGGGGCGTGAACGCCAGGTCCGGCATTTACGATTTTGGGGATACCTGGGCCTACAATCCGGCGACCAACACATGGGCCAACATGAACCCATCGGTCCACCCCCCCGCGCGCGAAGAGCATTGCTCGGCGTATGCGCCTTCGACGAATCAGGTGATTCTCTTCGAGGGAAGTTGCGGGTCCTGCTTGGACGTATGGGCGTACAGCTACCCGTCGAACACGTGGACCCGGAAGGACTACGCGGGGCAGACCCTTCCCTCGCCCCGCCGCACGCATTCCATGGTCTGGGTACCCTCCCTCAACAAAATCATGCTGTTCGGCGGGAAAACGCAGGACGACTCGGCATTCTTGGGTGACACCTGGCTCTATGACCCGGTGACCAACGTGTGGACCCAGGTGACGCCTTCCTTTTCGCCGCCGGCGCGGCTGGCGGGGGGACTCGCGTACGATACCCGCAACAATGTTGTCCTTCTCCGCGGAGGCTACGGTTCGGGCGGTGAGGTGAACGACACGTGGGTTTACCATCCCGACACAAATCGCTGGGAATCGCTACAGCCTCCGGTGACCCCCGGACTCTTGGGAAGGACGGATTGGCGCTTGGCGTACGATCAGGCGAACGCGGTCTTCCTGCTGTGGGACTCCGCGGGAACGGTGTGGGCGTTCAAATACGTCCCGGCCGGGCAAGGTTCAGATACGTATCCCCCATCCGCGGTGCGGGACCTCAGGCCGCACTAGCAGGGCCTGCGACCCGCGGGCCGTCCGAGACATTTCCGGAACATGAGATAGAAGGCCGGTGCCAGGAGAAGGAGCAGATCGGTCGGCGGCGGTCCTCCTCCCGGAGGTCCGGACGCGCCGTGCAACGCACTGAGGGAGCCGCAGCCGAAGATCGATTCATCCCCAAGACGGCGGACGCCCTGCTTCGTCCCCTGCGGAACACCTCCCTCCCTTCCATCCACGATCCCGTTCGAATTGCAGTCCGGGTTGGACGGGCAGGAATCAAACACATCCGGAATTCCATCGGCGTCCTGATCCGGATAATCCCCGTACGCGATCTTCAGGGCCGCGGTCGTCGCGTCGAAATAGCTGATGATGGGCCGCGCCTGCGCGTCCAGTCGGAGCGAGCTGTAGCCTCCGACATCGCCCACGCTGTCGACGGTCTGGACGGTCCATACCCCGCCGATCCGGGAGGCGTATTTCAGGGAGGTGGAGGCGGCGTCATAGTAAGAGATATGGGCGTTTCCGCTCGCGTCCAGGGCCAGCGATGTTACGGACGGGGCTACGACCGCGCCGACCCCGTCCACGTCCTCGTAATGCCAGAGGGCGCCGTCGAAGTAGGCGTACCGAAGGACGACGGGCGCAGCCGCGATGTAGCTGATATGCGGCCTGCCTAACGCGTCGATCCTGATGGAATTGAATCGACCTGAGTCCCCTGTCGAATCGATTCCCTGGGTCGTCCAGATGCCGGCCACCTGTTTCGCCAGACGCAGCGTCCCGACGTTATCGAAGTAGGCGATCTGGGGGTTGCCCATGGCGTCGAGAGCCAGACTGTTGTACTTGCCGCGTTCTGCAAACCGATCGATGAATGCGGTCGACCAGGTGGATCCGTTCAAGACCGCATACTTGAGATCATCCGTGATACCGCCGGCGGGGTCACGGGTATGGTAGTAGCTGATGTGCGGCGTTCCCGAGGCGTCCACCTGGATCGAGTTGTAGAACCCCATGCCTCCCTGGCCCGGTTCGGAATCGATCACCTGGATCGTGGTTTGCCCCTGGTTGTTCCTCCAATACTTGAGCTGCATCGTGAAGCCATTCAAGTATCCGACGTGCACGATGCCGGAGGAGTCGACAGCCAGGGACGTGAATTCCCCGCCCGCGTCGACCGTTTGCAGGATCCACTTCTTGTCCACCGGGCTCAGCGCCGCGTACTTGAGATTGCGGGGAGACCCGAAGTAGGAAATCACCGGGTATCCGTTGACGAGGCCCAAAGAGGTCGACTGGCCACTGTTCGAGCCAACATCCACGAATTGAATCGCCCACGTCTCCGCTGAAACGGTCCGTCCCGCACCCGCCGAGGCGAGCACCAGGGAAAGCGCCACGAGGATCTTCCCGCGATCAGCCATGCAGTAAGCGTATCCCTTCCGGAGGGAGAGCGTCAATCGACGGTCTCCGTCGAGCGCGGAGGCTTGCGGCGCCAGCGCCGGAGTTTGAGGAGCAGACGCGTTCCCAGGAGAGCGCGTACCAGGATTCGCCAAGCGGCCGCGTTCCCCGCCCGAAGGCGGATGGCTTGCCAAGCCTCGTGACGCGCCACCCCGAGGCGGTCCACGGCGAGCGCCTCGCCGGCTACCAGGGTGTGCGCATGGCTCAGCGCCTCCATCCGATAGGGCTCGAAGAGGGCGGCCGTTGCGGGCTCTCGGAAAAGGCCCTCGTACAGACCGACGGTATTCCTACGATACGAATCGAAGTCGATGCCGCTCAGGCCGCCGGGCGCCGCCCGGTAGTGGACCAGGATTTCGGGGACGAAATCCACCTCGCAGCGTGCCGCGATGCGCAGCCAATAGTTCCAATCCTCGCCGAACGAGAGATCCTCGTACATGTAGCCTACTTCCGTAACGAGATGTTTTCGGAACACGACGGTGGGAGTGGGCATCATGTTTCGATACAGCATCGCCCGCAGGGCGCGGCCCCGATATTCCTCGGTGGGCTCGCGGACCTCGCGATAGCCGCCGCTCTTCGTGATCCCCGCGCTGCCGCAAAAGACGAACCCCACGATCCGATTTCGGTCGAAGAGGGGTACTTGGAGCTCCAGCTTTCGGGGGAGCCAGAGGTCGTCGCTGTCCAGAAACGCCAGAAGCTCCCCCCGGGCCGCGCGCATTCCGGCGTTTCGAGCGGCTGAGCTTCCTCGATTCAGCTGGTATTGGTAAACGATGGTGCTCCGGGGGTAGCGCTCCTCGATCAGCTCCCGCGTGCCGTCGGTGGAGCCGTCATCCACCACCACGATCTCGTAGTCGGTGAACGTCTGCGCGAGGACGCTAGCGATCGCCTCCGCGAGGTAATCACGCCGATTGAAGGTTGGGATGATGACGCTGACGCGCGGGGTGCGTGCGGTCATTCGCGGGCCGCCTCCGCGACGATGTCGAACGTCGTAAGGGCAGCGCGGGCACGCTCGGCGGCGAGTGCTGAGAACCCGGCACGGCGCGATTCATAGCCCGCCTCATAATCCTCCACGAAGGCCGTGCATCGTGCGGCACTAAGATCTCCGAGGTCCGCAAGAAAACCGTGCGGCCCGACGGTGCCAAGAAAATGTCTCACCTTGGGCTCGTAATCCAGGCCGATGAGGGGTGTTCCGGCGGCTGCGGCAAGGATGAGTGAGTGAAGACGGGCTCCCACGACGTACCGGAAGCGCGCCATCATGCTGCGAAGCGCCTTGGGGGGAGGTACCGTCGGAACGCGAATGGCTTGGGGGCGCGTCTCCATCCGCGCCAGGATCTCATCCACGACGACGAGGTCGTCGTCACCCACCACCCCAGTCCTTAGGGGCATGAATACCGGGGTGAGGGCCGTCCGGCGGACCAAGCGGTCACAGAGAGACGCGATCTCCCCCAAGATTCGGGCCCGCTCGACCGGCTCGCCCCTGTCGCCCCAGAAGAGTCCCTCACAGGGGAACACCCCCACGAGCCGGCCTTCGGCGAGCAGGCGCTCGGGAATGAGGCGACGCAAGCCATCCGCACCGTCCTCTCCGCGGAGAAGGAACGCTGGATCCGCGGTGACACGTATCGGCGTGCTGGCGACGCCGATCGAGTGCAGCAGCTCGGCGCTTGCCCGGTCTCGAACCGTGATGATCGCGGCCCGATTCGCAGCCCGGCGGATGAGGCGTGCACCCCACGCCGTTCGGATGGGTCCGACGCCGAGGGCGAAGAACGCTACGGGGACGCCGAGCAGGCGCGCGATGGTGCACTCGTCCAGGATCCGAACCAAATTCCGCCTCGACGTGTTGTCGCGCAAGAGCCCACCCCCTCCGAGGAGGAAGAGGTCCGCGCCCGCGATGGCGGACCACACCCGTGGAAGGGCCCCCGAAAGGAGTCCCGAGGCGAACTCGAGGGGACTGTAGTAAGAGCGCTGCGCCACTCCCCGCAACGGGTAAAGCCCCGCATAGTCGCGCTCGACCTGCTCCGGAACTTCCGAGACGATGACGAAGCGCGCATCCGGATAGCGCTCGCGGAAGGTGTCGAGCATCGCGAGCAGAATCGCCTCGTCTCCGAGGTTGCCGCATCCGTACCATCCCGAGATCACGATCTTGCGCACGCTAGGGCTCCGCGACTTCCCCGCCCCGCGCGATGCGGCGGATGCCCGCAGGAAGCTCTCCCAAGTGGCGGATTCCTTCGCTCGCGAAGAAACCTGTGTAGATCAGCGTGAGCGGGTACGCTGCGAGGGTCGCGGCGCGGACGATGACCCCGAGAAGATGGAACGTCCCCAGCGTGGAGTCCGCTGCCCAGGAGACGGCATAGCAGAGCCCTGCGATTCCCAGGACCGCGGCAATTCTCCGAAGATCGTAAGGAACCGGAAACAGCCGCTGGGAGGCCACGTAGGTCCACACCATCATGACTCCGAAGCTGATCAGCGTAGCGACGGCGGCGCCCATCGCGTGAAAGGCATGGATGAGCACGACGTAGAGGACGAGCGTGAGAATACCCGTCCCGGTCATGATCGCCGCGATCGGGCCGGTGCGGCGAGTCAGGAGCATTCCGAGCCGGAAATACTGTGCCCATCCGTTGAACACGTACGCCAGCGCCACGATCGGAACGATTTGGTAGGCCGAGAAATACTCCGGTCCGGCCATGACCCGGAGAATGTCCTTGATGAAGATCGAAACGCCGAGGACGGCGAAGACGATGAGAGCAGCAAAGTACTCAAACATGCGGACGTAAATCGCAGGGGCGTTCGCCTCTTTCTCGACCACGAACATCTGTGCCTGCCACATTTGGAGAAAGGGTGCGACGACCAACACGTTGATCATGAAGCCAAACTTGTACCCTAGGGCATAGACACCAACCGCGCTGAGCCCGGCGTAGGCGTTGAGAAAGTAACGATCCGCGAAATTGAGGATGAACAGGCCGAGTCCCGAAAGGACAAACGGCATCCCGTAACCCAGCATTTGGCGGACCTTGAAGACCGAGAACGAGAACCCAATTTCTGAGACCGTCCGGGCCAGAAGGATGACGCTGGCGAGCAGGTTGCTTATGAGGGTGCTCAGGAGAAACCCCAGCACTCCCATGTGACGGAACGCGATGAAGTAGATGTTGAGCGAAAGCCCGACGAGGAGCTGGCCGATCGATGCGACGACGTAGAGCACGGACCGTTCCTGCACGCGTAGGTAGGTTCGGCAGACGTCGCCAATGGTGCCGACCCAGAAGGCGAGGATCGCGAGTTGGATGTAGAAGGCGTAACCGGAGGCACGGAACAGGATCTCCGACGCCTGCTTCGAGGCTACGATGATGACAAGCCCGACCACGCCCGCCACCAGCGTGTTAAAGAGGAGCGCTGAGCCGATCACCTCCCGACGCTCCTTGTCGTCGTTCGAGGAGTAGTAGAAGCGGAACACCGCGGTTCCGATTCCCATTCCCACAAGCATCCCGACGAGAACGATCGTGAGGTCGAGCATGTCCATGATCCCGTACTCGCGCGGCGAAAGGAAATGGGTGTAGATCGGAATCATGAGGAATCCGACCGCCTTGTTGGTCAGATTCCCCACCGTGTAGATGGAGGTGTGCTTGAAGCCGTCACGGAGCGCCCGGAGCATATCCTCTCAGGCGCCCCGCGAGCGCGTCACGGACTCATACGGAGCCGACACGTGTTCTCCTGGGAGCGAGCTTCGCCACGAGCTTTTCGGAGGCTCTCGCGGCGAGACGCGGGAGCCAGGCGATAAAGGGAGCGGGGTCCTGCGCATCGAAGAGCTCGAGCGCCTTCGGCGCGAAGAGGAACCGGACCAGGTCGTCCTTTCGTATTGCCGGATCGAGGAAGCTTTCGAGATAGACTTCCCAGTCGCGGTCCAGATCGACCCAGATCCTGCGATTCCTTTGAGGTCCGGCACAGGCGGGCTTCCCCAACGCGAGGTCGTCGTAGGCGGCGGACAGGAGATCGACGCCGTTCGCAAGGGATGTTTTGACGAGATACTCCGTCCTTCCGACGGTCGCTTCGATGAAGTAGGGCTGCCCGGCACCGTCGACCTTGAATTCCACGGAGCCAAAACCGCGGTAGCCTACCCCCTCGAAGACTCGCAGCCCCTCACGCAGGAGGTCGGGCCGGTCGACGCCGCGCGCGGCACTTGCGGAGCCGAGAAGCCGAGGGTACTGGCGAATTTTTTGTCCGGCGAACGAAGCCAGGAGGTCGCCGGTCTGACCGAAGTAGTAATTGGTGAAGAAGATGCTCTCGTCCCCGCCGGCGATCCAACTTTGAAGTACGAAGCGCTTGACCCCCGGGTGCGACTCGATCGTTCGAACAAGCGCCGCCTGATCCGGAACGAGCAGGACCTTGAAGGCCGACATCGATTCCGCGGGCTTCACGATGCAGGGGTAGGTGATTGCGGAACCGGCGCGCCGCACATCGTCGGTGGTTTCGACGACCCTCGTCTCCGGGATGCGGAGCCCTTTCGAGCGTGCGTGCTCGGCGAGCGGTTCCTTGTCGATGAGCCGATCGAGCAGCTCCCGGCTCGGAAAGGGCAGATGAAAACGCTCCCGCAGATCCCTCTGGTGGGGGTTCAAGAGCCGGACCATCTTATCGTTCGTGACGAGGAGGAGCGGACGCCTCGCAGCGCGCTCGCCGATTTGATTCAATGTCTGGAGAAGCTCCGGCCCGTAGAGCGAAGGGCATGCGATCTTGATACCGTACCGGCTCCGCGCGGAGGGCTGGCGGAAATCCGACTCGATCCCGTAGACGGGCACGCCCCGCCGCGCGAACGTCCGCACGATGGCGAGTCCGTGCGAGCAGAGGCCTACCACCACAACGGGCGGCGTTACGAGCGTCCGCAGTCCTGCCTCCAGCGATTCGATGGAGGAGTGGACCTTCATGCCGGCCTCGGTGCCGGAGTGCCGTGCCACGCTGCCTCCGGAGCGGGCTCGGGTGCGGCCGCCCGTTTTCGCTTTTCGCCCCGGTACACCACATCCAGCAGCACGCCGGCGATGATGATGTAGTAATACAGGTCGAAGTAGGCGAGGCCGAGAAACGCGCCCGCAAGCGCGTAGGCGATGATCGAACCCTGCAGCATTTCTGCGAGGTCGCGTACCCATTTCCACTCAGGTCGCCCCTTTGTTTCGTTCCGCAGCCTCTGAAGTCTCAGGAGGGACGCGCCCATGAGGCTCAGAAAGATGGCGAGACCCGGGAAGCCTTGCTCCCCCAGGACCTCGAAATAGATGCTGTGCGCGTCGTGGTAGTTCAGGGGCTCGGGGGCAAAGCGAAGGAACAACTCGGGAGTAAACGATCGGAATCCCCCGCCGATGAAGCGGGTCGTGGCCAGATTCCATGCGAAATGCCACGCGTTGATTCGTCCCAGCGCCGAGGGGTCTTGTTGGTACTGTTCGATCGTCGACATCCGGTTCATCCAGCCTTTGGGGCTGAACGTCAGGATGAGCCCTACTGCGAATGTAGCCATCGCGAGAGCCCGGAATCGGTGTCGGGACCGCCACACCAGCGCCAACGTGAGGCCGGCGAAACCGACGAGCGCTCCCCGCGAGTAGGAGCAGATGATCGAGATCGTCGAAAGAGCGAATACTCCCTGGAGCGCGATCCGCCTCCACCCGCGCGTTTCCTGGCGAATGAAATACAGGATGAGCGGGAGGATCATCAGCTCGGCCAAAGCCAGCTCGTTGTTTCCAGCGATGAAGGTATCATCGGGGCCCCAAACGAGGTAGTTCCCGCGGGTGATGATCGAGAAAATACCCCCTTTGACCCCGAAAAACGCGATCGACGCCATGATGACGAATACGAACTGGTTCAGCCGTTTTCGGTCCTGAAGGAGCATGCCCGCGATGACGGCCATGAGGAGGATCCTTGCGAACCGATTCCACTCGTCCCACGGGTTCGGGGAAAGAGCCACCATCGATGTGAACGTCGTGTAGAGAAACCAGAGGATGATCAGCACGGTCTCGCTACGTATCGGGAAGCGGCCCATCTTCCGGGTGATTGCCATTCCGAGGGCGGTCGCGGCGCCGAGCGTCAGGGCGACCGGAAACGTGGAGAGCCGGTAGACAAAACGGTGCGGGTTCATGAGCCCGACCCACACGTAGGCCAGGATCCCGAACTGCGGATTGAAGATGGCGAGGGGCACGCATCCCATGAGAACCGCCATGAGGAGGAGATCTCTCACTAGGAATTTGCCTCCATCGCCCGGTAGAGCGCCAGCTTCACCGAGAACAGGGCGCGATGCTCTTCCCACGGCGTGCCGCGGCGCCATTCGAACGGATCGTCACCGGGCTCGTTCGGGCCGAAACGCGTCGTGAGGGCGCAGCGGTACCCCGCCGCGCGCACCGCCTCCCTCACATCGGCGGTGTAGTCCGCGCGCGTCCCGTTGGGATAGGCGAAGAGCCTCGTCTCCCGTCCCAGCTCGCGCTCGATGGTCCGCTTCGACTCTTGAAGCTCCGCAGCGACGCGCTCCGGCGTCTCCAGACTCAAGATGGGGTGCGTGACCGTGTGCGAACCGATCTCGATCCTTCCCTGGGTCATGGCTTCGGTCTCGTCCCAGGAGAGCATGAGGTTGGATGGCAGGCGCGAGCGGTCGACCTCGAGGACCTCGAAAAGCGAGGTGAGCGCCCGCTCGCGCTCTTCCCCACTCATACGCTTGAGCCTCGCAAGCACCTTGTGCGCGGTACCCTCTCGTGCCGCGATCGGCCGGATATCGGTTGGATCTCCGCGGTCGGGGTCCGGATAGCGATCCTTGCGCGTCTGCTCGAACGCGAAGAGCGCCTGATCGTGCCACAAGATCCTGCCCGTACCGATCGAACCCGTCACGACGAAGATCGAGGCAGGGAGTCCGTAGCGTCGGAGGACGGGATACGCGTGGGTGAAGTTGTCCCGATAGCCGTCGTCGAATGTGACCGCGATCGCGCGCGGGGGAATCTCGCCCTGACCTGCGCGGTCCAGAAGCTCCGAAAGCGGGAGCACCCGGTAGCGCCGCCCCAGGTGCCGCATCTGTTCGTCGAATCGATCGACCGCGACGGTATCCAGCATGAACTCCCGTGGCCGGTCATGGATTCGGTGGTAGATCAGGATTTGGAACGGCCTTCCCCTCCTCGCTCGGAGACGCGGCGTGAAGCCATTCGGGGCGATCGAGAACCGGTCCCCCACGGCGCGCAGCGTTGCGGTCCCGCCCATGCGGTCGAAGCCCGAGGCCAGCCAGGCCGGAATGCGGCCACGTCCGCGGCTCACGCGGGGTCCCTCGGCTCGGAGGAGGAGATGGGTCCCCGGTCGCCCCGCTCGGGCGGGGCGGGACGGTCCTTGGAAGCGACCCGAGCACGAAGGCGTCGGACGGATGCCCCCAGGCTCGAAAGCTCGAAATAGAGCAGCCCCCAATGGCCCTTTCCCAGGCAGGTGAACCGCGTGCTCTCCTTCACTTCCCCCGCCCACGAAAGCTTATGCTGCGTGACGCCGCCCAGAAAATCATAGGTATGAAGCCCTTCCCGCACGCTTTCCTCCAGGACGAGCGAGCGGAGAATATTTCCGACACCGTGATCTTCCCACGCAGGATCGTATCCCTCCTGCAACAGGTAGAGGACGCCCTCGTGCGCGACGCAATGTTGGTGGGCGACGGGACACCCGTCCACGTCGAGCGTGTGGAGCCGAAGCCAGCCGCGATCGCCGAACCGATGCGACATCTCACGGTAGAAGGCCCGCTTTCGGGGGTCTGCGAAGACCCCCCGCTGGCCCCGTCCCTTCCATCTCAGCTCGTGAAGCTCGAAGAGCGACGTGAGCGCGGCGTTGATCTCTTCGGGAGTCGATGCCCGACGGATGCCCACCGTGTGCTCCTCTTCGAGGTGCCGCTTGAGCGACCGAACCTTCGTCCGCATTCGCGGCTTGAGCGAAGCGACATAAGCGTCCCAGTTGGAAGGAAGGCGCGTGAAGACCGCGCCCATTCGTTGCTCGCGCACCCTCGCGCCGGAGGTATCGAGCAGCGAGCGAAGCACGCCGTAATGCGGGGACGTGGTCGGCATCTCGCAGATCCTGACGAGATCGAAGCGGAGCCCAGACTCACTGAAGAGGAATCTCCAGAAGTCCTCGACGACCCGCGGCCCATCGCTCACCGGAATGAGGAAATCGAGGTAGTCCGAATCGAACGATCCGTCGCCCAGGAGCCTCAGCGTTCGGAACGGAACCAATCTCTTCCAGCGTTCGCGCTCCACCATCAGCGGAAGGATGCCTCGGGCCACTGCTCCTTCCCGGGCCACGACAATCGCAAGACGTCGGCCCGCGCCATAGTGTTCCCACCAGCATCGGAGCCAGGTCCACGTGTTGAAGAGCGTCCTTGTGGGACTTCGTTCCAGAAGGGATTCCCACTCCGGCCGGAGGGCGTCGAACGTCGCGTCGTCCGAGACTACTTCGAACCGAAGCTGAGCTTTCATGGGAACCTTCGGCCCCGCCCCGGCCTCAGGCGCCAGGACCCGTTAGGCATCGCAGCGACGCCGCAGCCATAGCTCCAGGACCATGAGATTCCAGAGCGCGGTCCCGTAGAAGGAGGTCGTGTCCTTTTCGTGCTCGGCGATGAGCCGCTCCAGCGTGCGCTTTTGGAAATAGCCGCGGGCGACGCTTCGCTCGCCGAGGACGAGGTCGCGCATCATTCCATTCAGCCCGGGATCGGTGCGGAGCCAGATCGCGATCGGCAACCCGAATCCGTGTTTGGTCTTCGCGATTACCTCGGGAGGCAGAAGCTCACGGTAGGCACGCTTGAAGAACACGCGGAGCTTTCGACCTTTCATCTTGAGCTTGGCCGGGACCCGTGCCGCGGCCTGGGCAAGGGTGGCGTCGAGGAAAGGATATCGCACGGCGATGCCGGCACGCTCGGTCATCCGGCTCACCTTGTAGAGGTCGTTGTCGGCGATCGCGACCTTCAAGTCCAGGTAGAGATGTCGATCCAGGTCGGTATTCCCCAAGGCGCGCCCGTAGTGATATTCCATCGCCCGGGCCGGGTCGTAGCCATTCAACGTACGCAGGAAGTCGGTCTCGGCGACTTGGACTAGGGGAACGATGCTGAGAAAATCGTACGCGGCCATACGCGCGACCGCCGGCAAGGACGCTTTCTCCACGTACTTTCGCGCTCGCACGAAAAGCGGAATGGGCACGGCCCGCGCCACAGCGTTGACCGCGGGCGTGAGGAGCGGGCGGCGGAGCCACGCCGGAATCCTGGAAAAGTAGTCAAACACCCGGTTGAAGGCGTATCGCTCGTTCCCCGCGAACAGCTCGTCCCCCCCGTCGCCAGCGTAGAGAAAGTCGACCCCGTGATCTCGGGCCAATTTCGCGCAGAAATAGGTGGGGACCGCAGAGGAATTACCGAAAGGCTCATCAAACTCCTCGACGACAATGGGCAGTGCCTGGGCGGTGTCCGCCGGTGAGACGAAATACTCGTGATGCTCCGCTCCAAAGCGCCGTGCCGCGATGCGCGCATAGCTCATCTCGTTGAAGCGCTCTTCTCCGAATCCGATCGAGAAGGTCCGGATGGGACGACCCGCGACCTGCGTGAGGGTCCCGCAGACGGCGCTCGAGTCGATACCCCCGCTCAGGAAGGCCCCGATCCGCTCGTCGCCACCGTCCGCTTCGTAGCGCACGCGGACCGCGTCGCGGAACGCGTCGCGGACCTCCCGCGCGAGCAAGGTCTCCGAGGCCGGACTCGGCTCACGGAAGTCGATGTCCCAGTACGGTTCGGTGGTTACCGATCCCGAGGCGCAGATCAAGACATGGCCGGGGGGGAGTTTTCGAAACTCTCGATAGATCGTGTCCGGGGTCGGAATGAACGAGGAGGCAACAACGTCCATGACCGCGTGCTCGTTCAACGTGCGCCGGAACGGCACGGGTGCCTGGTCGATGGCGCGCATTCTCGAGGCGAACACGAATCCTCGCGGGTCTCCCCCATAGAGAAGCGGATGCACGCGGAATCGGTCCGTCGCGAGGAAGAGGCGATGATCCCTCGAATCCCAGATCGCGATCGTGAATTCACCGCGGAGCGCCTTCACGAAGGTGATACCGGAGCGGAGGTAGCGCTCGAGCAGGGACCGCAGCCATGCGCCGCTTGGATCCTCGGTTCGGCGGGCGGGGCCTTCGTACAGATTCCCATGGAACGCGATGGCCAGCTCGCGGTCGCCCAGCCGCTCCTCCAGGATTCCCGCCTGAAATCCGTGGACGTGGTGGACCCCCAAGCCGAGCGAGCTCCCGAGGATGCGACATTCCGGAGTTCCAAGGGGACCGAGCCCACGGCACATCGGCTCGACGTCTCCCAGGCTCAGGCTCCGGCCGAAGTCCCGCAGCCAGACGCCGCAAATGCCGCTCATCCCCCAGCCCCCTCCCCAGGTCTGGCTCCGCTCACACGCGCCTCGTTTGGGGGTCGATGAATGCCTGGTGCCATTCCTCCAGCACGAGAAGGCACCAGATCCAATCGCTGTAATCGCGGCGCCCCGTCGCGTGATGCTGGAGCATCCGATCGAGGATATCCCGGTTGAAGTATCCCCGCTCCAGGGCGCGGGGATCGAGCAGTCGCCTCCGCGCATGGGATTTCAAGTCGGAGCGGAACCAGGCCTCCTTGGGAATTCCGAATCCCTGCTTCTTCTTCTCGAGAATGGCGGCCGGAAGGTACCGAGCGGCCATCTTCCGAAAGAGGTACTTCGAGACGCCGTCGCGTAGCTTCCACGAGGGCGGAAGCGTTGCGACGTAACTCACCAGGAGATGATCGAGAAGCGGCGCGCGCGATTCGAGGCTGTGCGCCATCGTCGTGCGATCGACCTTGACCAGGATGTCGTCCGGGAGGTAACCCATCGTATCTGCGTACTGAAGCCGCGAGAGGCGATCGAGGGTGCGCACCTGCGGCGAGTCTTCGAGCGCCGAGGCCGCCGATTGCCGGAACGCACCCAGCTCGGCGCGCATCGCCGGGGAATAGACCCGCTCCTTGATGTACGGATAGATCCCGATCCGTTCGGGGGTCGAGTCCCAGGGCATGTGTCCGATTTCGTAGAGCCGATTCCTCCCGGGCCATTCGATCGGGAGGCTCGCGGCCACGGGGCCGAGGAGACGACGGCGCACTGCCTCTGGAATCCAGCGCCAGAGCCGGGGCTCCATCGCTTTCTGGTACCGCGTATACCCCGCGAAGAGCTCATCGCCGCCGTCGCCGGAGAGCACCACCTTGACGTGCTCCGCCGCGAGCTTGGCTACGTAATAGCTTGGCACGGCGGAGGAATCCCCAAAGGGCTCGTCCAGGTGCCACACGAGATCGGGCAGGATTTCCACCGCGTCGGCGCGCACGACGAATTCGTGATGCCGGGTGCCGAAATGCCGAGCCACCGCGCGGGCGTCCTCGACCTCGGAGAATCCCTGCTCCTCGAAGCCGATCGTATAGGTGCGAACGGGCTCGCTTGCGAGCTGAGCCATCATCCCGACAACCGCGCTCGAATCGAGCCCACCGCTCAGGAACGCGCCCAGCGGCACGTCGCTGATGAGTCTGCGCCGGACCGATTCGCGGAAGAGATCTTCGAGGTGCTCCAGGGCCTGCGATTCGGTTTCGGGGGCGCCGTTCGGCCCGAACGTCAGCTGCCAGTACGGGCGAGTTGTGAGGCGATCATCCTCGAACCAGAGATAGTGTCCCGGAAGCAGCTTGCGGATGCTTCGAAAAATCGTCCTCGGCGCGGGGATATAGAAGTAAGTCAGGTACGCGTCGATCGCCGAAGGATCTACGTCTCGCGCGAGCTTTGGGTCGACGAGGAGCGCTTTCATTTCCGAGGCGAAGGAAAGGTGGCCGGCCCGGTGATGGTAGAACAAGGGCTTCTTTCCCAGCCGGTCCCGCGCGGCGAACAGAGCCCGTCGCTCGGCGTCCCAGATCGCGAAAGCGAACATGCCGTTCAACTTCTGGAGAGAATCGACACCCCATCTGCGGTAGGCCTTGAGGAGGACCTCGGTGTCGGACTGAGTGCGAAAGGTCTCGCCGAGTCCCTCGAGCTCCGCCCTCACTTCCAGGAAGTTGTAGATCTCACCGTTGAAGACGATGCAGAGCGAACCGTCCTCGCTCAACATCGGCTGGTGACCCCCCGGAGAGAGATCGATGATCGCGAGGCGCCGGTGGCCGAGCCCCGCGGGAACGAGAAGCGCGACTCCCTCGTCGTCCGGACCACGGTGCCGGAGAAGCCGCGCCATCCGCTCGACCGTCTCGCGGGCCGGTCCCCCACTCGTGAGATCGACGACACCCGCTATCCCGCACATAGGATGTTCCCCAAGGATAGAAGCGCTTTGGCTCTGCGCTTCGCCCAACGAACGGCTCCCCCTGCCCGGAACCGAGCCAAGGCCGCTGTGTGCCCGCTTGGAACGATCGTGAGCTTCCGGGATTCACGAACCTGGGTGGTCCACCGAGCCTTGTAGTCTTCGCGCCCGCGGAGGAAATCGAATTCCTGCGCTCCGCGGATTACGGAATCCTCGATGCAATGACCCAGGAGCGTGTAACCCGGACTGAAGGATTTCAGGGTCGGGTCCGGGTCGAAGCCCGACTGGTAGAAATATACCGTCTTCCCCAGTTGGAGCACATAGATGCATGCGATCGCCTTCGCTCCCCGCTCCATCATGTAAACGCGCATCTTTCCCTGGGGGCCGAGCAAATCCGCCAGCATGTGATGAAATCGGCGTACCGCTGGGTCGCGGAAATTTCCCGTCTGCCCGCGGGCGACCCAACGGCGTTCGTGCAGATCAAACAGGGCTTCGAGCGCTGGACCGAGCTCCTCCCGGGTTTCGACCGTCCGATACGAGCAGCCGAGCCGCTCGAGCGCTCGGTTCAGGTACTTCAGTCTCCGGCGCGTGGATTGCTTGAAGGGCGAGGAGTGCTCGAGGGTTCCCGCCAAGGGTAGGTAGGGGCACACCTCTCCGGGAGCGAGCCCCACCGCGCAGCGGTCGGCGCGGGCGAGCGCCTCCAAGAATCGGAGAGCGACCGAGCCGTCCAGCAGATCGCTCAGCTCCGCCGCATCCCAGGATCCCGTGTCTTCGCGGAGAAAGCGAAACATCGCGTCCGCGACCTCCCGCTCACGCCCAGGCGCGGCGAGCACGTCCAAGTATTCGGAGCTGACGCGCCTCGTCCCCAGGAATCTCAGGATTCGGACAGACCAGAACGTGCCGACACGCTCGATGCAGAAGGGGCCGACCCCGACCACGCTCCCCGTGGCATCTCGAACAACGAGCAAGTTCAAGGTGTGCCCCCGTCCAAAATGGGCCCACCAGGCATAGAGCCACTCCCAACAGAGAAAGATCGACGGGCGGCCGCTCTGTTCCAGGATCCGGTTCCAATCCGTCCGCAGGCTTTCGAAGGCCTCTTCGGCACCCTGCCGTTCGACGCTCAAGTGACCGACGTCGTGGGTACGCTCGGCGTTCAACTCCGGATACCCGCCGTGCAGACTCGACGCGATCGTCGCTCGAGGACTTCGTCGATCAGGGCTTCAAGGATCGCGCCGTGGTCCTCCCAGCGGTGGTGCCGCTCCACGAACGCTCGGGCACGGCGACCTGCATCTCGTCTGCGTCCCGGATCCGTGAGGTGGGCGACCACCGCGGCGGCGAACGGCTCCGGCTGCTCCTCGATTCGGACCCCGTCGCCCTCGCGGGCGGTGATGCCCTGGAATCCGGTCGGCGTCCCCACGACCGGCACCTCCATCGCCATGGCCTCGAGAATCTTGTTCTGGACACCGCGCGCAACCCGGAAGGGCGCGACGGAGATCGCGGCATCCGTTAGGAAGGGGCGGACGTCCGGCACAGCGCCGGTGACAGATACGTTTCGGTGGCGCGCGAGATCCCGGACGCTTCTCGACGGATTCCGCCCCACGATTCGGAACGTAGCCTCCGGCACCGCTTCAAGAATACGCGGAAACATTCGCTCCGTGAAATAGGTCACCGCGTCGATGTTCGGGAAGTAGTCCATCATGCCGACGAACACGATGTCGCGCGAGCGTTCGGCCGGGGCGGCACACTCGGGGCGGCGGAAATATGCCAGGTCAACCCCGTTGGGGATCACATGGGTTCGCACAGACGCCGCGGACCGGCGAAAGATCTCGGCCTCCTTCTCTGCGACGAACACCGATTCGTCATGCCGCACTGCGAGGGTCTCCTCATAACGTCGGAGACGCCCAGCCTCGAGGCGATAGAGCCAGGACAGAGGCCAGGACCTCATTTCCGAGTATACGCGCCACTTCTCGGAATCGACGTCGACGTAATCGACGATCGTGGGGAGATCGGTGTCACGCGGGAGGTATTGCGCCATCGCGGAGGAGAAGACAATCGCGAGATCGATCGACCCGCTTTTCACACGCTGATCGATTCTGCGCGCAAGATCCGCCGAGTGAAACGCCGCTACCGAGAGCGAGCGTCTCCCGAGAAGCGCAAGGAATGTCCGGAGATTGGCGGCACCTTTTCCTCGCCACACCGCGTCGACCGAGGCGCAATACGGCTGAAGGGCCGGGATGTGATGCCGATCTTCTTCCGCGTCCACAAGGCAGCCCAGATGAACCTTGTGGTTCCGCGACAGATACTCGATCTGGTGAAAGGAGCGGATCTTGTCCCCTTTGTCGGGCGGATACGGGATCCGATGACACAAGTAAAGGATGTTCACGGGAAATACCGGACCAGCTTTGGCCCCAGCCACTGGGTGAGGCGGAGCGGCAGCCGGCGCCAAGCCCGAATCGCCATCGAGAATCGGGGATTCGCGGGGCTCAGGTTCGGCATCTCGCGCTGGCGCACGAGCTGATATTGGTATGCGAGCGGCGTCGGCGGAAAGCCCCAGTGACGCTTGAAGTGGTAGGGGCCGGTCCCCTTCTTGCTCCTCCCGAAATCGAATACCTTGTAACCGTTTTGCGCCGCGTAGCAGAGCAGGCTCCAGTACATGAAGTCGTTGGTCGCGAGCTGAATCCCGTCGCGCGTCGCGCCCTGATAATAGGGCATTACCTGGTCCCGGTAGAAAAAGGTCATCACTGCGGAAACCATGTTCGTGCCGTGGAACACCGCAAGGATGCGGCATCGGGAGCCGTACTCTTCCAGGAGCGCGTCGAAGAGGGCGCGAGGAAACACCGGCGAGCCCAGACTTCGGATGTTCTTCGAGTAGACGTCGTAGAACTCAGGAAGAAGATCTGCTCCGCCGATCCGATACTTGAGTCCGTGTTTTTCCCCGATTCGGATACTGCGCCGCTGGTTTCGGGGAATCCCTGCCATATTGACCTCGGGCTCCGGGTGGATCGCACGTCGAAAGGTGAAGTAGAGGTCCTTCGCCGGGAGCGTGCCGATCGGACGCTCGTGGCGAAGCTCGACGTAACGCGCGCCGCTTGCTCGAGCGAGCGCACCCGCGGCATCCAGAAGCGCCTGTGCGACGATCGCATCATCGGCGCAGACGCCACCGTAGACCGCGAAGGGCGTCGAAACGAGCGCGTGGCCAAACGGTAACGTCGGAACGCTGTAGAGCGGGAGCACACCGCATACCGAGGAGCCTCGCCGCGCGAGGCTATGGTGCGGCCGGTAACCGAAGGTGCGCTCCAGAACCCGCTGCCACCCCGTTCCGTGGAAGAGCGTCGCCTCGGGATGCCCGCTGACGTAGGAATCCCAGATTTCTGCCGGTGGGTTCATCTCGATGGAGACCGGTTCCGCTGCGTGACCGGCGGCTGCGAGGGAGGTCGTCGAATCAGGCAGCACTGCGGAAGTACTCCACGGTCCGCTTCAATCCCTCTTCGAACCCGACTCGCGGCGAAAAGCCCAGCTCTCGGGACGCTCGCTCGATGCTGGCCTGTGAGTGCCGCACATCGCCCGGTCGCGGTGGGAGAAACTCGGGTTCTCCGCGTACTCCGAGAAGCCGGGACATGACCTCGAGAAGAGTGAGCAGCGTGTACCGTTCGCCGCACGCGATGTTGATCGCCTGTCCGTCCCCCTCCCCGCTCGTGCACGCGGCGATGTTTGCCTCGACCACGTTGTCGATGAACGTAAAGTCCCGGCTCTGCTCGCCGTCTCCAAAGATTTGAGGACGCCTTCCGCCGAGAAGGGAGGTTGCGAAAAGCGGTATGACGGCGGCGTACTGGGATTTGGGATCCTGACGCGGGCCGAATACGTTGAAGTAGCGCAGCGAGACGGTTCTGAGTCCCAGGGTCGTCGCGAAGACGCGCGCGAAGTACTCGCCCGCGAGCTTGGAGACCGCGTAGGGAGAAAGCGGAGCGGGGGTCATTCCCTCGTGCTTGGGCAAGGTCGGTGTATCACCGTAGACGGAGGACGAGCTCGCGCATACGACTCGGCGGATGTTCCTGCGCCGTGCCGCCGAAAGCAAATTCACGAGCCCGCCCACGTTCACAGACGCGGTGTCGGCTGGGTTCTCGACCGAGCGCTGCACCGAAGCGAGCGCGGCCTGGTGCAGGATGTATTCGACACCGTCACAGGCCTCCAGGCATGTCTCCATGGAGCGGATATCTCCCTCGACCCAGTCGAAATGTCCGCCTGGGTCGGCGGCGCGAATCACATCGAGATTCTCCATTCGTCCCGTCGAAAGGTTGTCGAGCACACGCACGCGATGACCATCCCGGAGGAGACGAACCGCGATGTGGGATCCGATGAACCCGGCACCGCCGGTGACGAGGTAGGAGCTCATTCGATCAGAGCCGGTACACACCGCGCGTCCGGCGTCCCTTGAGGGTATTTCTCGAATCCACGACGGTATCCGCGAGCTTGGCGACGAGGCCATAGTCGAACGCCTTGTGCGCCGTCGCGATCACGACGCAATTGGCCGAGCGAAGCGTCGAGGCGCGGAACGGCGTGGCGCGGAGCGTTCGCCCGGCATGAAGGATGGAACCGATGTACGGGTCACAAAAGGCGACCCTCGCACCCTCCTTTTCGAGGATATCCAGGATGTCGAGTGACGGAGACTCCCGCACGTCGTCGATGTCGGCCTTGTACGCCACGCCAAGGACAAGCACCCGGGAGCCTCGGACTGCCTTCCGTCGCGAGTTCAGCGCCTCTCGAACCCGACTCACCACGTGGTATGGCATGCTCCCGTTCACCTGCCCCGCAAGTTCGATGAAGCGGGCCTCGAATCCGCTCTGCCGTGCTTTCCAGGACAGATAGAAGGGATCGACCGGGATGCAGTGCCCTCCCAGGCCGGGTCCGGGATAGAACGGCATGAACCCAAAGGGCTTCGTTGCGGCGGCCTCGATGACCTCCCAGACGTCGACCTTCAACTTGTCGCACATGAGCGCGATCTCGTTCACGAGTCCGATGTTCACGCTACGGAACGTGTTCTCCAGAAGCTTCACCATCTCGGCAACGCGGGTGGAACTGACCGGCACGACGCGTTCCACGACCGTGGAATAGAGCGCCGCCGCAGCCCGGCTGCACGCGGGCGTGACGCCGCCGACGACCTTGGGAATATTGTGCGTCTGGTAGGTCGCGTTGCCGGGATCGACGCGCTCGGGAGAGAACGCGAGGTAGAAGTCGCGGCCGATCTTCCAGGAATCGCGCTGGAGTAGCGGGAGCACGAGCTCGTCGGTGGTCCCGGGATACGTTGTGCTCTCCAGGACGATGAGCTGCCCGCGCCGGAGGCGTGGCGCGATTTCCCGGACGGCGGCGAGAATGAAGGAGACGTCGGGGTCTTTGGTCTTCCGGAGTGGTGTGGGGACGCAGATGTCCACCGCGTCCATGCGGCGCAGTTCCTCGAAATTCATCGTGGCCCGGAGTTTTCCTGCACGCACCAGGTCCCGGACCTCGGACGTTCGAACGTCCTGGATGTAGGAGCGACCGCGGTTCAATTCCGCAACGCGCTTCTCGTTGATCTCGAACCCGGTCACCCGGAATCCGGCCTTCGCGAATTCGACCGCGAGCGGGAGACCGACGTACCCCAGGCCAAGAACCCCGATGCGCGCCGTACGGCGCTTCAGTCGTTCCTCAATCCTGCTTGGTGCGGCCATCAAGCCCCCTCTCGCGAATCGACAAACCGCCCCCCGAGAATCCGGTCGAGCGCGCGGAACGGGCGGTCGTGCGGATTTGCCTCGGGGTCGGCGATTCGTATCCGTAGTAGCGGTAATCGTAGTAGTACGGGAGACCTTCCACGGCGTTGTTCAGGACGACGCCGGAAACCTTAGGGAGGATCGGATCGATGATCTGGCGCATGCGGCGGACCATCATGAGGGGCGTGCGCCCCACCATGGCGACGATCAGAACGGAGTCGACGTGCTCGGCCATCATCATCGGCTCCACAACGGGGACCACGGGGGCCGCGTCGACGAAAATGATATCAAACTTTGCCCGAGCTTCCTCGAGGAGCGCGGCGAAGGCTTCGTCATCGTACGCCTCCCCGATCGAGCCAGCGGGGTGGCCGCTCGTGATTGCGGAGAGGGTCAAAAGCGACGTTGGCCGGATCACGACGTCCAACGGCTGGATCCCGTGCAACACGTCGTAGAGGCCGGGGCGCTGGGGGAGCCCAAGCAGGTAGTGGAGCGTCGGTCGCCTCATGTCGCCGTCGATTACGAGCGTGCGCCGGTGAAAGATCTGCGCGGAGATGATCGCGAGAAGCGCACATACGGTGCTCTTCCCTTCGCTGCGTCCCGCACTCGCCATCATGTACACCTTCCGCGCATGCGTCGCGTCCTGGCGAGCCAGCGTCTGGAGAAGCCGCCTCACTTCGGTCACGTGGGGCGCGTTGATATCGAGATGCTCGAGGAGATTCCGGGAAGCGGGGTGAGGCACGCGAACGGCTTCCCTCTCAGTGGTTGGGTTGCACGCTCTCGGTCGTATCGGACTTCAAGACCGTCACGTGGAGCGTGTAGAACACAGCGGTGGCGAAGAGCACGAGCGCGATGGACAGTACCGGCCAGTACTTCCCGACGTAGCTGCCGGGCTGAGCCCATCCATCGATGCGGGGGATCGTCCCGATGACGTGAGCACCGATCTCCTTCTCCGCCTGCTCGACGGAGTGGAGTGCCGCCCCGAGCCGTTCGACCGCGAACGCGAGACCGATCCCGAGGAATGCTCCCAGGAACAGGGCGATTCCCATGATGCGAACCGCATTGGGATAAACCGGCGCGGCCGGGACCTGTGGGGTCTCCATCACCTCGAGGTCCATTCCGAGTTGGCTTGTCTCGAGCGCCGCGGAAATACGCGAGGAGGTCGCTTCTTTCTGGAGCGCGAGAAGGAGGTCTCGGTTGGATTCCACCTCGGTCCGAAGGCGTTCGGATTCCAGCTGCTGCGCCGGCTGGCTCACAGCGCGGCGCGAATACTCCGACGTCAGTCGTGACAGGTGCGCCTCCTTCAGCTTCAGCGAGCGAAGCTCTGCACGATCCAGCGCGATTCCGGACCCGGCGTCTCGGGCGCCCGCCGGGAGATCGGGCAGGGTCAGGGCGAGCGATTGGTATTCCGCGTACAGTGCCTGGCGCACCCCGCCGATCTTGAGTTTGATGCCCTCGACCTCGCTGCCCCTTCTCGCGTCCATGGCCGCCAGACCATAGGCGGTTTCGAGCTCGGTCAAACGCCCCTCGAGCTCGGCGGTTCGCGACGTTCGGAAGGCTGGCGGACCGGCGCCCGGGCCACCGGCACTTTGCCATGCGCTCAGATCGGTCTGGAGCCGCGCGCGAATTTGATCCATCTCGGCGCGCGCGTCGGCGGCCTGTTCCTTCGCCGCATCGTAGTTGGTCTCATTGACCGGGTTGCTGGTTAGCTTCTGTCCGATCACGGATTGCTGGTAGGCCTGCAAGGCCGCCTCCGACTTCCGCAGCCGTTCCTCGTACACGGCGATCTGATCGGAGCTGAATTCGCCTCGCACCGCCGCCCGCTCAATCGAGCTCGATTTGTTCTCGAAGATCAGCTGGTCAGCGATCATCGACGCGAGCTTTTGCGCGGACCGGGGGTCGCCGTCCATGGCGGCAATTCGCACCCGCATCCCCCCGGCCGGGGTCACGGTGATCGCTTTCCCGAGCATGGCGACCGCGATACGCATCGCATACTCCTCAGTCGTGATTCCCTCCAAGCGGCGCGCTGCCGTTCTCGCCGCGAGGAGCAAGGCCGGGCTCCTCGTGTAGCCCAGCTTGGTTGCGATCGCCTCGAGAAACGCCCGGCCGTGGATCCGGCTGTCGATCTTCAGGGCTCTCTCGGGGCGGGGCTCATCGGACCGATCCGATCGCACGATGGAGCCGAGCGCGGGAGAAACGGGGGTATGGTCATCGACGGAGATCAGGACGCTGGATTCATAGAGCTTGGGTGTAATCAGGAGGTAGATCCACGCGGCGCAGAGCACGAGCACGACCGGGAACAGCACGAGCCACTTATAGCGTCGCGCCTTCCATAGCAGTTCCCTGAAGTCAATGATTACGGCCGTGTTTTCTTCCATGGGCTGCATCCCCTAGCGTCGAAGGATGAAAATCACGGTCGAAGCGAGCGCGAGGAACGGCGACAGGGCTAAGGTCGTCGCCAAGATGCCGCGGGTTTCGTGCCGCCGCAGAAAAATCGTGTCCCCGGCCTGGAGCGCCGGGTTCGCTGAAGCGTTCCCTTTGTCGACATAATCGTGCAGGTTGACCTTGATGTGCACGACGCGCGGTCCGTTGCGGCGCACGATCTGGACCACGGAGAGGTCGGCGTCGGGCGTGGGGCCGCCGCTCTGGACGATGGCAGACATGAGATCCGTATTCCCATCGATCGGGAGCGAACCCTGGCGCGAGATCGCGCCGAAGAGGAACACCGAGTTGCCCGAGGCGCCGGCGGCTGCGGATGCCGCGCCCCGCGGAACGCGGAGCGTGTCGCCTGGCTTCAGCCGGCCGAGACTCTTCACCCGTCCTTCACGGACGGCAGCCGCCACGTCGACTACCTGGCTTGTGGCGCCGTTCGTCTGATCGCCCGGCATGACCTCGACCGCCGAAAGCTGCGCGTCCTCGGTCGGCCCACCAGCCTCAGCGATCGCTTCCCAGACGGTCGGTGGATTGGCAAACGAGAACTTTCCAGGGTGGAGCACCCCTCCGAGGATGAGGATCTTGCGGCTGCGGTATTCCGCCACGGAAACGTTGACCTGGGTGATGTCCCGATCGTAGAGGGAGAGCCTTCGGGCCAGTTCGGCGGATAATTCGGCGACCGTCTTACCCTCGGCCTGGATCCCCCCGGTCAAGGGCATGAAGAGGACGCCGTCCTGGCCCACGGTGTACTGTGTGGAGAGATCCCGACGTCCAACCACCTCGACGTTAAGAAGGTCGCCTGAGCCGATCCGGTAATTCGAGGTCCCCGGTGCCTCGTCTTTCCGGTCCGTGGTCCTGAGCTGGGAGCCTCGGTCCGCACCGCCCCCGGCGTTTTGGGCCACGGCCGGTGACGGATACCCCGCCAAGAGCAGGAAAAGCACGCATGAGCCGGCCGCTCCCAATGCCCTGCTCGGGGCACGGGATCGCCGACCCTCAGGCAGGCGGACACCGATCAGATCGAGGTTTCGCATATAGTTACGCAATCCAAGTGTACGTAGAATGGGCGCTCATGTCAATCCACCTTCAAGTGGCGTGCCAAAGCCCTAGCAATTCGTGTACCCGCGTTCCCGTCCCATAGTTTCGGACTTTGTGGTTTTGGGAACTTGCCTTCGATCAGAGGCTTGGCTGCGGGAACGATCGCCGAGGGGTCTTCGCCGAGGAGACGGTTGGTCCCCTCGGTGATGGTAACTGGGCGTTCGGTGTTGGGGCGCAATGTAAGACAGGGAATTCCGAGCGCCGTCGTCTCCTCCTGAATCCCGCCGCTGTCCGTGACGACGAAGCGCGCCTGATCCATGAGACCGAGAAAGTCGAGGTAGCCCAGCGGATCCATGACGTGGATTCCGGGTGTCTTGCGGATTCCCGCGCGGTCCATACGCTCACGCGTTCGCGGGTGAACGGGAAAGACGATCGGAATCTGCTCGGAGAGCGCGCAGAGCGCGTCGAAGACGCGGCGAAGCGAATCCACGCGGTCCACGTTGCTGGGCCGGTGCAGCGTGACGAGCGCGTAGGAGCGCACGGTCAGGCCGAAGCGCTCGACCGCTCCGCGGGCGCGGGCGGCGGGAAGGTGGCGCCTCAGCGTGTCGATCATCGGATTTCCGACGAGATGGATCTTCTCGCGCGCCACTCCCTCCGCGAGCAGATTGTCCACCGCGTCCGCGGAAGTGGCGAAGAGTAGATCGGAGACCTGATCGGTCACGAGCCGGTTGATCTCCTCGGGCATGGTGCGGTCGCGGCTTCTCAGGCCCGCCTCCACGTGCGCCACCGGAACGAGGAGCTTCGCGGCCACCAGGCTGCACGCCAGGGTCGAGTTCACGTCCCCCACCACGACGACCATCTTCGGCGCGCGCTCCTGCACGAGCGGCTCGAAGGCCATCATGATCCGCGCCGTCTGGCGAGCGTGGGTATCGGACCCCACCTCGAGATCCCGGTCGGGCGCGGGAAGGCCCAGCTCCGTGAAGAAGATCCGCGACATGTCCTCGTCGTAGTGCTGCCCGGTGTGCACGAGGAAGGGATGGAGCTCCGGATAGGCGTGAAGGGCGTCCAGGATCGGAGCCATCTTCATGAAATTGGGACGCGCTCCGACGACGCAGAGGATCTCGCTCACGACGCGACCCACCCGAGAGCGCGCGCGGAGAGCGCGAGCAGCGCGGACGCGACCGTCAGCAGGACGTTCCGGCCGAAGTGCCCCACTCGCGTGCCCAGCGTCGTGGCCGCGAAGAGGCTCTCCAGGACGCACGCGATAAATCCGGCGCCCGCCGCGACCGACGCTTCGAAGGGAGAGCCGGCGAGCCCGGCCAGCCATGCCCCGGCCGAGAGGAGAATCGCCGCGGCCGCGGCCGCGACGAACCCGCCGGGGCTCATCCCTCCCGGGGCACCATGGGGCAGCGAGACGAGGCGGGTTCCGTGCACGCCGTAGGCGTGGCCCCCGGTGAGCGGTCCCGCTTCCGTCGCGGCGGTGTCGGCGAACGCGGCGGCGAGCGACGCGGTGAGGATGAGCGCGAGCGTGGGCGTGGATCCGCCGCCGAGCACCGCCAGCGCTCCCGCGAGCGCGGGGAGCGCCAGCTTGGCCGCGACGTGGCGCTGGTCCCGGCGTCCCTGATTCGGCTCCGCAGCCCCGGCTCGCTCCTTTCGCCGCGCGCCTATCCGCGTGAGGAGTCCCGAGCCCAGGACGAAGACCGCGAGCGGCACGAACCCCGCGACGCCGAATCCCGCGACGATGAGGAGCGACACCACGAGCCCGGCGAAGGCTCCGCCCAGAGTTCCCTGCCCCGTCAGGAACACCAGGACGGCGCCGGAGACGGCCAATAGAGCTCCCATCGCGGCGCCGGAATGGAAGGTCATGCTCGTTTCACGAGAGGAGCTGGTAGGTGATGGCGACCAGAATGGGAATCATCAGATTGTCCACCCCGGCGGGAGAGAGCGCCTCCGCGATCGCGCCGATCACGCCGCAGCCCACGGCCGCGCGCACGGGCGTGGGACCTCCAGGACAGACCGCCGCCACGACCGCGACCGCGACTCCGGCCGCGACCAGGAATGCGAGGGAACCCTCGACCGTGCGTCCATAGGCCCACCGAGTGTAGCGCCTCTGTCCCCAGCGTGTCCCCACCAGCGCCGCCGCGGGATCCCCGAACGAGAGCGCGGCGATTCCGGCGAGCACGGCGCCGCGGTTGGCCACGTCCCAGAAGAAGAGGTCCACGATCAAGACACCCAGCGGAAACATCCAGAGCCCTCGCGCTTCCTCGGGGTCGTTCGCCAGGCCGGGCACGAACCCGCGGAGCCTCGGCGAGGCATTGAGCGCCACGAAGAGCGCGGGCGGCACCATCGCCCAGCCGCGGTGGTCGAAGAGCGCGGTCGTCTCGAGGGTGAAGAAGCCGATCAGCACGTGGAGGACCTTGCGGAAGAGGAAGCGTGGGAGCGGGTGCTCGCGCTGTGCCCAGCGCACGACCCAGAGAAGCACCGCGACCACCCCGATCGAGACCAGGGCCAGGATGGGATCGTGGAGCAGCGCCAGCACGGCGGAACCTTATCCGCTCCGGAGAGCGGCTGTCAAAGCGATTCGCCCCCTTGTTTCCCGGGCTCGAGCTCGGAGACGTCGAGAATCTGGTCCACCGTGGGCTCCACCTCGCGCAACGCCTGGTCGACCGGGGCCAACGCGTCCTCGTCCTCGAGCGGCTTGAACTCGTCGGTGTGGAGCTTGAAGCTGCGCGTCAGACGCAGGAGCTCCATCTTGTCCGGGGTGATCTCGCGGCGTCCGCGCAGGATCGGCTGCTCCGGCCGGATGGATTCGGCCCGGGCGCGCGCCCCCGCCACCGCCCGGCGATCCACCTCCTCGAGAAGCGTATCCACCTGGATCGAGATCCCGCTCGAGTCGGGCGTCTCCTCCAGGTCGAACTGGAAGTAGCCGACCTGCCAGGTGCAGAGGTCGTAGACCGCCTCGCAGGTCTGATACAGAAGGGCCTCGTCCTGGTCCTTGTTCGTGATGGCGCCCATCTCGACCAGGATGGATCCCAGGCGGCGGGCCCTCGCGCTCGTCTTCTGGGCCGCGAGCGCCTTGGCCAGGATTTCCTGCGAGATCTTGCCCAGCTTCAGCATCACCTCGCCGAAGCGCTCGTCGCGCAGCGTGTCGGAGGCCATGACGATGCGCCCTCCCTCCACGTGGATCTGCGCGGTGGCCGCGTCCGATCGGATCGTGATGACTCCGCTCTTCTCTCCGTTGTCGATGATGGCGAGCAGCTCCGGCAGGCTGAGATCGCGGAGGCTTCCTACGAGGGCCATGGGGCCGTGCTCACGCCGTGGAGACCTGGTTCTTGCCGGCCTGCTTCGCGGCGTAGAGCGCGATGTCCGCCGCCTCGAGCAGCTCTCCCGCGGTGGACCCGGACTCCGGGAACGTCGCCACGCCGACGCTGACCGTGATGGCTCCCGCGTCGACGAGCGGGAACGCACGCGCCTCCACGGCCACCTTCACGCGCTCCGCGAGCACGCACGCACCGTCGCGGGTGGTCTGCGGAAGGATGATCACGAACTCGTCCCCGCCGTACTTCGCGACGAGGTCGATGGCGCGAGCCTCGCGCACGAGGGACTGCGCCACCAGCTTCAGCACCTCGCTTCCGCGCAGGTGTCCGTGGCGGTCGTTGTAGGACTTCAGATTGTCCACGTCGAGCATCATGAGCGAGAAGTTCTGGCCGAACCGCGCCGCGCGCTTCACCTCGCGACGGAGGGCCATTTTGAGGAAGCGGTAGTTGTAGACCTGCGTGAGGTCGTCCGTGACCGCCAGCTGCTCGGCGCGCCGGTAGAGCTTGCCGTTCTCGATGGCGATGGCGGTGTGGTTGGCGAGGAGCGAGAGCACGCGCAGGTGGCGCACTTCGAAGATCGTGCCGTCCATCGGGTTCACCGCCACGAGAACGCCCAGCGTCGTGTCGCGCACCTTGAGCGGCGCGGCGAGACAGGCCGTGGTGCTGAGCCCCGGAAGCGAGTCGGTCTCCGGCTTGAACCGCGGATCCGCCCCGACGTCGGGAACGTGGAGCGGCTGCCCCTCCAGCATCACCCAGCGGGAGATGCCGCTCTGGTTCTCGATGTCGTAGCGCTCGAGGTTGTGGAGCTGCCCATCGTGCGACATCCGCCGGGCGTACTTCCTGATCTTCCTCCCCTCGACCGTGATGAGGAACACGGCCTGGGCATGGAGCATCTGGAGGGCGGTGTCCAGCACCGACTCGAAGATCGTTTCCTGCGCCCTGCCCCCGTTGATCAGGCTGGTAATTTCCTGGAGGGTGGCAAAGAACAGTTCGTTTTCAGCGAGGTCCGTCGTTGCAGGACGCACGATTTCACCGGAACGTTTCATGGCGCTGCATAACGGTGCAACCTCCATGCCGCGCGCTGCGAGGCTACTGATCTTGCCGGAACAAGCGGAGTTGCGAGAGAAAGCGCCTGAAGGCGAAGAGGAAGACCGCCAAAATCCCAACCGGAATCATGATCCGGTAGGTCGGGAGGTCCTGGAGCGAGGGAGCGACGTTACGGAAATAGACGAAGAGGAGCACGACGTCGAGGACGGCGACCGCTCCCGCGACGAGGAGCGTGGTGAGGCGGGCAATCCTACGCTCGGTCCAGCGGAATCGTGTTGGTGGTGTTGCCATGGCCTATGAAGTGGTGCGCCCGAAGGGATTCGAACCCCTGGCCTTCTGCTCCGGAGGCAGACGCTCTATCCAGCTGAGCTACGGGCGC
>DASQAV010000036.1:0-15053 GCA_035635575.1 Candidatus Dormiibacterota bacterium | reverse complement strand
AGGGCGCCTAAGGCGATGCAAACACAGAGAATGGTACCGGGTTTGGGGTATCGACTCATGAATATGACGGTCTGCTCTGGAACAGAAAGGATTGACCGGGTCCTGAGGCCCGTCACGTAAACGTCTGAACCCCCGGAACGGACGCCGGTTCGGCCTGAAATGTGTTAAAAGGTGGGGCCATATGAGAATACTCGAACGGTACGTGTTGCGCGAGCACCTGTTCCCGTTCCTGATTGGTTTCAGCATCGTCATCTTTCTGCTCACACTCGACTTCCTTTTCGATCTGGTCGATCTGGCTGTCGGAAAAGGCATTTCCGCGGGAATCGTGCTCGAGCTCTTCGCCCTGTCCATGGGCTGGATGCTGGCCCTGGCGGTGCCCTGCGCCGTCCTGATCGCCACCCTGGCCACGTTTGGAAGGCTGGCCCAGGACAACGAGATCGCCGCGATGCGGGCCAACGGGATCAACCTGCTCCGCATCATCGGCGCTCCCCTCTTCGCCGCCGCGGTGCTGGCGGGGGGCCTGGTGCTCTTCAACAACCACGTGCTCCCCGAGACCAACCATGCGCTCGCGAACCTCATGGTGGACGTAAGCCGGAAGCGTCCGACGACGCAGATCTCGGAGGGCGTGTTCATCGACGGTTTCGAGGGCTACAACATCTTCGTGGAGAAGGTGAACAACCGGACGAACGAGATCCGCGGCGTGAAGATCTACCAGCTCAACTCGAGCGCACGCCCGACCACGATCCTGGCGGACTGGGGGGTCTTCCACAGCTCTCCCGACGGCCGGGTCGTGACGCTCGAGCTGCACGACGGAGAGATCCACGAGATGCCGCCGAACGACCAGGAGCGCGTGTACCGGCGGCTCATGTTCAAGACCCATGTCATCAATATCCGGAATTCTGGAGCCGATCTGGAGCGGTCCGACTCGAGCGCCCGCGGGGACCGGGAGATGAGCCTGGGAATGATGCGCGGCCAGATCAAGAACCTGAACCATGAGCTCCTGAACTCGACCGGCGCCCGCGATGCGCTCATCCACCAGGCCGGCTTCAAGAACTACGACGACTTCCTGAAGGCGGCGGTGCCACGCCAGGCGCCGCGCGGGCTCTGGGGCTTCATCCGGAACGCGCTCGGCGCCATCTCGCCGGTCCGCCCGCCGGCGGGACTTCCCGTGGGCAAGCCTCCCAAGCTCTTCATCAGTCCGGTCACCATGGACCTGATCCAGATGCGGCAGATCGAGGTGGACGCGCTGGACCGGAGGATCAACAGCCTGGACGTGGAGATCCAGAAGAAGTTCTCCATTCCGGCCGCGTGTCTGGTGTTCGTGCTCGTGGGAGCGCCGCTCGGGATCCGCGCGCGAAAGAGCGGGATCGGCGTGGCGTTCCTCTCCATCCTCTTCTTCGTCTTCTACTATCTATGCCTCGCGGGAGGGGAGGAGCTGGCGGATAGGCGATTTCTCGATCCGGCCGTCGCCATGTGGACGCCCAACATCGTGATCGGGCTCATCGGGCTCTACCTCACCCTCCAGGCCGCCGAGGTCATCCCGCGGCCGAGACGCCGGCGCGCCCGCGGCGCGCACCCGGTGGCCGCGGCGTGAGGATCCTCGACCGCTACCTCTTGCGCGAGCAGATCCTCTCGCTTGTCATGGGGCTCGTCTTCTTCGTCGCGATCTTCGTCGTGGTGGACGTCTTCGAGAAGCTCGACTCGTTCCTGGACAACAAGGTCCCGCTGCCGGTGGTCCTTCACTTCTACCTCGTCTCGATCCCGGGAATCGTGACGATGGTGCTTCCCATGTCGATGCTCCTCTCCTGCCTGCTCGCCCTGGGCCAGGTCGGACGGCACAACGAGCTGACCGCGATGCAGGCGGCGGGCATCGGGGTCACGCGCGTCCTCCTGCCGCTCTATGTCTTCGCCTTCCTCGTCAGCGCCAGCGTGTTCACGGTCAACGAGACGGTCATGCCCGGGATGAACGCGCTGCGAAACAAGATCTACCGGGGCGACATCAAGAAGGAGAGCCTCGAGGGGGCGTCGGTGCGGACGAATCTCGCGTATCTGGGAAGCGACGGGCGCACGTTCCTGATCCGGAGCTACAACATCCCCGAGAGGACGATGCGCGAGGTGGTGATCCAGCAGATCCGACAGCACACGCTGAACGGGCGCATCGACGCGGAGTCGGCGACGTGGGAGAAGGGCCGCTGGGTGTTCCGCCAGGGCTTCGTGCGCCGGTTCGACCGCGAGGGGGAGCACGCGGCGCACTTCAACGAGCTCGTGATCCCGGGGCTCAAGGAATCGCCGGAGAGCTTCGCGAAGGCCGAGGAGGATCCCAAGGCGCTCTCCTACTGGGAGCTGGAGCGCTACATCCAGCGGCTGAAGCAGAGCGGGAGCCGGGTGCAGAAATATCTGGTGGAGCTCTATCTCAAGATCTCGTTCCCGCTCACTAATTTCGTGGTGGTCCTGATCGGCACCGCGCTCGCGATCCGGGTGCGCCGCGGGGGGCTGGCGATCAGCTTCGGGCTGGCCGTCTTCATCAGCTTCGTCTACTACGCGATCATCCGCACCGGCCAGGCGCTGGGCCACAGCGGCACCCTTCCGCCCTTGATCGGGGCATGGCTCGGGAATTTCGTGTTCGGGGGTCTGGGGCTGGAGCTCTTGCGGCGCGCGCGCCGGGGGTTGTAGGGCGCCGGCGTTCTACCGGCGCGCCTGCGGGGACGGGGCTGCCTTGGGAACCGAGCGCCTGCCCGTCTCGGGCGCCGTCGGCGCCATGATCCGACCTTCCTTGAGGACGGGCACCACCGGCACCGAGTCGACCGCAGCGCACACCGGCAAATCCTCCTCGAATCCCAGCTCGATCAGGTACCGTCCGTGCTCGCTCTCGCGGAGGATCTCCTCGGGCGAGTCCCCACGGGCGCGATCGAAGTCCCGCGCGAAGGCCGCCGCGTCGTTCACCTCGAGGCCGGGCACGATCTCCGAGAGCCGCCGGACCAGGGCCCCCGCGCACGCGGTGTCCTCGAGCGCCAGACGGCCGCTCCGGCCCGCACAGACGATCGTGAGGCCGCCGCTTGCCGCGCCGGAGACCGCCTTCACCACGGCGCTCAGGTTCACGTAGCTGAAGAGGATCTGGTCCCGCCCGGCGAGCGGACCCGCCATGAGCGGGCTCGCGTTGGTGGACGCGAAGATCAGGGTCGAGCCGTTCACCTTCTTGCGCGTGTACTCGCGGGGAGAGTTCCCCAGCTGAAAGCCGCTCACCTTGCGTCCCTCGCGCTCCCCGCAGAGAAGGGATGTCTTGGGATCCAGCGTCTCGTGGAGCCGCGTCGCCTCCTCGACCGTCTTCACCGGGATGATCTTCGCCGCGCCGTTCAGGAGCGCCGTCGCGATGGTGGTGCAGGAGCGGAGCACGTCCACGACCAGGATCGGACGCGCGTCGAGGGAGGCGCGCTCCAGCTCCAAGGGGGTGGCGTAGAGGTCGATGCGCTTCATTTCTCGGCGTGCTCCAGGCTCAGGAATTCGTCCAGGTACCCGGTATGGATGTCGCCTTTCAAGAAGGCCGGGTCCTTGAGGATGCGGAGATGGAGCGGGATCGTGGTGTCGATCCCCTCGATCACCATTTCCTCGAGCGCCCGCCGCATCCGCACGATCGATTCCATCCGATCCCGTCCCCAGGTGATGATCTTCGCCACCATGGAGTCGTAGTGCGGCGGCACGGTGTAGCCGGAGAAGAGATGGCTGTCCACGCGGACCCCCGGCCCCCCGGGCGCGTGAAGATAGCTCACCTTGCCTGGAGAAGGCTGAAAATTGTGGTCCGGCTTCTCGGCGTTCACCCGGCACTCCAGCGCGTGCCCGCGGAGGCGCACGTCCTCCTGCTTCCACGGAAGCTCCACGCCGGCGGCGACCGCGATCTGCGCCTTGATGAGATCGTAGCCGGTCACCTCTTCCGTGACCGGGTGCTCCACCTGGATGCGGGTGTTCATTTCCATGAAGTAGAAGCTGCGGTCCTGTGCCAGGAGAAACTCGATCGTGCCGCAGCTCTCGTATCCGATCGACTTGGCGCCCTTCACCGCCGCCGAGCCCATCTTGGTGCGCAGCTCGTCGTCGATCGCCACGCTCGGGGACTCCTCGATCAGCTTCTGGTGCCGGCGCTGGATGGAGCACTCGCGCTCTCCCAGATGGATCAGATTCCCGTGCCGGTCCCCGATGATCTGGAACTCGATGTGGCGCGGGTTCAGGACGTACCGCTCGAGGTAGACCTCCCCGCTCCCGAAGTTCGCCTCCGCCTCGGCCTGCGCCATGCGGATTCCATTCCGGAGCGAGGTCTCGTCGGTCGCGATGCGCATGCCCTTGCCGCCGCCTCCGGCGGCCGCCTTGATGATCACCGGATAGCCCAGCTCCTTGGCCACCGATGCCGCCTCGTCGGCGGATTCCAGCGTTCCCGGGCTGCCCGGCGTCACCGGCACGCCCGCGGCCACCATCGCCTTCCGCGCGGCCGCCTTGTCCCCCATGCGGCGGATCTGCTCCGCGGTCGGGCCGATGAAGCGGATGTGGCAGGATTCGACGACTTCGGCGAAGTGTGCGTTCTCGGAAAGGAATCCGTAGCCTGGATGGATGGCGTCGGCGGCCGTGATCTCGGCGGCGCTGATGATTCTCGGAATGTGGAGGTAGCTCGCCGAGGAGGGAGCCGGTCCGATGCACACCGCCTCGTCCGCGAAGCGGACGTGCAAGGAGTCCCGGTCGGCCTCGGAGTAGACGGCCACCGTCTCGATCCCGAGCTCCCGTGCGGCGCGCAGGATGCGAAGCGCGATCTCGCCGCGGTTGGCGACCAGGATTTTCTTGAACATTCCGCTAGACGAGATTCTCTTTGTGCTCGAACGGCTTCCAGGTTTCGTCCGAAGTGCCGTGGATGCCCTTCACGCGGAGCTCGAACTCGGTCGGGTTGGAGCAGTACCGGAGCGCGGTCTCGAGACTGATCTTTCCCTCGGAATGGATCTTCATGATCGCCTGGTCGAAGGTCTGCATGTTGTACTGGGACACGCCCTCGGCGATGGCGGTCTTGATGAGCGAGGTCTTCTCCGGATCGAGCAGGTATTCGCGGATCGTGGCCGTGACCGTCATGATCTCGACGGCCGGGACCCGGCCAGTCTGGTCGGCGCGGGGCATGAGCCGCATCGCGATCACCGCCTGGAGCGAGGAGGAGAGGAGATAGCGCGTCTCCTCGTGCTGGTGCGGGGGGAAGAAGGAGAGGATCCGGTTGATCGTCTGCGCGGCATCGGTGGTGTGGAGCGTCGTGAGCACCAGGTGCCCCGTGTCCGCGGCCATCATCGCGGTCTGCATGGTTTCCGGATCGCGCACCTCGCCGATCAGGATCACGTCCGGATCCTGACGGAGGATGTGCTTCAGCCCCTCGCCGAACGTGGCGGTATCCAGCCCCACCTCGCGCTGGGAGATCGTGCTCTTCTTGTCGCGGTAGAGGAACTCGACCGGGTCCTCGATGGTGATGACGTTCCGGGCATGGGTCCGGTTCACCGTGTCGATCATGGCGGCGAGGGTCGTGGACTTGCCGCTACCCACCGTTCCGCATACGAGCACCAGGCCGCGCGGCCGGCTCGCGATCTCCTCGATGACCGGCGGCAGGTTCAGCTCCTCGAAGGTCGGGATCGTGGCCGGCACCTGCCGGAACACCATCGCGATCGTTCCGCGCTGCTGGTAGAAGTTGGTGCGGAACCGGGACAGGCCGGTGACGCCGAAGGCGAAGTCCACCTCCTTCGTCTCCTCGAAGGTGCGCTTCTGCTTGGGCGTCAGGATCTGATCGACGACCGCCTCGAGATCGGCCTGGCTCGGCGCCGGCTCGTCGAGCGTGACCAGGCTTCCGTTCTGCCGCGCCGTGGGCTTCGTCCCCACCTTGACGTGAAGATCGGACGCCTTGAGCTCCACCATCTTCTGCAGCACGCGCTTGATGTTCATCCCCACTCCCGCCCGATCGGGCTATGCCGCGGTATCGGACTCCACCAGAAACAGAGTCTGCCCGTACTCCACGGGCTGAGCGTTCTCGACCAGGATCCGGGCGATGCGCCCCTCCACTTCGGATTCGATCTCGTTCATGAGCTTCATCGCTTCGACGATGCACACCGTCTGTCCCACCGTGACGTTGCTGTTCTCCTCGACGTAATTGTCCGCGTCCGGCGCCGGCGCCCGATAGAAGGTCCCCACCATCGGGGACTTGATCGGGACCAGGTTCCTGGGAGGCTTGGCCTCGGCTTCCGGGCGCTCCTCCGCAAGCTTCTCGGCGGGGGGCGCCTGGCGCTCGGAAAGGGAGCTCTCCACGCCGGTCCGCCGCACCCGCACCGACGTGAACCAGCGTCGGACTTCGATCTCGGCCAGGTCCTCGTCCCGCATGATCGCGACCATCTCGCGGATCCTCTTTCGAAGATTCATCGGGCTCTCCGGCGCGTACTTGAGCCCCCAAGACGGGTGCTCAGCGCGCGCAGCCCCAGCTCGTAGCTCCGCGGCCCGAAGCCCATGATGACGCCCGCCGCGGCGGCGCCCGTGAGGCTCTGCGCCCGCGCGTCGCCGCGCGCGTAGAGGTTCGTGAGGTGCACCTCGACCACCGGGACCGTCATCGCGCGCATCGTATCCGCCAGCGCCACGCTGGTGTGGGTAAACCCGCCGGGATTGATGAGGCAGCCCTGCGAAGCCTTCATGGCGACGATCAGCCGGTCGATGAGCGCCCCCTCGTGATTCGTCTGGAAGCATTCCACCTGAAACCCCAGCTCCTCTCCCAGCGCGACGAGCCTCTTGTCGATCGAGGCGAGCGTCTCCTTGCCGTACAGATCCGGCTCCCGCGTCCCCAGGAGATCCAGGTTCGCGCCATGCAGGACCCACACGGGGCGCGCCATCACTGCCGCCCGCCCTTGAGCCGCGTGAGCCAGGTCTCGAAGGCCGAGCGATTCTGCTGCTGCTTCGGCGGGCCGGAAGGCTCGGGCCTGGGGTGCGGGCTCTTCGGAAGCTCGGTCCACGTGCCGGACGCCGAGGCGAGCGCGGGCTCGGGGACCTCGGGAGCCTCGGGGGCTTGAGGAGTCTCGGGCGACGGAGGCGGAACCTCGGGTGCGGGCTTCGGCGCCGGAGGCGCGACCGCGGCCTCCGCCTTCGGCGCCGGCGGCACGGCCGCCTCGGGCGTGGCCGTCTTCTCCACGTCCAGGGCGTCGAAGGACATCTCCTGGAAATCCTGGACCCTGGCCTCGTAGGGCTTCGGCGCCGTCACGTCGAAGGATTCGATCGTGTGCAAGCCGAGCGAGATCTCTCCCAGGTACTGTTCCTCGGGCGGAGGCTTGACCGGCTGCCACGTCATCTCGCCCTGCGCGACCACGAGATCGGGAGGGCGCACCTCCGGGAACTCACCGGACGTGATCTGGTTGAGGGCGGACTGGGATTCGAGGTCCCCGGGATCGATGCGGCAGACGGCGCGGTAGTAGTCGGCCGCCTGGGAATGACGTCCTTCATGGGAGAGGATTCCCGCGAGCGCCTTCAGCGCGATGACGTTCTCGCGATCGATGGAGACGGCGGATTCGAACTGCGAGCGCGCCTCGGCCAGGCGGCCGGCCGCCAGATAGCAGCGGCCGAGCACGATCCGATCCCCCACGCCTTCGCCCGGACGGCCGCGGCGTTCCTCGCAGAGGCGAATCGCTTCTTCCACCCTGCCCTGCTCGCGCATGCGCTCCGCGATCGGAAGGTAGAGCGGAGAGGAAGGATCCTGCGCAACGATCCGTTCCAAGAGCGCGGCTTTGTCCTTGTTTGCGTCCTCGGACATGACCCCCTCAGGGTTTCTGGACGAGGCCTAGGATGACCCCCCGGAGCGAGGTAAGCGATGGCAGATCATAGGTTTTAGCTGCTCCGATTGCGGGGGACAATACCATTCGAAGCGGCGATCGTCCACGCTTCTTGTCCCGTTCCAGCGCGCTCCAGAACGCCTTCCCCGGCGGACGCCGAAGTCGCGTGGGAAGCCCCAGCGAGCGAAGCAGATCCATGACACTCGCAGCGTCGTCCGGATCCAGACCCGCGTGGCGCACGCTCATCTGGAGCGCCGCCGCCATGCCGATCGAGACGGCCTCGCCGTGCAGGACCCGCCCGTATCCCATCGAAGCCTCCAGCCCGTGCCCCACGGTGTGGCCGAAATTGAGCTCGCGCCGGATTCCACGGTCCAGAGGGTCGCGCGAGACGTACCAGGCCTTTTCCTTCGCGGCCGCGCGGATCAGGGCGATGACGGCGGCGGGGTTGCCGCGCGCGTCCCCTCCCAGCCGCCGCAGGCGCCTGAGAATCGCCGGACGCCGGATCACGCCCATCTTCACGATCTCGGCGAGGCCGGACCGGAAGGCGCTCGCCGTGAGGGTTCGAAGCACCCGGGGATCCGAGAACACGCCGCGAGGATGATGGAACGCGCCGAGAAGATTCTTCCCCCTACTCAGATTTACGCCCACCTTGCCGCCGATGGAAGCGTCCGCCTGGGCGAGCAGCGTCGTGGGGAACCCATACCAGTCGAGTCCGCGCGCGTAGGTCGCCGCGGCGAAGCCGGCCACGTCCGAGACCACGCCGCCCCCCAGCGCGACCACGGCTTCCGAGCGGTCCACCCGCCACTCCGCCCAGCGGTCGCAGATCGACCGTACGCGCTCCGGCGTCTTGGATCGCTCGCCCGGGGGGATCACGATCACGCGGGGGTCGAACCCCGCGCGCCGCAGGCTCGAGAGAAAGGACGCACCGTGGAGCCTTGCCACCGTGCGATCGGTGACCACGAGAAGCCGCTTCGACGCGCGCGCGGCGCGGAGGAGCGACCCGGCCTTCCCCAGAAGCCCCGCGCTCACGCGGATCGGATACTGGATCTGGCCGCGAGGCGTCCGGACGCGCAGGGTCACTCCGAGAGCGTCTCCGCGATGGCCTGGAGCTCTCGCAGGTAGGGAAGCTTGGGCCGCCCCGGCGCGAAGACGGCGAGATCCACGTAGTACCGCTTCTCCCCGCGCGCCACTTCGTAGAACCGGAACGGACCCGCGGCGCTCACGTCCGAGTCCTCCCAGCGGCCGTGGATCTGCCGCCGCGCGCCCCGGAGCTCCCCCGGAGTGAGGGTGGGATCGGTCTCCTGGAGCGTTCGCTCGTGCGGACGGAAGGCGCGCGCGAGCGCGGCACGGGTCCGGGTGAGATCCTGCCCGCGCACCTCGCCGCGCACGGGAGCGACGCGAAGAAGGCGCGCCGGAGGACCCGGGTCGAGAAGGAGCGCCGCCTGGGACCCAGGGTCGATCCTGAGCTCGTACCCGCGCGGAACGCGCATCCCGAAGCCGAGCACGCGCCGCAGCCGCTCTTCAGCGCGGGAATCGTGCGGGAGCGCGAGCAGGCGGGAACGCACCGTGGCGAACGTCGCGCGATCCAGCTCGGAGTAGAGGCGGTTCTGGTGCTCCTGGATCAGAGGAAGGAGCCGCTCGCGCGATTCGGCCCAGAGAAGGCCCACGGCCTGGCCGCGGAGCCACACGTCGGTGGCGAACGCGAACGGAAATCCGTCCCCGCCGCGGAGGCGGCTCAGCGGCCGGAGCGGCTCCGGGAGATCTCGGAGCGCGCCGTGCCCCAGGAAGAGCACCGTTCGCGCGCGGTACACGCGCGCGTCCGAGGGAGAGGCCATCCGAACCGTGTAGGCGGTCTCGTCTTCGATGCGGATCGCGGGACGCTCGAGCACCGCGCGCAAGAGGAGAACCTCGGGGGCGTCGGGGGGAAGCGAGGTCACGAGGGTGAGGTCGCGGCTTCCGCCCTCGGCAAACGGGCGCCCGCCGCAGGACATGCAGGCGATGGCGCAGAGCGGGAGAAGCAGGCGGGTAGCCTTGCGCACCATGGGCGGCAGGCTACCACACGCGGGATCAGAAAATCAGCGTGATCCCTCGATCTTCTTGATGCGTTCTTCGACCTGCTTGGTTTCCGACTCCAGCTTCTCGAGAGATTGCTTGAGGTCCTTCAGCTCCGAGTCGGGGTCGGAGTGGGGACGGAGCCCGGGCCCTCGCACGGCGGCTTCCAGGGCTGTGCGCACCGGGAAGATATCGTTCCCGCGCGAGACGGTCATTTCGACCTCGTCTCCGGGGCGGAGCGAGCGCACGAGCGAGGTGATCTCCTCGGCGGAGTGAATGACGTTGCCCTCGAACGCGAGGATCCGGTCCCCGGGCTTGAGCCCCACCCGATCCGCCGGGCTCTTGGGGATCACGCCGTCCACGAGCGCGCCCAGGCTGTCGGGCAGGATTCCACGCCGCATCTGGATTCCGAGGAAGGCATGCCGCACGCTCCCATAGTTCTCGAGATCGTCGGCGATGCGCTGGAGCTGGTCGATCGGCAGCGCGATCAGGAGGTCCGAGGGCGGCTGTCCGGGCGCCTCATCGTCCGGTTGCGTCACGGGCGAGGTCGCTCCGTGCGGCGGCTCTTTCCCCGCACGCCCGACCACGATCGCGACCCACTCCCCGGCCTCGTTCAGAACGGCTCCGCCGCTCGCGCCGGGTGCGGTCGAGGCTTCGATCTCCACGATGTCCCCCGAGTAGGGAAAATCCACGCGCTCCCCGCGTCCGGCCACCTGGCCCAGCGTGATCTGCGGCCGCGTGACGCTCACGTTGGAGATCACGGCCACCCAGGAGCCGGGTGCGATGGACTGGGGAGACGCCTGCCGCAGGGGCTGGAGCTCCGGTCCCTCCACGGAGAAAAGCGCCACGTTGGACTGGCGATCCACCCCGCGGATCTCCGCGCGGCGCTTCGATCCGTCTCCCACGAGCACGCTGAAGATCCCCCCGGGGATCGCCATGCTGGCGGTGGTGAGCAGCCGGTGCGGGCCCAGGACCACGGCCGTTCCGATCAAGCGGCGCACCGGCCGGTCGGGATGGAGCCGCGAATCGCTGGCCGGAACCGCGACCAGGGTCATGACGCTCGTGCGGGCGGAATCGACGCCGATCAGGAGCGCGGCTTCTTCGGATCTCAGGGGAAGGATGCTGGTGGCGCGCGAGGGGGAGGCGAACGAACACGAGCACGCGAAGGCAGCCAAGGAGAGAAGGAGGAGACGTCGGACGCGGTTCAAAGGCAACGGGCACCCAAAGACACGGGGCGCTTCCCTAGAAGATGACGTAGACGCCGTCGCCCTGAGTCTCATGGACGGGTACGATGGCGGGATTCTGTCCCTGGGAGCCGCGCTCGAGATAGAACGTGTCGTTGATGATCTGGTCGTCGTAACGCGGCCGATCGATCCGGCCATCCACGATCGAATCGCCGGCGACGGGGTTCTGCCGCGACGCCGCCGCGATGACCGAGCTCGTCCGCTCGCGCGGAGCCGGGCCGGGGGCGGAGGTCGTTGGAACCAGCGTCGAGGGGGTCGTGACCGCGGACCCCGGAGCGGCCTCGCGCGGCGAGGATTCCGTTGCCGTCGCTTCGGGGCGCGCCGCGATCGAGGGATTCACCGAAGCCGGATGCAGGAAGCTCTGGCCGATCGGCGACACGATGGCCGCGATCGCCACGGCGCAGACGCCGGCGCCCGCCATGAACACGGGGCGGAGTCGCGCGGGCACGAGGAGCTCGCGGAGCCACTCCACCGCGGTCGGGCGAAGCCCATCGCCGGACCGGATGCGTGCGTAGACGTCCTCGTCGAAATGAGCGCTGGGCTGGAATTCGACTTCGGGGATCCGGGTGAGCATCGTCATCGTGGCCCGGACCTCACGCATCGCGAGCGAGCAGCGGCGGCATCCCATCAGATGGGATTCGACGTTGCGGCGTTCCTCCTGGCTGATCTCGTCCTCGATGTACGACGAGAAGAGCGATTCCGCCGACCGGCAGTTCATGCGTCCTCCAGGTTCAAGTGCGGCTTGAGCCGCTCCTTCAACATCAGCCGCGCGCGATTGATGCGTGACCGCACCGTTCCGCCCGGAATGCGAAGGATCTCTCCCACTTCCTCGTAGCTCAGTCCCTCGATATCGCGGAGCACCACGGCTTCGCGATAGCGGGCTGGGATCTTGTCGAGCGCCTCCGCCACGCGCCGGCGGATCTCGCTCGCGTTCAGATCTTCATCGGGCAGGGGTTTCATGTCGGGGAACGCGAGCCCCTGCCCGCCTGAATCCTCTTCCATCGCGTCCAGGCTGAACGTGCCCTTGTGCCGGACGCGGCTGCGGATCTCGTTCTTGGTCAGGTTGACCGCGATCGTGAAGATCCACGTGGAGAATTTGCCGCTCTTTCGATAGCGCTCGCGATTCCGATAGACCCGGAGGAACACCTCCTGGCTGATCTCCTCGGCCCGGTCCCGGTCATTGATGAACCGGCACACGAGATTCATGATCCGCGAGCGATACCTTTGGACGAGCGCCCGGAATGCCGTCTCGGAGCCCAGGGCACAGCGCTCCATGACGTCTTCGTCCGTCAGCTCGGCAAGTTCGAGCTTCTTCACTAAGCGTAGCTCGCTAGGCATCACTCTCCGTGGTTCCTACTACACCACCTGAGGACGCCGGTTCCGGAAAGGGTTGGATGGTTACGGCTTGGAGAAGAGGGTCAGGCCCGTAGCACCGGGCCGGAGGCGCTTTCCTCGCCACCGGGACTCCGCCTCCCTCGCCTCGCTGTCCAGGCGCAGCGCCCGGCAGACCCGGCCGAGCCACAGCTCGGCTTCGGGACCCGCGTCGCGGCACCGTACGGCCCTTGCCAGCAGGTCTCTCGCTAGTTCAAGTTGTCCCAAATTGTAACGAATGCTGCCCAGAAGGGACAGGGCTCGCCCATTCCTGGGGTTCAGCTCCACGGCCTTCTCGAGCCGCTGAACCGCCCGGTCCATGAGCCCCCGATTCAGGTCTGATGCCGCCAGAAAGTAAAGGCACTCGGAATTCTCCCGGCCCAGGCTAACCAGTTTCTGGAAGGCCCATTCCGCGACCAGGGTATCTCCGATCGAGACCGCGGTCTGGCCCAGCTCTGCGTAGATCATCGGGCTCTCCGTCCCCCGGGAAACCCCTTCTCGCATGAAGGATACCGCTTCCTCGGGGTGCCTCAGCGCGACGTAGCAAAGCGCGCCTGCCAACACCCGGCGCGGGCTCTGCAAAAGAGACTCGCGGATTCCCTCCAGGGTCTGGATCCCCCGCCGGCGGTCCCCCACCCGGATCTCGAGCCAGGCAACCATGAGCGACTCCTCCTGGGTGAGCGAGCGGAGCCCGAGGAGGGTGCGGTAGCAGCGGAGCGCCTGCTTCTCGCTCCCGATGCCCACGAGGGCGCGCGCCCGGATGGGCAGCGCGGCCCGCGGATTCTCGAGCGGCTTCACGGCCACGATCGCCGCCTGGAACTCGCCGTCGCGCAGGAGCGAGCGGCCGGCCTCGACCCGCGCGTCGAGCGGGTCGAACCCCCGCTTCCGGATCCGGTCCAGGAACGCTTCGGTGCCCCGGCGGTCCCCCTCGCGAACCAGAAAGGCGACGTACGCGGCCAGCTGTTCGGGAAGCGCGTCCTGGGCCTCGGTCCTCTGGCGAAGCAACCTTTCCTCGAGGCTCGTGTCCCCCACGCGCCTGGCCAGCTCGACACCCAGCCCCAGGGTGCGCGGATCCTCGGGATTGATCTCGAGCGCGAGACGGAGCGCGTCCGCGGCTTCCTGTAATCGATCGTCCTCGAGCGCCATGCTCAGCACGCCCGTGGCGATCCACCCGAAGTCCGGAAGGAGCTCTCCCGTGCGCTTGAGGTCGGCAAGCGACGCCTCGTAATTCTTGGCCAGCTCGTGGGCGAGCGCGCGCAGCGCGTAGAGCTCCGGACGCGCGCCCAGAAGCCGGAGAGGAGGCGTGAGCGCCTTCACCGCCACCGAGGGCTCGCCTGCGCGAAGACGCATACGGCCCACCAGCATCGCCGCGTCCTGGTTCAGGCTGTCGCACGAGAGCGCGCGGTTCCCCCAGGTGAGGGCGCCCGCGTCATCTCCCGTCGACTCGAGGATCTGCGCGTAGCGCGACGCGGCGTAGCTCGAGAGGGAGTCCGCCGTGGAGAGGGCTTGGGCCCAGAGTCCCGCCGCCTCCGGCTCGCCCGACTCGCGGGCCAGAGCGGATCGAAGGAGGTATTCGATGTTCCTGGGAACGATGGGAGGCTCGGTGGCGGCGGAGGATCGGGCCCCGATCCCGACCAAGAGCAGTGTCAAGACGATAGCCGGCCCCAGGATCCTGCGTTCACGCTTCATGGGTTCTGTCACGGTGTCTCCCGACGGAAAAAGGAATGGAGGAGGATCCGTGTGGACCCTCCTCCCCCTTGCCGAGACGACCCTATGATTGTAGCAACTTACGTATCGGACTGCAATTGGGAAGCCGCCCATCCCTCAGGCTCTCTCCGCTCGCGTGGCTCGCGCTCCGGCCCACGGCCCCCCTGCTGCCCCGGGCCTCCCTGTCCCTGGCCGCGGCCTCCGCCTCCTCCTCGCGAGCGCCGGCCCCGTCCGCCACGGCGTCTCCGCCGCCGGTGATCCTGCCGGTCGTTCCGAACGATTTTCTCGAAGTGGAGGAGCGCGTCGCGCGCCGCCTCCTGCTCCGCTTCTTTCTTGTTGCTCCCGTGGCCCCGCCCCAGGGTCCGTCCGTTCACGACGACCTCGACGGCGAAGAGCTTCTGGTGATCGGGCCCGTTTTCGCTGGAGATGCGGTACTGCGGGTGCGTCTTGAACTCACCCTGCACGTACTCCTGGAGCATGCTCTTGTAATTCGCCAGGTTCGCGTCGCTCAGGATTTCGTGCACCTCGCGCAGCAGAAGGCGCTCGGTGAGCTTCCGCGCGGGCTCGAGCCCGCCGTCCAGGTAGACCGCGCCGATGATCCCTTCCAGCGTGTCCGCCAGGATCGAGGCGCGGTTCCGGCCGCCCGACTCGTTCTCCGCCTCGCTCAGCAGGACGAAGTTTCCGAGTCCCATCACGGTGGCGGCGCGGGAGAGGATGACGCGGCTGACCAGCAGCGATTTCATCTTGGTCAGCTCGCCTTCGCGGAGCTTGGGGAATTTGTTGTAGAGGAACTCGTTCACGGCGAGGCCGACGACCGAGTCGCCCAAGAATTCCATGCGCTCGTTCGAGTCCCCGCTCCGGGTCG
>DASQAV010000035.1:0-11702 GCA_035635575.1 Candidatus Dormiibacterota bacterium | reverse complement strand
TGGATCCGGCGCTTGTCCTCGAAGTCCCCGCGCGCGTGCCCGGCGAGCGCGACTCGAAAGCGCTCCTCGCGGCCGCCCACGTCGATCAGCGGCCCGGTCTCCTTCACCCGCGGCGCGCTCCCCGCGTCCTCGAACTCGCGCGCGAGCTCGCGCTCCAGGCGCTGGTAGTGGAGGTCCGACTCGACGGAGGGATCTTTCTCCTGGGCGTTCAGGAGCGCACGGGCGATGTCGGCGCGCGCGAGGGGACGTGTGTGGATCGCGAAGGAGGGGAGAAGGCCGCGAGCGACCAGAGCTTCCAGGTCTTCATACAGCGCATGGGACGAGGGCAGGAATTCCGCGGGCTGGGCGGCCGCCGGCCGGGGACCGGGGGAGAACCCACCCATCGCGAGCACATACGCCATGAGAAGGATCCTGAACACGGTGAAGCGCGCAGCTACATCACGGCACATGGCGGGGAATCCTATCGGTGGGAGCAACCTGGGTCAAACGGGAGCAGCCCCGGATGGGTCAAACCAGAGCGCGGGGCGAGTGTGGACGGATTACCACACCCATGTAGATCGGGGGCCTCATTTGGTCCCATGGCGTACGTAGTGGCCATCCTAAGTTCATGGACCATAACACGATGATTGGTGGCACGGGTGCTGCAACTAGGGGACTTGGCCTTGAAGCAACCCCACATCGGGAGGAGGAGGAACATGCGTGGCTTCGTTGCAATGGTGGCGCTCGCCCTCACGGCGGGCATTGCATCCGCTTCTCAGCTCGACTTCAACCCGGGCCTGCTCGGCACGGGCGCAACCCAGTTCAGCAACTCCGCCGACAGCAAGACGTTCTCCGAGAGCAACGGTCCCATCCGGCATCGGAGGCCCCGCGACCGTTATCGCGACAGGAGCGACTACGGGTACCGCAGCCAGCCCGAGTACTACGCGATGCTTGGCGCGGGCAGGTTCGATCCCTCGAATCAGCCCGGGAACGGGCTCTACGTGAACGGAGGCATTGGATCCGTGCTCGCGGAGCAGCTGGATCTCGGGATCCAGATTTCCTGGTACCACCGCGCGACGGGCGGCGATCAGTTCGTTCGCGAGGGCGATCTTCCGGACGGCACTCACTACCGGCAGGTGGTTCAGACCCAGTCCATCAACACCGATCTCGTGCCGGTGATGGGCACGCTGCGCGTCCGGATTCCGGTCGCGTCGCAGTTCCAGCCCTACGTCGGCGGCGCCGCCGGCTGGGAATGGCTGAGCGTTTCCGGCACGGACAACAATGGGATCGACTTCCAGAACGACTACGACGGCTTCGGGGCGCAGGTGTTCGGAGGCGTGAACCTGAACGTCGGCCCAACCACCGGGCTCTACGGGGAAGCGGTCTGGAACGCGAGCACGCCCAAGGCCCAGTTCTTCGACCCGACCATCGGGCAAACCGTGCGCGAGGAAGTGGATTTCGACGGTCTGGCCTTCCATGGAGGTCTTCGCCTCATGTTCTAGTTGAGAACACCGAGTCTCTAGGCTACTTTCGTTGCGGAAAAGGGTGTTCGTGAATTCCGGCCCGGGATGACCCGTGCCGCACTCCTACCAACCGAGGGGTTTCCGCGATGAATCGACACTTGCTAGCTACGCTCGTCGTCGCAGCAAGCCTTTCTCTGTTTGGCGCGCAGGCCATGGCAGCGGCGCCGGCGGAAGGGCACGGAATGGGGTTTCAGGGAATGGGCGCGCGGATCGGCTTCGTCGATCCGGAAGGGGCCAGCAGCACGGTCGCGCTCGGCCTGCACGTCGATCTCGGCGAGTTCGTCAGGCACGTCCACATCATGCCGCTCGTGGAGTACTGGAAGGTCGGCGTGAGCAGCGTCGACATCAGTGACCTCACGCTTGCGACCGATGTGAATCTCGATTTCCCAGTGCAGGGCGGCCGGGTGACCCCGTACGCGGGAGGCGGCCTGGGCCTTCACTTCGTGAAGGCGGACGACCCCCTCTTTCCGGCTGCGAACGCCTCCGACACCAAGCTGGGTCTGAACATTCAAGGCGGAATCAAGAATCAGGTGATGCCGAACTTCGGAATCTTCGGCGAGGTGAAGTACGTGTTCGTGTCCGATTTCAACCAGCTCAAGATCATGGGCGGCTTCACGTACAACTTCATCTACTAACAAAAGGACGGTGAGCCTGATGAAAAACGCGAGAATCCTCGGCACGATCGCACTGGCGTCGCTCACGGCATTCGTGATTTCGGCCTGCCAGAAGAACAGCCAGACCGACATGTCCTCGACGATGGACTCGACCCAGGTGAGCCAGGCGCCCGACCAGACTTCGCCGCAGGCGCAGCCGGGAGCTCAGGGCGCGACCCTTCCGGACACGCACAGCAAGTCCACGACGAAGAGCACGAAGACGACGCACACGACCAAGGGCTCTTCCACCACCGGCGCGCAGGGAACCTACGCGGAACACCGGACCATCGAGATCCCCGCGGGCACGAAGTTCGACGTGGAGATGGTGACGCCCGTCGACACGCGGACCTCGAACGTGGGCGACCGGGTCGAGGCAAAGCTCACGGCTCCGATGGTCGTCGGAAGCACGGTGGTCGCTGAGGCCGGCGCGCGCGTGAGCGGCTCGGTGGCGGATCTGCAGAAGGCGTCGAAATCCAAGGGGAAGGATGATCGCGCGTTCATCGCGCTCGAGTTCAACAGCATCGAGACGGTGGACGGGCCGAAGACGCTTCACGCGACGGTCGACAACGCCGAAGGGAAGCTCGAGGCGAAAGGCACCGGCACGCGCGACAAGCTCCTCATCGGCGGCGGCGCGGTCGTCGGGGGCGTGATCGGCAAGGTCGCTGGAGGCAGCACGAAGAGCACGATCATTGGCGCGGTCGCGGGCGCCGCGGCCGGCACCGGCGCGGTCCTCATGGCGAAGGGGCACGAGATCTCGATTCCCGAGGGAGGAAAGGTTTCGCTCCACGTCGACCGTCCGATCATGGTCGTCGAGCGTTGATCGCTTCACCCGCGAGTGCCGCTTACGAGCGGTAATCCGCTCATCGATGTCGTCGTTCGCACCGCCGTTGTCTACCTGGTGCTTCTCCTGGGGCTGCGCCTCATGGGGAAGCGCCAGGCCGGACAGCTGACCTCGTTCGATTTTCTCCTCCTCCTCCTTCTCGCCAACGCGGTCCAGAACGCCATGACCGGCCCCGACACCTCCCTCACCGGCGGCCTCGTCTCGGCGGCCACGCTCTTCGCCGCGACGTTCGTCGTCTCCTGGGTCGTGCGGCACGTCAAGAGGTCGGAGCACCTGATCGAGGGGACCCCCACCATCCTCATCCGGCACGGCCAGATCCTGACTCCGAATCTGGTCCGGGAGGGGATCACCCGGGACGACCTTCTGCGCGCCCTCCGGGAGCATGGGGTGGAGACGGTGGAGGACGTGCGCTCGGCGGTTCTCGAGGTGGACGGAACGGTGAGCGTGCTCAAGGAAGACGAGGTGCTGCCCGGTCAGCGCCCGCATCATAGGATCCGGGGGATCCCCCGCCGCACGTCCTGACGCACCGCCCCCAGGCGCCTTGACACACCCGCCCCCCGGGCGGATACTCTCGCCGCTGAATCTACCCCTATCTCAACGCAAGGAGCATTGGATGGACCAGAGCCACGCACTACTCAAGGAACTCACCGAGGCTTTCGGTCCTCCCGGACACGAGACCGAGATCGCGGGACTGATGAAGAAGCACCTCCGCGGTCTGGGCAACGTGACGCAGGACGGACTGGGCAGCGTCATCTGCCGGCAGAACGGAAAGGCCGACGAGCCGAGGATCATGTTTGCCGGTCACATGGATGAAGTCGGTTTCATGGTGAAGGGCGTTACGAAGGAAGGATTCATCAAGTTTCTCCCGATGGGCGGTTGGTGGGGACATGTCCTTCTGGCCCACAAGGTCCGCATCCGGACCGCGAAGGGGGACGTGATCGGCGTGGTGGGCTCCAAGCCTCCACACGAGCTGCAGGACGAGGAGCGCCGGAAGGTGATGGACATCAAGGACATGTTCATCGACGTGGGCGCCACCTCCTACTTCGACGTGAAGAAGCGCATGGGCATCCGCCCCGGCGATCCCATCGTTCCCGACGCTCCGTTCTCGGTCATGGGGAACGAACGGCTCTATCTCGCGAAGGCGCTCGACAACCGCGTGGGCTGCGCCCTGGTGGTGGACGCGCTTCGCAAGCTGTCCAAGACGCCGCATCCGAACGCGGTCTACGGCGTGGCGACCACCATGGAAGAGGTGGGGCTGCGCGGCGCGCAGACCAGCGTCGCCTCGGTGAAGCCGCAAGTGGCGATCGCGCTCGACGTCGGGATCGCGCACGACACGCCGGGCACCCAGGCGGACGGCGATGAGAAGCTGGGCGGAGGGGTCGGGATTCTCGTCTACGACGCCTCGATGATTCCCAACGTGAAGCTCCGCAATCTGGCGATCGAGATCTGCGAGAAGCAGAAGATTCCCTACCACCTGGGGACGGTGGAGCGCGGCGGCACCGACGCCGGCCGCTTCCACATCTACGACACAGGCGTGCCTTCACTCGTCATCTTCATTCCAACGCGCTACATCCACAGCCATTCCACGATCATGGACCGCAAGGATTACGATGCGGCCGTGAAGCTCCTCGTGGAGCTGGCGAAGCGTCTGGACAAGAAGACCGTCGAAACGCTGTAAGGGGCTGGGGGGGTAGGCATGGTTCAGGGCGCGCGGAATTTCCTCGCGGAGCTGATCGGCACGTTCGGGCTCGTCTTCTTCGGCGTCGGCGCCATCATGCAGCAGCAGGCCACGCAGTCGGTCGGCACGACCGGCATCGCGCTGGCCCACGGGCTCGCCATCCTGATCGGGGTTTACGCCTTCGGGCACATCTCCGGCGGCCACTTCAATCCCGCGGTCTCCTTTGGAATGTGGGTCACCAAGCGGATCGACCTGCGCAAGATGCTCTCCTACTGGGTGGCCCAGCTCCTGGGCGCGACGATGGCGGCGGCCATCATCTGCCATGTCTACCAGGGCGGTCCCGTGGACGTGCACCTGGGAACCCCGACCATCGATCCGACCATCGGGCCGAGAATGGGGTTCACGATCGAGGCCATCATGACCTTTTTTCTGGTAACCGTGATCTTCGGGGTGGCCGTCGACCCGCGCGCGCCTAGCGGCTTCGCGGGATTGGCGATAGGGCTGACGATCATGGCCGATATTCTGATGGGCGGCGCCCTGACCGGGGCCGCCATGAACCCCGCCCGCGCCTTTGGGCCCGCCTTGGTCTCGCGCTATTGGCAGGACCAGTGGTTATACTGGGCAGGGCCCCTGGTTGGCGGTGGGGCCGCAGCCGTACTCTATGACCGGTTCTTCCTAGCGCGACGTGCTTGACGTACCCCCGCGCCCGGGGGGATGAATGGATCCACGACAACTCGAGATCGAGCGCGATCTTCGGCCCCTCCTCCAAGGTGAGGTTCGGACCGACCCCGTAGCGCTCGCCCTGTTCTCCACCGCAGCCTGCATCTTCCGCCGCAAGCCTCTCGCCGTCGTTTCCCCTCGGAACGAGTCCGATGTAGCCCGGGTCGTTGCCTACGCGGCCACCGCGGGCGTGCCGGTGACCGCGCGCGGCGGCGGGTCCAGCCTGGCGGGACAGGCTCTGGGACCGGGGATCATCCTGGATTTTGCCGCGCACATGAATCGCGTCGTCGGGATCGACGCGGAGCGGAGGACCGTGCGGGTCGAGCCGGGCGCGATTCACACCCGCGTCCAGAAAGCGGTCCGCGGGGCGGGCCTCAGGCTCGGGCCCGATCCCTCGAGCGGCGATTTCTGCACGATCGGCGGGAACGTGGGGACCAACGCTTCCGGCGCGCACACGCTGCGTCACGGCTCGACGAAGGATCACGTGCTGGGCATGACGGTGGTGATGCACGACGGCAGCGTGGTGCGGCTGGGAACGCACGCGGGCGGTGGTGACGAGGGGCCCGCCTGGCGCCGGGTGTCGTCGGAGGTGGAGGGGATCCTGCGCGAAGGCGCGCCGGCGTTTCTCCCCGAGCGCCCGAAGTCGAACAAGAATTCGTGTGGTTATGACCTCTGGGGCGCGTGGGCTCCCGGCGATCAGGTCAGCTCGATCGCGCCTCGATTCGATCCGATGCGGCTGATCGTGGGCTCCGAGGGCACCCTGGGAATCGTGACCGACGTGACGATGCGGCTCGTCCCCAAGCCCAAGGCGACCGCGGTGGCGCTTCTCTACTTCGCCTCCTGGGAGGACGCCACCGAGGCAGTCTTGGAATCGCGCCGCCTGGGCGCCTCCGCCATCGAGGCGATGGATCACACCTTCCTTGCGTTCGTTCGGAAGGATCGAGCGGACCTCCGTCCCTTGATCCCCGAGCGCTTCGACTCCTCGATCCTCGTGGAGTTCGAGGGCGAGACGGCCGAGGAGGCGCGCGCGGGCATCGCGGCCATCGAGGAATGGGCCGCGGCGCGGCGCGGCAAGGTGCTCGATTTCCGCGCGGCCCGGAATGCCGATGAGGCGGCGCGCCTCTGGGCGGTCCGGAAGGCGGCGCTGCCCCTGATCTACCGCGCCTCGCCCGTCGAGAAACCGATGAACTTCATCGACGACACCGCCGTGCCCGCGGAGCGCCTGGGCGATTACATCAACGGCCTCCGCGCCATGTTCCAGAAGCATCGGACCCGCTTTGCGATCTTCGGGCACGCCGGGAACGGAAACGTCCACGTGATGCCGCTCCTGGACCCGCACGACGGCACCTTCCAGAGCCGCATGGCGGCGATGGCGGAGGATGCCTTCGAGCTGACCTGGAGCCTGGGCGGCACCATCACGGGGGAGCATGGCGACGGCATCCTCCGGGCGCCCTATCTCGAGCGCCAGTATCCCAGGGCGTATGCGGTCATGGCGCGCGTGAAGCGCGCGATGGATCCCGCCGGGATTCTGAACCCGGGCAACGTGATCTCGGATGCGCGCACGTTCCCCGAGGATTTCTCGCGCTACACCAACACCTACGTCGAGACCGGCACCGTGTTCGACGAGCCCGAATACCGCGACATGATCGAGATGTGTCACGGGTGCGGGACGTGCCGCGACTACTGCCCGGTGGGCAACACGACCTCGCTCGAGCCGCACACCGCGCGGGCGAAGGCGGTTCTCCTGATGGAGATGATCCGCGGGGAGCTCTCGCGCGAGTCGCTCACGGAGAAGCCGCTCAAGGAAGTGATGGATTCCTGCTTCAACTGCAAGATGTGCCTGACCGAATGCCCGAGCCAGGTGGACATCCCCGGCCTCGCGATCGCGGCGCGGAAGGAGTTCGTCGAGAAGCACGGGATGCCGGTGCGGAACTGGATCCTGGGGCACGCGGACAAGGTCGCCGCCGTGGCGGGACTGGCGCCGGCCGCGGTGAATCTCGTCGTGGGGTCGCCCCTGGAGCGCGCCGCGCGCGAGAGCGTGGGGAAGGTCGCGGGGAAGCTGGACCTGCCGCGGTTCCGACGGCCGTTCGCGACGGGGGGCGCTGCGGCAAAGCGGGCGCTCGCGCTGCCGCTCACCGCCCCGCAGAATGCGGCAGGATCGCATGCGCACGCGCGTCTTGGCCCCATGCCGGACCGTGACGTGCCCATCACCAAGCGCGTTGCCTACTTCGCCGGATGCTTCGCGCGGTTCCACGACCCGAAAGGGGAGGCCGAGGCGACGGTGAAGGTTCTCGAGGCGAACGGCATCGAGGTCGTGGTGCCGGAGCAGCGCTGCTGCGGCATCGCGCTCATCACCATGGGCGCCGAGCGCTCCATCGTCGCGGACGCGCGCCGCAATCTTGAGATTTTGCTGCCGCTCGTCGACAGAGGATTTACCGTGGTCGCCAGTGCGCCCTCTTGTGGCTTGGCCCTCATCGAGGACTATCCGCGCATTCTGGGCACGGAGGAGGCGAGGCGTCTCGCGGCGCACACGATCGACATCCACCAATATCTCTGGAAGCTCCATGAGCGCGGGGAGCTCCGGACCGATTTCAAGGAGGTGCCGATCTCGGTCGTGTATCACAACGCGTGTCACTCGGTGGCGCAGGGAATCACGGAGGAGCCGATCAAGCTCCTGAAGCTGGTTCCGGGCGTGGACGTTCGTCCCATCGACGACTCGTGTTGCGGCATCGCGGGCACCTACGGTATGAAAGCCGAGAACTACGAGACGGCGCAGGAGATCGGGGCGCCGCTCTTCAAGGAGCTGGACCGCACGAAGGCCGAAGCTATTCTCACCGGCTGCGGCACATGCAACATCCAGATCGCGCATGGCGCGAAGAGGGAGGTCGTGCACACGATGGCAATCCTGCGTCGCGCCTACGGAGTCTGATGTTCGGTCTCGATCTTCATCCGGCCGTGGTCCATTTCCCGATCGCGCTGGCGGTCGTCGGCGCCTTGATGGAGCTGATCTACATGCTCCTCCAGCGGTCGTGGGTCCGGTGGTTCGGGCCGGTATTGCTCACGCTCGGGCTCGCCGGCTCGGGAGTCGCGTATTTCAGCGGCAACGCGGTTCACGACAAGGCCGTGGATCAAGGGGTGCCGGATGCGGCGATCGAGAAGCACGAGCAGACCTGCCTCTGGGCGCTGGGCACGCTTGGGCTCGCGACCTTGCTCTCCTGGGCGGTGCGCACCAGCGGCCGGGGGCTCTGGCTCTCGACGATCGTCGCGATCGCGGCGGCGGGGCTGACGGTCTACACGGGATACCTGGGAGGCGAGCTGGTCTACCGGCACGGCGCCGGCCGCGTGAAGGCGGCCGCACGAGCGGCGCCGAGCAGCCATGCGTTGCCGCGCACGACGAGGCGGGGGGCGCGATGAATCAGAAGATGGGATTCTGGATCGCGATCGGAATCGCGATCGGCTGCGGCCTGGGAGTCGCGACGCACAACATCGCGGTTGGCGTGGGTCTGGGTGTGGCGGTTGGAGTTGCGATCGGGGCGATTACGTCGCGGGCAGCCAGGTAGCTCGTGCGCCTACGGATTACTGCAGTTGCAATTCTTCTCTTCCTCGCAGGCGGCCCTCGCGCAGGTCACACCCTCTGCGTGGGGATCTCTTTCGAGGAACAGTTGCGTTTGTCGCACCTCATCTTTGTCGGCACGGTCGACAAGGAAGAGTACGTCTCTAGAAGCGGCGTGCGAATCATCAAGCGCTATCACTTCGATCAAGTGCGATACCTGAAGGGTGAGGGGCCTCCTGAGCTCACACTCTCACAGACGCCGAACACCGAGGATGAGCCCGGATTCCGAAAGGGGATACGATACGTCGTATTCGCGGACCAGGGCATTGGGGAGGGGTTCGAGCGGTACTACCGAGCCAATGGCTGCATGTGGGCGCCCTTTGGCATCTGGGCTGATTCCGGCAGCGCCGATCCCGTCGTACATTGGGGCGATCGAGGTCCACTGGTTGCCGCGCGAGATCGATTCCTCGCAAGAGTAATCCCTCGCGACTGGGAGAGCGCGAATCCTCCCGTCCAGAGTCATGACGTACGATGCCTCCGGCAATCTCACCGATGACTCCATACAGCCCGTGCGTCCGCCTAGGAGACCCTTGATTGAAGAGTTGCAACTGGCTGACTCTGCGGACGCCCGGCAGGCGGCCATGTACAGCGCGTCGCCGTCAGGCCATGATCCCTATGTGAGGATGGTGCGGCTGGTGGGTCTCTGGCCCCACCAAGATCCCGGGACGCGCGTCGGCGAGGATGAATTCGTCGCCTGGCTGAAGGATCAACTGTCGAAGGAAACCGCCAAGTAGCAGAGCGCCACCCCGCCTTGCGCCCCCGTGTCACTCCTGCTACACTCGTCGGCTGCCAATCAAATTTCAAACTGTGAAGGAGATTTCGCTGTGATTCCAGCAACTCAAGTGAAGGTCGGCATGGTGATCCTGCACGATGGGAAGCCCTGCCGCGTGACGAACGTGCTCCACGTGACGCCGGGCAACTGGCGCGGGATGGTGCACGCCAAGATGGTCAATCTGGTCACCGGGAGCCAGGTGGAGTACCGGTTCCGCTCGGAAGACAAGGTGAACCGCGCCGACCTGGACCATCACCCGCTCCAGTATCTCTACCGCTCCGGCGACGAGTTCACGTTCATGAACACCGAGAACTACGAGATGGTGAACGTCCCCCGGGACCACCTGGGCGACGCGGTCAACTACCTCGTAGAGAACATGACCGTGGAGATGTCCTACTTCGAGGGACGCCCGGTCGGGGTGGACGTGCCCATGTTCGTGGAGCTGGAGATCGTGGAGACGGACCCGGTGCTCAAGGGCGCCACCATCTCTTCCTCGCCCAAGATCGCCAGGATGAACACGGGATTGGTCACCAAGGTGCCTCAGCACATGGGGATTGGCGACCGCGTAAAGATCGACACGCGGGACGGAACTTTCGTCGAGCGGGTGTAGTTCTCCGGATTGGACCCGTGTAGTTCCGGCCTGTTTGCGCTAGATTAAGAGGCACTCGCCGGACGTAACATCACGCGGAAGGGGCTGGCCATGCGCCACGCACTCGTCGCGGTCCTCCTCGCCTTCGTACCCTGCCTCGCCTCGGCCGAAGAAGCACCCGCACGGGCCCAGCCGGATCCCAACGAGTTTCCTCCCGAAGTCGTTCTTCCGGTCGATCCCCCAGCCTACGACACCGTCATTCCCGAGCTCTTTCAGGTGGATCTGGAGGGTGGTTCCGTGAGGACGGTTGCGTACATCGAGCCTCACGCCGACGGCATGGTCAAGATGACCGCCCTGGACGGCGGCTTCGACTACGTGCCGATGTACCGGATCAAGAGCATCACCGATCAGGATGGCCGGGATGTGACCCGGGATGTCGTGTTCCGACGACTGAATCTGGGCTCCTTCGAAGGGCAAAGTTTTCGCGACCCTCGCGCCATTCCGTACCCGGGCGCGACAAAGGTCCTCGAGCCGTTTCGATCCCTGCGCTTCGCTGCGGCGCCCGCGAATCTGTGCCGCGGTTACGTCGTCACCGATTTCGCCGCCATGATCCGCGACCGTGGCTATTCCACCGAGCACTTCTACACGATCGATCTTGGCTACGTCAGGAACCTGGGACGCGACTACTCCCTGGGAGGAACCGCTTTCCTGGGTGCTCTCGGGACTTCGTCGGAGGAGGTGGGCGTCCGGGTGCGAGCGACGAGATGGCTCAGCCAGACGGTGAGCCTGGATGTGGCTCCCGGGGTGGTCCTGTGGGAGGACCGCACGCCATATGAGAGATTCAAACCGCCGGGGTTGGCGGCGCAGGCGGCACTGAATCTCCAGGGTCACCTGGGGCTGGTCCTTCAAGTGCTCTCGTTGAACCGGCGGGTCAGCGAATACTGGTATCCGTACCCGCCGGTGGAACGAATCGAGAATGTGACCTCGTGGCATTTCGGCATTCGCCTGGGAGGTGAGCTCGGCATTGCGGGCGCGGCCGCTTTCGCGTTTGCGGAGAGTATGGACGGGAAACGCTATTACCCTGTCGGGGACTACTGACCGTCCCGGTACAGGAGGATGCGATGCTTCGGCTCGGGCCCTAGGCCGGGACCCGGCCCAGGAACCTTGCAATCTCCCACGCGGCGGCGGCCCCTTGGCCCGCGGCGTTCGCGATGGAGGGCCAGTGCGGCGAGCAGACGTCGCCGGCGGCGAACACTCCCTTGGCGGTCGTCCCGCCTCCTTGGCGCACGCGCACGTAGCCGGCACGATCCAATCCGATCTGGCCCCGCACGAGC
>DASQAV010000034.1:0-23488 GCA_035635575.1 Candidatus Dormiibacterota bacterium | reverse complement strand
GAGGCGCTCTCACCGAGGAGGATCTGCGCCCGCCTCCCGCCGCAGTGGGCGGGGGAGAGCAGGAATACCGTCTGCGGATGCGCGGCAGCGAACATGGAGTGAGTGTAGCAGGGCCACTCATTTGCCCGAGGCTCCTAGCCTTAATGACTGCCGGTCGAGTCCTTCGCGGCGGGTTTCGCCGGTTCGGCGCTCACCGGCGCGGGCGGTAACACGGGAGCCGGCGCCGACATCGATCCGTCGAAGCTCTCGGTGTTCGGTTTCTGAGCTCTCCCGACCGATCGGTCTGTGTAACTCCTTCTGGTTGCGCGGCTACACCCAACAACTCAGCCACATTCCCCAAGAAGACACCCCGGAAGACGCTGTGGGGCCGTGCGTATCGCGAGCGCCGCCGCGTGGGCTGAGCCGGACCAGCCGCAAGGGCCAAGGACCCCAGCGCTCACGGGTCCCATGCATCAAGCAATGTCGCAGGGTTCCTCTTGGGCATGCCGGATGCCTTTACAAAGGACTGAGAAAGCAGCCCCCAGAGCTCAAAGGCCGATCCGTCCCGGGCGGCACAACCTGGGACGACCTCCCAAGAGGAGAAGAAAGAGATGCTAAGTCCAGTCAGAGTCTCGCGAGGTTTCGTGCTCGGCCTCACCCTGCTGCTCGCCGTCGCCGGGTGCTCCAACATGCCCACCGCGCCCGTAACGCCGTCGGATTCAAGCGCTAGCGGTGGCGGCGCGCCGGCCCAGGTGCTCGGCCTTCTGGGCGGCGGCGGTTCGATCACCAATTCGAGCACCAAGACGATCGGCCTTCTCGGCGGCACCGTCTCCGCCGGCGACTTCACGGTGGTGTTCCCGCCGGCGGCGGTCTTGCAACCGGTCACCGTCACGGTGACGCAACCCGACCTCGCGCATTCGACCGTTCAGCTGAGCATCTCACCCGCCTCGGCGAACCATTTCCTACTGCCTGTGCTCCTGACCGCGAACGCGCGGAAGATGGACCGGTCGCTGCTCTCGGTGGCGTGCATCAGCTACTACAACCCCTCGACGGGAAAGTGGGAGAATCTGGCATCCACGGTGAACCTCTTGGGGCTCACCATCTCCACGCCGCTCTTCCACTTCTCCACCTATCGAGTCTCGTCGGACGGCAAGGCGGGCTGGTAAGGATCCAGCTCGAACGAACGAGCCCGGTGCGGGAGGCCTCGCGCCGGGCTCGTGTCATTTCACCACGCAAGATCAGAAGCGGAACAACGGCTACCTCCGAGCAAGGCCGGGCGAAACGTGCTAGCTTCTTCGCGACACCCAAGGCCGGATCACCCTATCGAGGAGCCGCGGATGAGCATTCGTGACGACGATCGACACCTGGCGCGAACGGCGCAGGCCGTGTCCCTGACCCTGCTCCTGCTCGCGAGCCTCGTGGCCGGCGTTTCCTGCCGGAAGGACTCCTCGAGCGCGAGCGCCTCGGCGGTCAGCCCGGCGGAAGCGGACACGCTGCTCCAGTTCTACGCCAAGGACCGCGCCGAGGCCGACGAGTGGCTCAAGAGCAAGCCGACTTCCTACCTCGCCACGATACTACGCCGCGACTTCAATGAGCGCACCTCGCTGACCCTCGGAAGTGCTGCCGGCAATGACGTGCGCATCGAGGACCCCGGCGTCAAACCGCATCATCTCCGCGTCACGGTCGTGGGGGACTCCTTCCACGTCGAGACGCTCGATCGCGGTGCGCGCTTCCAGGTCAAGGATTCGACGATGGCGTCGGCGACCTTGCCGCCGACCAGCATCAAGGCGGGCCGCTTCACGCTCCGGCTCTCGCACCAGCGCTATCCGGCGATCATCGTGTTCGATCCCCAAAGCCCGCGGTTCAAGGAGTACAAGGGCATCAAGTATTTCCCGGCCGATCTCTCCTACCACATCGTCACGGCGCTCCATGCCAATCCGAAACCGGACACGACGATCATCCTCTCCACGCGGGGAAACCGGCGGCGCGCCGTGCGCGTGGGTTGGTTCGACTTCAAGATAAACGGGACCCCGTGCCGTCTGGAGGCTTCGCGTCTGCTGGAGCCGGGGGTTGGCGAGAACGACCTCGGGTTGTTCTTCACCGACGCGACGACCGGCAAGGAGAGCTACAGCGTGGGGCGCTATCTCGATCCCGAGCTGCGGAAGGATGGCCTCTACGTGCTGGATTTCAACAAGTGCTACAACCCGGCCTGCGCCTATTCGGATCACTACAACTGTCCGATCCCACCCCAGGAGAACCACCTCACCGTCGCGATCCGCGCCGGTGAGATGGACTCCCACTACATGCACCACGGATCCGAGGAGCAGGTCTCGAGCGGAACTCCCTAGACCTAGCGATTCCGGCTCGGCCTCAGATCCTCTCTCGAGCGCGGCTCGGGATTCTCTCCCCGCCCGGACCGCTCGCGCGCCTTGTACTCCTTCTCCAGATCACCCGGCGCGGGCGACTCCTGCCGAGGCGCGGGACGTTCCCGTGAAGGCGCGGGTTCCTGGGGCGGAGGCGCGGTCGTCTCGTGCCGCGGCGAAACAGGCGGCTCCCGCCGTGGAGCGGGCCGGTCCGAACGACGCCCCGGCCGACCGGAAGGAGGCGTCGCGTCCGGTGATTCTTGCGGCCGCGGCATCCGCCGCTCGATCGCGGCGTCCCGGCGCTGCCGGCTCACGTCGGCTCGCGAGACCCCCGTCGAGGGAGGAATCCCACGCTCCCTTTGCTGCGGGCGTTCCATCGCGGCCGGGGGAGTCGGGAGACTCGTGGGCTTCCATTCGGCGCCCGCTCCCACCTGCCATTTACCCTTCGTGTCGCGCCGGTAGACCTTCCCGTCCTTGCCCGCGAACACGTCGTTCGGGATCCGGACCGGCCGGGCGATGGGCTGCACGATCGAGCGCACGCGAATTCGATCCGCGCTCCGGTCCACGCGCGCGACGTTTTCCGTCCGGTTGTACACGTTGGCCGGCAGTCCGTCGTTGACGCGCGTGCGCATGCGCTCGGGGCGTCGGGTGCGGAGCGGGGTCAAATCCTGAGTCAGGAGCGGGCGGCGGTAGCCGCCGGGTCCGAACCACATCGACCGGCCGCGCGCCGTGGTGACCGAGGGACGCGTGCTCCAGCGCGTGCCTACCCGGAGGAAGCCCGTGCTGTAGCTCATGCCGAAGCTCCACCGGCTGAGCCAGGGGTTGTAGCGGGCGTGAAAGCCCCAGGTGAAGCGGCGCGGGAAGTAATGATGCCGGCTCCGCCACGTGTTGTACCGGTAGCCGGTGCCGTAGACGACGGTGCCGTGGTAGGGATAGCAGCCCAGATATCCGGGCAGGTAGCCCACGTACACGACGTCGGGGGTCGAATCATAGATGGAGACGTACCGCACGTCGTAGACGGGACAATCGGGTGGAATATCCTCCACACCGACGGGGCGCGTCTCGCTGACGCTCCACGGCCCCTCGGGATCGTCCGCGATGTACCAGACTCCCTGATCGCAGGCGTAGTAGCGGCCGTCGGCCAGGATCACTTCCGCGTCGGTGTTCACGGCGTACTGGAGGTCGGTGCCCGCGATGGGCTCGAATCGAGGCTCCCCGTCGTAGGCCGCCGTGAAGCTCCGGTCGTCGCGCTGAATGGCGCTCGTCTGGGGGATCTCGGCATCGGCAACCGCGTCCTCCGCCTGATCCGTTCCCGCGACACTGGCGAGGATGTTCCCCTTCGGTGAATCCGTAGGCACGCGCTTGAAGCTCTGAGGCAGCTGGTCCCCGCGAACGAACGTCCAGGGTCCGTCCACGGAGGGCGATCGGAACCATCGTCCGGAGATGAGGACGTAGAGGAATTGGGTGTCCACCTCGAGGACCACGTCGCTCTCGGTATTGGCGAGGTAGAGAAGCTCGTCGCCGACCAGAGGGGCGTACCGCGGCAAGCCATCGGTCGCGATCAGCTCGGTGGGCTCGGTGGCGGTGATCACGTCCGGCGCGGGCCCCTGGACCTGATCGTAGGCGGTGGTATCGGGAGGAACGGCGTCTTCGATCGCGGCCGGCGGGCGGTCGATCCCGGTCCAGGGACCCAGCGGATCGCGCGCCCGGTACCAGAGATTGGCGCCGTTCAGATAGTAGGAGCCATTCCCGGGATCGAGGACCACGGCGTAGGGGGTGTTCACGACACGCTGGAAGTCCGATCCCTCGATCGGCTCGAGCACGGGAGAGCCATCGTAGACGACGAGGATCGCGCGCCGGCCGTGGAACAGGATCTTGGGCGGTGCCATGTCGAGGCCGGCAACGCTCGCGCGCTCCTGCTCGGCCGCCGCGAGACCCGCCTGCAGCTCCTCGACCGAGCCCGAGAGATCCCAGCCCTCAGCCTGGGACTCCACAAGGGCCTCGTAGCGGGACGCCTCGTCCGGAGTGATCCCGGGCAGTCGCACCTTGGTGACATCGAAGCCGCGCGCGGTCACGACGCTGCTGTCGCGGTCGACCTCGATCGTCTCGCCGTACCAGAGCACACCGAAGGTGGGATGGGCGTCCCCGGTCTTCTGCAGCGAGAACGCGGCTCGCCCCGAGAGCACATCGCCGTTCAGACGCTCGGGTTGGGGCTGGTAGATCACGAAGGAACCACTGGAGGAATCGAATTCGCGCGGCCAACCGAGATCAGCGGCTCGGGCGAACATGGCGAAAGCGAGGGACAGGGCCACCGCCAGCGCGCCGAGGAGACCCGCAATTCTCGGTCGCATCCATGGATGGACGGATCGCGGCGATGGCATGAGGTGCCTCCCGAAAAGGGTTGAGTGCGCGGCCTTTCTCTCTGGCCTCACTCACAAGATACTTCACCGCTCATGGCAGAAATGTGGCGGCGGGAGGGCGAATTCTGGCGGCGCTTACCTCTCTGTTCCGACATCAACAGGCCGCAACCCACCCCATCTTGAACCCGCACTAAGTCAGAGACCCATAACAGGCTAGAGAACGATTAATTACGGCGGCTGCGCGAGCCGGTCCCGCTCGCGAGCGAGACGGGCGTCTGGAAGATGGGAATGCCGTAGAGCAGAGGAAGCGCCTCGTCCCGGTCTCGAAGAAATCCGGCAAGGCGGGACGGATCAATAGAAGGAGAGCCCGGTATCTCGACCTTGAGTGGGTCGCGGTGCCTTCCGTTTTGCAGAAACTCGTAGTGAAGGTGCGGGCCGGTGGCCAGACCCGACGAGCCCACTCTTCCGATGATCTGACCCTGTTCCACGCGCGCGCCCGGCCGGACGTCCGGCGCGATCGAGCTCAGATGCGCGTAGCGCGTCCGGATCTCCCCGGGGTGCCGAAGCTCGACCAGCCTTCCGTAGGCCCCCACGAATCCCGCTCGCGTGACGACGCCCGAGGCGGTCGCCTCAACGGGCGCTCCAGCCGGCGCGCCATAGTCGATTCCCTCGTGCGCCCGCCATAGCTTGAGCAGGGGATGAAAGCGCCGCCCGGTGAAGTGGCTCGTGATGCGATAGGGCACCGGATATCTCAAGAAGGCCCCGCGGAGCGAGCGTCCTTCCTCATCGAAGTAGGCGTACCGTCCGCCCGGTATCGGCTGCGGGATGGCGCGCAGGACCCGGCCGCCATTCCACAGCTCGATCGCCAGGAAGTGGTGGCTCCGGATGGTGCCGTCGGGGCGCACCTTCCGCTCCACGGCAACGCGCACGACGTCTCCCCGTCTCAGGTCCCGGGTGAAGTCCACCTTCCAGGCGAACACATCCGCCAGGTCGTAGACCAGATCCTCGAAATCCTTCTTTCCGAACCGGTCCACGTCACCGCCAAGGCGGGCGGACCAGAGGCTGGACTCGATGACACCGGAGATACGGACGGTGTCCACCAGGAAGGGGACGGGCTCCATGCGGGTCGTCCAGACGGAATCAGCGTGAACGAAGTGCAGGATGGAGTCGGGGGTCAGCGCGAGAAGGATTCGATCCGGAATGCCCGTCGCCCCGAGGGCGAAGCGCAGCGCCGTTCCAGGCCGAAGGGTGCGTGGGCTACGATAGGCTTGGAGGAGCTGTGTGATCTCTCGAATCTGATCGGATCCAAATCCTCTGGAGGCGAGAACGCTGGAGAGCGCCGCTCCTCTCGTGAGCGTGTCCCCGGGCCGCGTCGGGGCCCACTCCACGGGCTCGGGAACGGGCGCGGGCGCGAACCTGGGAGACGGCGGAAAGGGCAGCGCCAGGGACATCGCGAAGATGGCGAACAGGATCGCCGCCGCGGCCGAAGTGCCTCTCTTGGTCCAGGCGGCGAAGGGAGTCTTGGTCCGAGTCGCTCGCCCGTCGCGTCTTGGTTCCGTTCCGATACGAGTCCCTCCCCAGCGCCCGGCCATGGGCCGGTCGGACACAGGTCCAGGGACTCCTATCGGCAGAAGGTGCGCGTTCCTGACGCGCCGATCGGGCCTTTTTAGCCCGCCGGTGGTAGGGTCCGTCCTCGTCCGGCCGAAACCTTGGGAGTGGGTCGCGCGTAAGGCCTTGGTCCTTCCTTGGTTCGTGACGCCCATGTCCGGAGGCACCCATGACTCGCATGACGAACGCGAGAGTTGCCGGCTTCACGTTCCTGTTCTACATCGCAGTCGGTATCACCGCGATGGTCGTCTCCGGAAAGGCGATGCAGGGGCCGGACCTTGCCTCGAAGCTCACGAGCATCTCCCAGCACGCGTCCCAGGTGCAGCTCGCGGCGATGCTGAATCTCTTGACCTGTTTCTGCGCCCTGGTGCTGGGCGTGACGCTCTACGCCCTCACGCGGGACGAGGATCCCGACCTCGCGATGCTGGGCTTGACCTGCCGGGTGGCCGAGGGCGTGGTGGGTGGGGTCGCCATCCAGGGATCGCTGGGGCTCGTGTGGCTCGCGACGGCCGCCGAAGCCCAGGCACAGAGCCAGGACTCGGTGCGCGCTATCAGCGCGTTCTTTCTCTGGGGGCAAGGCTGGAGCCCGACGATCGCGGGAGCATTCTTCGGCGTGGGGAGCGCGCTCTTCTCCTGGCTCCTCCTGCGTGGCCGGATGATCCCGGCCGCGCTGGCCTGGCTGGGCGTGCTTGCGTCGGTCGTGGTGGTCGTGGGCCTTCTGCTCAAGCTCGGCGGCGTCGACGTATCGGGGCTCATCTGGCTGCCGATGGCCGCGTTCGAGATCCCGCTCGCGCTGTGGCTCCTGATCAAGGGCGTCGCCACACAGAGGCCGCCCGCCCGCGTCTAAAAGCAAAGATCCGCGGCGACTCTGCCGATAAGGCAGGCATGATCCGGACGCTCGCCAGGTGGGCCTTCTTGATTTTCGGCACGCTTGCCGGGCTTGTCGCTGCTGCACCCTCGGCAGGAGCTGCCGAGGAACACCCGCCCACTCTGAAGACGAAGCTCGTTGCCATCTCCCTCTTCAAGAACGGGCTCGGCTTCGTCGCCCGGGAAGGGGAGATCCCGAAGGGCCAGGGGGCCTGGCGCATTGGGGAGCTGCCCGCGCCCGCCCACGGCACGTTCTGGCTCTACTCACCGAACGACGAAGCAGCGCTGCGCGATATCGTCGCCTTCGAAGACGAGTCGGTCGAGCGCATCCAGGCGATCAGCGTGGCGGAGATGATCGAAGCCAACGTCGGCCAGACCGTGGATGTTCGTCTCGGCGACAAGGAAACCGTCCGGGCGAGGATTCTCTCCGCCGCCGCGAACCGAGCCGGCCGAGCCGCGGACACCACCGATCCCGACTTCGTACGATCGCCGTACGGCCCCTACGTGCCGCCCGTGGAGATCTCTTCGCTCGTCCTTTTACAGACGTCCGGCAAGACCCTGGCGGTGAACAAGAATGACGTTCAGCAGCTCTCGAGCGCCGACGGCTCACTGAAGACCACCATCGAGCGAAAGAAACGCACGGTCTCGCTGCGACTGAACGCCACGAACACGGGGGGACGAGGACGGGTGGTCGTCCAGTATCTGGCCAAGGGCGTCACGTGGGCTCCGAGCTGCGCCATCGATATCACCGATCCCAAGAAGGCGAGGGTCACGACGAAGGCGGAAGTCATCGACGAGATCGAGGACCTCGACAACGTGCCGGTGAGCTTCATCACCGGATTCCCCAACTTGAAGTTCGCAGACGTGACCGATCCGATCGCGATGCGCGGCAGTCTTGCCGCGTTCCTCAACAATCTCGCGAACCCCGCCCAGGGACAGAGCTACGACGGCAGGGCCAACGTCGTCATGCAGCAGGCCGTGATGGAAAACGACCGGTTGGGCAGAGAGGACATGTTCCCGACCTACTCGACCGCCCCTCCGGAGGGGGAAACTCGCGAGGAGCTCTTCTTCTACGAGCAGCAGAGCGTGACGCTCGAGAAAGGGGAGCGTGGCTATTACCCGCTGTTCACCACGGAAGCGCCCTACGAGCACGTGTACGAGTGGAAGATCGGCGATGCGCTCGACGAGCAGGAGCAGTACCGGTATCAGGGTGGTCAAGCCGCGCCCGAGAAGGTCGAGGACGTCTGGCACAGTGTCCGCCTGACGAATACAAGCCATGTTCCATGGACCACATCGCCGGCGATGACGATGCAGGGAGGCAGGATCCTGGGCCAGGATGTGATCCACTACACGAGCGTGGGCGCCAAGACGACGGTGAAGATCACGAAGGCCGTCGACATCAACGCGGAGCAGGCCGAGTACGAAGTCGCGCGCACCCGGAACGCGGCGAACTTCTATGGGTCCAACTACGATCTCGTGGAAGTGAGAGGCAAGCTAAAGGCCTCCAACTTCAAGGACAAGAGCATCACGCTGACGATCACGAAGAACCTATCCGGCGAAGTGCTGAAGACGACGCCGGTCGCGGCCATCGACCAGACGGCCCGGGGATTGAAGACGGTGAACCCCAGGTCGGTGCTCACGTGGGAGCTTCCGATCAAGCCGCGGGGCAGGGCCGAGATCGAGTACAGCTACAAAGTCTACGTTCGCGAGTAGGTTACTTCGCCATATTGAAGAGCGGGGAAGGCACCCAACCCTCGTTGCCCGTCTCGTCCGAGACCTTCCACCAGATGCCGGACTTCTCTCCGGTCGGATAGAGCGTCAGGCCAGCGTCCAGCTCGCGGACCACCTTCGACTTGTTGTTCGCCTGCTCGTACATCGTTCCGGGCTTGGCCATCGTGACGGACTGGGAGACGTTGGCCGTCTTGGCGTCGGGGGCGTTCTTCTTGAGCTCCTCGACCAGCTTCTGGAAGGCGTCGAGATAGGCCATGGCTACGACCTGACCGATCTCGGTGTTGGCGTAGCTGCTCGCGCCCGCCGCGGCGAACCTTCCGAAATAGCCTCCGCCTCCGGCGCCCCACCCGAGATTGGTCTTCTTCGCATGCCCCTTCACCACGGCCACCTGCTCCGTGGAGCGAACATCGGTGAGCGTGAGGACCACGTCGGCGGTCTTGCTCTTCAAGCTGACCCCGCCGACCACCGCGCCCACTCCGTGGCCCACCAATCCGCCCAGGGCGCCGCCGAAGTGCTTGCCGCCGGAATTGGCGTTCTTGTTCGCGACGTCAGGAACCAGCACGTAATCGGCGGCCTTCATCTGCCCCTTGCCGATATTCGATCCCACGCGCATCTCGCCGTCGGAAGCGAGCGCACGCTCCTTCTTCGCGGCGTCCAGCCCCTTGCCGCGATCCACCAGGGTGAAGCATTTGCACTCGGCGGCGTAGACCTTGATCAGGGCTTCGGGGGATTCCAGGTTGTACTGGGTCCACCAGTTGTTCTCCGGCTCCGCCACGGCCATGGTCCCGATCTTCGTGTCGCACGTGGGAATCGAGGGCTCCTCGTCTTTGGCGAGGGCGGAGGAACTGCTCGCCGCCAAGGCGGCCGCGAACAAGAGTGGAGCGCAGAAACGAGGCAGTGAGTGGAACCGGGTCATTTGCCTATCCCCCCAGTAGTGGCATGTCCGTCTGCGGTGCGGGCATAGGAATCTACGTCCGGGGAGCGCGGGTGTCAACGCGGCGTCAACCGCCCCGCACAACCTTCCCGAACCTCAACTTAACGGCTGGCAACGAGAGGTGCCAGAAGGTGTACCATGGTCTCACCGAAGGCGGGCGGATACGCTGCTTCTCCGGACGCGAGAATCCAACTTCTCACCCGGGAATCCAACTTCCCACGTGAGAATCCAAAGCGAGACCACGCAACAGAATCATCCGAGGGATACACGAGGCTCCATGGCAACCACAGCTTCCGTAGACCCGACCCTTCCAACGACGCCCCTATTGGATCCGAATGCGTTCCCGTTCCTCACCCCGGAGGAGCTGAAGCGAGCAGCCGGATACGGCCGCAGGCGTTCCGTCGCCGCCGGCGAGGTGCTCGTCGACGTGGGGAAGCAAAACCTCCTGATCTTCATCGTCACCCGAGGGCGACTTCGGATCGCCCGCCCCTCGGGCAATGCGCAGGACTTCGTCCAGGATCTGGAACCCGGCCAGTTCACGGGAGAGGTCAGCACCTTGTCGGGCCGACCCGCGCTGGTGCGGATCCATGCCGTGGTTTCGGGGGAAGTGATCGAGATCGATCACGACCATCTCCTCTCCATCGTACAGACCGATTCCGAGCTGAGCGACATCCTGATGCGAGCATACGTCCTTCGAAGGATTTCCCTGGTCGCCCGCGGGCTGGGAGATGCGACCCTCCTGGGATCCGATCATTGCTCGGGCACCCTCCGGATCCGGCAATTTCTGACGCGAAACAACCATCCCTATGCGGAGATCGATCTCGATCACGACACGGATGTGGAGAAGGTGCTGGGCCAATTCCATGTCTCCCTCGAGGACATCCCCGTCCTGATCTGCAGGGGCACGACCATCCTTCGAAATCCGAGCAATCAGGAGATCGCCGATTGCCTCGGATTCAACCAGGGAATCGATGCCACCAAAGCTCGTGATCTGGTGATCGTGGGCGCGGGGCCGTCCGGGCTGGCCGCTGCCGTATACGGAGCCTCCGAGGGGCTGGACGTGCTCGTCGTCGAGGCGAGCGCCCCGGGGGGCCAGGCGGGTGCCAGCTCGAAGATCGAGAACTATCTCGGCTTTCCCGCGGGCATCTCGGGCAGCGAGCTTGCCGCGAGCGCCCACGCCCAAGCCCAGAAGTTCGGCGCCCAGCTCATGGTCGCGAGAACCGCCACGAAGCTGACCTGCGCGCGAAAGCCCTACGAGGTGAAGCTCGACGGCGAGACGCCCGCACCGGCGCGCGCCATCATCATCGCGACCGGTGCGGAGTATCGAAAACTTGCGATCGACAATCTCCCCGACTTCGAAGGCGCGGGGATCTACTACAGCGCGACCGCGATGGAAGCCCACGTCTGCCGCGGCGAAGAGGTGATCGTGGTCGGGGGCGGCAATTCCGCGGGCCAGGCGGCCGTCTTTCTGGCGCAAACCTCGAAGCGGGTCCACATGCTCGTGCGCTCGGCGGATCTGGGGGAACGGATGTCCCGATACCTGGTCCGCCGCATCGAGCAAAACCCGGCCATCTCCCTGCGGCTGCGCACCGAAGTCATCGGGCTCAGCGGCGAGCGCCATCTCGAGAAGGTGACGTGGCGCGACGCGGGGACGGGCGAGGTCGAGAGCCACGAGATCCGCCACCTCTTCATCATGGCGGGAGCGGTGCCCAATACCCAGTGGCTCGAGGGATGCGTCGCGCTCGACGCCAACGGATTCATCAAGACGGGCGCGGATCTGACGCAGGAGAACCTGGACAACGCGAAATGGCCCCTGAGGCGTTCGCCGTACCTGCTCGAGACGAGCCTGCCGGGTGTGTTCGCGGTCGGGGACGTCCGGAGCGGGAACATGAAGCGCGTGGCGTCCGCGGTGGGGGAGGGATCGATTGCCGTGGCGCTGGTCCATCGAGTTCTGCACGATAGTTGAGGAACCAGGAGTAGCTTTTTTCTTTCCCACCGCTGTCCACGGACGAAGGAGCGATTCCCATGACCAAGACACTGGATGCGGACGAGATCATCCGGCGCGCGACACCCGAGCAGCGCCAGCCTTCCCACGAGATCCAGCCGTACGGACACCTGATCAAGATGCCGATCGCCCTGGCCGAGTCGGCATGCGAGGAGAGCGTCACGAACCTGAACCAGCTCCTCGCGGACACGATCACGCTGCGGGACCTCTACAAGAAACATCACTGGCAAGTGGCTGGACCCACGTTCTATTCGCTGCACCTCCTCTTCGACAAGCATTACGAAGAGCAGAACGGGCTGGTGGACGCCATCGCGGAGCGGATCCAGGCTCTTGGCGGCGTGAGCCTCGCCATGGCTCATGACGTGGCCGAGGCCACGCTGATTCCCCGGCCGCCGAAAGGGCGCGAGGCCGTGCCCGCGCAGATCTCTCGAATGCTCCATGCACATCAGATCATCCTGAAGGAGGCTCGCACGATCGCCCGGCTGGCCTCCGAGCGGGGCGACGAAGGCACCAACGACCTCATCGTGAGCTCCGTCATTCGCACGAACGAAGCCCAGGTGTGGTTCGTCGCGGAGCATGTCGTCGACGTTCCGTTGGTTCGAGCGGAGTAGCTCGCGGGCACTTCACACGGCAAGTCGTAGGCGCCATGTCCCACGCCGTCCGGCTCCCCTGCGACGAGAGCACGATCCGGAGTGGGCATGGCATTGCCGTGCCGGCCGGCGCGGCGGGCCCCCGGGTCCTCGCCGCGGCCATCCTAGGCTCCAGCCTGGCATTCATCGACGGCACGGTGGTCTCGGTCGCGCTGCCGGCGATCGCGCGCGAGTTTCGAGCGACCGCGATCGAGGTGCAGTGGGTGGTCGAATCGTACGCGCTCCTGCTTTCGGCGCTGCTCCTGGTCGGCGGATCCCTGGGGGACCGGTTTGGCCGCCGGCTCGTCTACGCCGTGGGGGTCGCGCTGTTCACCGTCGCGTCCATCGCCTGCGGATTCGCGCCCTCGGTGCGTTGGCTCATTTTCGCCCGATCGCTCCAGGGGGTTGGAGGGGCGCTCCTCATACCCGGGGCGCTCGCGCTCATCTCCGCCTCGTTCGAGCCGGGCGAGCGAGGACGCGCGATCGGCACCTGGTCGGGGTTCAGCGGGATCACGGCCGCGATCGGGCCGCTCCTTGGCGGCTGGCTGGTCAATCACTCCTGGCGCTGGGCGTTTCTCCTCAACGTGCCGATCGCGATCGTGGTTCTGTTCCTTCTCGCCCGAGTGCCCGAGAGCCGCGACCCCGCCGCGCGCCGGCTCGATCCGGTGGGCGCGGCCCTGGCGACCCTGGGCCTGGGCGGACTGGTCTACGGGCTCATCGAGTCCTCCCAGCTGGGTTGGAGCCATCCCGCAATCCTGACATCACTCGCTCTGGGATGCGGGGGGTTGGTGGCGTTCGTGGCGTTCGAGGCACGGACCGAATCGCCGATGCTTCCGCTCGATCTCTTCCGGTCCTCTGATTTCACCGGGGCGAACATGCTCACGCTCTTTCTCTATGGCGCCCTGGCGTGCGTCTTTCTCTTCTTCCCGCTGAATCTGATCCAGGTGCAGGGCTATTCGCCCCTCGAGGCGGGAGCGGCGCTCCTCCCCTTCATTCTCATCCTGTTCCTGTTCTCGCGCTGGTCCGGACGGCTGGTGGAGCGCTTCGGTGCGCGGCGGCCCCTCCTGGTGGGCTCGACCCTCGCGGCGCTCGGATTCTTTCTCCTGAGCGTGCCCGGCATCGGAGGAAGCTACTGGAAGACCTTCTTTCCGGGCATTCTGGTCCTGGGAATCGGAATGGCCGCGAGCATCGCTCCCCTGACGACCGCGGTCATGAATGCGGTCGGAGAGGATCATGCGGGGATCGCCTCGGGCGTCAACAATGCTGCGTCACGCGTAGCCGGACTCCTCTCGATCGCGCTCCTCGGAATCCTGCTCGCGAATGTCTATGGAAGGGAGCTCGAGCGAAGCGTCAACGCTCTGCCGCTGGATGCCGGCACGCGCCAGCAAGTCCTCGCCGAACGGGACAAGCTGGCGTCGGCGGAGCCGCCGCGCGGAATTCCGGCGGAAGAGGCCGTGCGTGTCCGGCGTGCGATCGCGACGGCATTCGTGGCGGGATTTCGAGCCGTGTGCCGTGCTTCCGCGGGTCTGGCCCTGGCGGCGGCTCTCTGCGCGTGGATCTGGATCGGGAGGGAGCCCGCGAGGCCGGCGAATCCTGTCGTTCGCCGTGATCCGGTGAAGATCGAGCGCCGGTGAGCCGATAAGACTAGCGTGAACCGCTCGACCAAGATGTTCCTCCTCAGATGCGCGCTGGTCGTGCTCGCCGGATGCGCGCCCGTGTCCGCCGTGGCGGCTACTCGCCCCGCGACCGGCGTTCCAGGTTTGCCTTCAGTCGCGTCAGCCACGGCATACGCCTCGCTCGAGGCCGCCCGGGACAGCGTCGGCAAGATCGTCTGGAGATGCCTGAACCACGCCGATTCCACAGTCCGCTTCAGCCGGGAAGCGGTCACGTTCGACTATCGGTACGCGAAGACCCAAGCGCACGGCTGGGCGTTCGAGGTCTTCGCGAACGAACTCGCGAGCGGCTTGATGGGGTGCGTCCAGGAAGCGCTTACCGCCGCGGGATGGGTGGAGCATTACGGCTACATGGCCGACGGCGCGGATGGATCGAATGAGGGGTACCTTTCCAGAAACTTCTTTTGCCTCATCGAGGGCGACTGGGACGGAGGGGACGACGCCGATAGCACCTATGTTCCACAGCCGGGCTGCCATGTCGTCGTGACCTGCGTTCCGCGTCGAGAGGACGACTTCCCCCCTCCCTGAGCGTGCTGCTACCATGCAGGCCATGAGGATCGTGTCCCTCCTCCCGAGCGCGACGGAAATCGTCTGCGCCCTGGGCCTGAGAGCGCAGCTCGTCGGAGTCACGCACGAGTGCGACTACCCGCCGGATGTGTCTTCCCTCCCGAAAGTCACGCGAACATTGATCCCCAAGGACGCCACGAGCGGGGAAATCGACCAGATGGTGCGCGAGCAGCTGCGGAGCCAGAACGCCCTGTACTCGCTCGACATGGACACCCTGAGCCGGCTGAAGCCGGATGTGATCGTGACCCAGACCCTGTGCAATGTCTGCGCGGTCGCGGAGCAGGAGGTGTGCGCGGCAGCCGAAGCGCTTCCGGGAAGACCGATCGTGATCAATCTGGAACCGCAGACGCTGCTCGAGGTCATCCAGAGCGTCCGCACGGTCGGGCACACCCTCGGAGTCGGAGAAACGGCCGAGCGGGTCGCGGACGAGCTGGAGCGGCGCGTCCGTCTCGTTCGGGGCCGGTCGCGATGTCTCCGGAACCCGACCCGCGTCCTACTATTGGAGTGGCTGGATCCGCCGTTCTCGAGCGGGCACTGGAATCCGGAGCTGGTGCGTCTGGCAGGCGGGATCGAGGTGCTGGGCAGGGAAGGGGAGCGCTCCCAGACACTCACATGGGAAGCCGTCGTGGAAGCGGCGCCCGAGGTGGTCGTGGTTTCGTGCTGCGGATTCGATGTCGAGCGTACGATGCGCGACATCGAGCTTCTCGGGGATCACGTCCACTGGCGGCAAATTCCCGCGGTGCGCTCGGGGCGCACGTACGTCGTCGACGGCTCCCAGTACTTCAGCCGCCCGGGTCCCAGGCTCGTGGATAGCCTGGAGATCCTCGCGCGTGCGGTGCATCCCCTCATTCACCCAAGCCGGGCGGACCTTCCTCAGCCGGTTCGGCTGGAGGCGGGAGGGATGGTCTCGAAGACGGCGGGAATCGCGGGCAGGTAAGCCGGAGGAGCAGCATGCGAATCGGCATTCTTGGCTCGGGGCTGATGGGAGGAAAGCTCGGGACGATTTTCGCGCGGGCCGGGCACAAAGTAATATTCAGCTATGCGCGCAGCCAGGAGAAGCTGAAGAGGCTCGCACGTAACGCCAAAGGGGACGCGCGAGCCGGCACGCCTCGTGAGGCCGCGAAGGACTCGGGAGTGCTCCTGCTCGCCGTGCACTGGTCCCGGGTGGACGACGTGCTGAAACAGGCAGGCGACCTCTCGGGAAAGGTCATCGTAACCTGCTCCCTCCCGATGAATGCCGACGACACCGGCCTCGTCATCGCCCACACTTCCTCGGGCGCGGAGGCCCTTGCCAGAAAGGTTCGGAAGGCCCGGGTCGTCTCCGCGTTCGGGACCGTGCCGAGCGAGGTGCTCTTCGACGTGTTCGAGGCCAGGCGCAAGGCCAGCCGGCCCGACCTTGTCTACAGCGGGGACGACCGAGGCGCCAAGAGGGTGGCGGCAAGGCTGATCCGCGACGTGGGGTTCCATCCTCTTGACGCCGGGCCCCTGCGGATTGCCCGGTACACGGAGCCGTTCACGCTGCTCATTGCGCAGCTGGCGTACGAGGGGAGGGGAGGTCCGAGGCTCGCGTACCGCTTCGAGCGGTTCGGAAGCCGCTCTCCGGCTTCAGGCGCATCGAGGTGAGCAAGGGAACGGTCTTGCTGGTTGAGGATGATCCGAGGCTCCGGTTCATTATCCAGGCTCAACTCAAATCTGGTGGTTTCGACGTGGTCCCACTGGATGATGGCAATGTCGCCTTGACGACACTTGAGACCCTAACGCCGGACCTTGTTCTACTGAACATTCTCCTGCCCGGGGTTGATGGTGTGGAGGTATGTGAGAGAATCCGTTCCCAGAGGAGGCTGGCACACGTTCCTGTGATCTTCCTCACCGCGCGGACCGACCCCGAGTCACGAGCACGGTGCCTAGGTGTCGGAGCCAACGACTATGTCACCAAGCCCTGGGATTCAACGGACCTGGTTCTGCGCATCAGCAATTCGATAGCGCTGGCACGAAGCCAACGCTAGCGTTGCTCCTCACCGGATTTCCAGCGACGCGATCCTGTCGCCTTGCAGGCGGAAGATGTGCTCCAGATTCACCGGGCTGCCCGGGAAATTACCCGAGACCCTGCCGATGACGGCGATCTGGCCATCTCCCTCGACCGAGCTGAGCGGCTCGACGGTGTGGTGATACTTCTCTCTGGCTGCAGCATTCCATTGCCTGATGGCGGCCGTCCCCGTGAACGTTCCGCCCTCGTCCCGGACGATGCCATCCTCGACGAAGCAACGGGCGAGCGCATCCGCGTCGCCCGCCTGTTCTGCGGCGAAATATGCGGCGACCGGCTTCGGAAGACGGATCGACATGCAGTGCTCAGCCCGACACGAGCTGACGCAAGGATTCGGGTTCCTCACCCAGCCATTCCGGGTTCTGCGCGGTGCCATCGAAAATGGAAGTCGTCTTGAACGGCTCGAACTCTCCCCCGGACGCAGCGGCGGCGGTCTTCGCGAGCAGAGGCGCCAGATCCTGATCGCTCATGGGACGAAACGAGCGCACGGCCTCGAGCGCCTGGTCGAGGATCTTCAGGCTGTCGATCCCCGTGATGACCACGGAAGTGGGCAAATTCAACGCGTACTGGAGACATTCGAGCGCGGTGGCCGTGTTCGACCTCAGGAGAAAACCGTTCGCCATGCTCTTCATGCCGAGAATTCCAATGCCTTGCTTGACCAGCTCCGGCACGACGAGTTTCGCAAAGCTGCGGTAATGCGCGTCGAAGAGATTCAAAGGCATCTGAACCGTATCGAACTTGAACCCGTGCTGCGCCGCGACCGCCAGCATATGGAGATGGATGTGCGGGTCCTTGTGACCCGTGAAGCCGATGTAGCGTAGGGTGCCTGCGTCACGGGCCTCGATCAATGCGGCATGGGCGCCCTGCTCCTGAAAGATCCGGTGCGGATCCTCGTATCTTAGAATCTCGTGGTGCTGGACGAGATCGATGTGGTCCACGTCGAGCCGCCGGAGCGACTCGGTCAGCTGGCGGGCGGCCTCCTTCTTCGAGCGGCCATCGATCTTCGTCATGAGGAATGCCTTCTCACGATAGCCGTCGTGAAGCGCCTTTCCCATGCGGATCTCGCTTTGGCCTTCGTTGTAATCCCAGCAGTTGTCGAGAAAGTTGATCCCACGGTCCAGGGCGGTGCGTACGATGCGGATGGCGAGGGCTTCATCGACGTGCTGCAAGCCCAGGTGCCAGCCGCCGACGCCCACGGCGGAGACGCTTTCTCCCGTGCTTCCAAGCTTGCGATAGATCATGGTTCTTGCTCCCCAAGGTTCCCTTACGGGAAGAGCTGCTCTAGCTTGTCCACCTCGTCGAGGACCGGAGTCGCGGCTGCCGCGTAATCCCCGATGGTCGCCGCGGACTCGGCGCGCGCGACGAGCGCTTCGAAGCCGGTTGCGGCCGCGACACCACCACGTTGCTTCTCCACGGTCTTACGAACGTTGTCCCATGTCTGCCGCAGGGTCGCGGTAGCGTCCCGAAGCTTCGCCAGGTCGCCGGCCCCTGCCCAGACTTCCAGCTCACGGCCCGAGTAATCGAGCAGCGTGATCTCGACAGGAACAGGCGCATTGTAAGGGCGCGCCAGCTCCGCCGCGAGTCGCGTCATCTCGTTGGCGCTCCGGAGCGTGGTCATCCGGTTGTGATTCGACACGGATGTGTCGAGCACCGCGATCTGAGCGCTCACACCGGACTTCAGCGCCGCAGATTCGTTCGCCGCCCTCGATAGCTCCAGGACGGCACGCTTCAGCGTGTCGCGCTGCGCGGCCGCAGCGGTCCAGTCCTTGGAGCGCGCCGCGTCGTAGAGGTTCTCGCTGTAGTGCGCCACCGACTCGAGCGGAGCCGGCACCTTGGGACCCGGTACCTTGGGAGTGCTGGAGCAACCGGTGACCAGCAAGGCGGCGCCAAGCACCACAACGAGCGGGCGTGCCGCGTGCATGATGGGACCTCCTTCGCCGGTCTCGGACTCAGGGTTTCGAGGCTTCCCCGTCCAGCGTCATCTCGACCATCGTATCCCGGAAGCCCAGCTTTGCGAACATGCGTTGCGCCGCCTCGTTACGCGTCTTGCTCCAGAGCACGACCTGCGTCATTCCCCTGGAGTGAGCCCATGCGATCGCCGCGCGCACGAGGGCCTGTCCGGTACCCTGGCGCCGCGCGCTCTCGTGGACATAGACGTCGTGGATGAATCCACACGGGCCGCGCAAGTCCCTCCAGCTCGTGGGCTCGAGTCCGGCGAGCACATACCCAACGACCTCATTCTCGCGCTCCGCGACCCGCACCAGGAAGTCAGGGCTCGCGAGCTTCGAGACGAGGAACCGCCCGTAACCCTCCTCCGGCCGATCCACGAGGACGAATCTCCGGGGATCGGCCGCGTGATGCTGGCGCAAGAGCGCGGCGCCGAGACGCCCGAGCGCCGGCTCGTCGGACTTGGAGGCAGGCCGGATGCGGATCATCCGCACACAAGCATAGAGCACCGCCCGCAGAACACAATATGAAGCGCCCTGGGGGATTAGGCCCGCCAAGAATCGATGGACAGCCACGGGCAGAATGATTATTCTGAATCCTAGAACGATCGTTCTGCATCTCTGCGATAGGAGGCCCGCAATGCCGAGAATTCGCGAACGCTCGAGATTGGAAGGGCGGCTGGACAAGGCCCTGAAGGTCTTTTGGGAGAAGGGCTACTACGACACCTCGATCGAAGATCTCAGTGCGCGCTCCGGCTTGAATCGCGACGTCATCTATGGCGGTTACGGGAACAAGAGGAAGTTCTTCGAGATGCTCCTCGCCCGCTACCGCGATACGTACGTCGCCCGGTGGTTCGCACCCCTCGAAATGCCGGATGCGACGCTCGTACAAGCCGAGGCGTTCTTTCAGCAGTTTCTGGACCTTCCAGATCCGGCGGACAAGCTGGGATGCCTGATGTGCCTGACTTCGTCCGAGGTCTCGTCGCACATACGTTCCGTGGAGCGAATCGTATCCCGCTTCCTCGGCGACCTGCATTCCTTGATCCGCGCGGCGTGCGTCAGGTCTCGTGAACGGGGGGAGGTGCGACCCACGACCGACCCTGATGTTGTGGCGGACTACGGTGTCGGAGCGGTGCTGGGCCTGTGGGCCATGGTTCGATCCCCGATGCCCCGGAGCGCCATCGCCCACTACGTGAAGGGTGTACGGACCTATTTGCGAGGACTTCGGCCGGCCCGTGGCGCCGGCGAGATCGATGGGGGAGTGTGAGGTGTATGGTTTCTCGACTCAAAGAAGTCGATAAGAGGAGCTTGCGCATGGAGCACCCAGGTGCGAGACGTGGCGTTGGGGTCACGCGAATCTTGCTCGCTGACGACAACGAGATTGTGCGCAAGGGGCTCCAGCAGATCCTCGCGGACTCCCTTCCTCACGCAGCGTTCGGCGAAGCGTCGGATCCAGGCGAGATCATCCGAATGGTGCGGGGGAAGGAGTGGGATCTCGTCATCCTCGGGGCTGCACTCCCGGGCCGGGGCGGAATCGAAGTTCTCAAGGACATCCGCAAACTTCGGCCGGCACTCCCCGTGCTTGTCGTGAGCATCTACAGCGGCGAGCTGTTCGCGGTCCGCGCACTTCGAGCGGGCGCGTCCGGCTATGTGCCGAAGCAGACCACCTCGGAGGATATCGTCCGCGCGGTGCGAAAAATACTCGCGGGGGGGCAGTTCGTCACAGATTCCCTGGGGGAGAGGCTGGCGCGCGAGATTCATCTGGGCAATGAGACGGTCCCACACGAGCGGCTATCGGACCGGGAATTCCGCGTGTTCCTGATGCTGGCCTCGGGACTCACCGTCAAGCAGGTCTCGGAGCGGCTCCACTTGAGCTCCCAAACCGTGAGCACCCACCGGGCACGCATCCTCGACAAGATGACGATGGAGACCAACGCGGACTTCGTGCGCTACGCCTGCCAGCACCGGCTTCTGGATGACTGTTACGGGCCGGCCGGTGCCTGAGCCGTCGTCCGGCGTATGACAAGGAAATCGTTCGCGCGCTGATAGTGAACCGGGGCTGAACGGTGTTTGATCCAGCGTAGGATGCCGAGACCCCGGGACAGGGAAGTTCCGATCGCGATCGCGGGTGCCTCCACGGAGGGACATGGCCGCCCCTGATCGAAACCAGGAGTTCCTGGGGTTCGTAGAAAACTCTCCCGATCTGATCTTCCGCTGTGATCGACAACTCCGCCTGACCTACGTCAATCCGGCCACGGCCACGGCCTTTCGATTGCCCGGAGAGGATATTCTCGGGACTTCCATGAGCTCTTCGGCTCTTCGAGGCTTGGGAGGGGAGGCGGACGAGGCCGAGCTGGCCAAATTCGAGAAACGGCTCGAGGCTGCCTTGGAGAGCGGCCAATCCGCCGAATTCGAATTCACGTGGCCCAGCGCCGCAGGCGTGAGGAGCTATGCCGTGCGGCTCCTTCCGGAGGCGGATCCCAGCGATGGGGGGGCCAACGTTCTCGGCATCGCGCGAGACATCACGGACCTCAACGACGCGCGGCAGCAGAATCTCACCCTCACGGAGACCTCCCCCGATCTCATCGTCCGGTTCGGACGCGAGGGGCGGTATCTTCGAGTCAATAACGCGATGGCTGCGGCCATGGGCGTCCCCTCGCACAAGTTCGCCGGCAGACCCATCGGCGAGGTGTTTTCGGAGAAACTGGGCCCGGGGTTTCCAGCGGACCTTCTCGCCCTCCACCATTCCGTCCTCCGAGTGATCGCTACCGGGTACGTGGTCGAGATGGAGGTCCGGCTGCCGCTGTACGCGGGGGATCGTACCTTCGACGTGCTGCTCACTCCCGAGCGCGATCACGGTGGAGCCGTCGTCAGCGTGCTGCTCGTCGGGCGCGACATCTCGGAAACGAAGCGGGTGGAGGAGACGCTTCGTGAAAGTGAGCGGCGATTCCGGCAGGTCACCGAAAGCATCGACGAGGTGTTCTGGCTCACCGACACGACGAAGCAGCAGATGATCTACCTCAGCCCGGCGTACGAGCGAATCTGGGGACGCACCTGCGCGAGCGTCTTCGCCGCGCCCGAATCCTGGATGGACGCGATCCACCCCGAGGACCGGGATCGTGTCCGAACCGCGGCGCTCACGCTCCAGACCGCGGGTGTTTACGATATGGAGTACCGAATCGTCCGCCCGGATGGAGCGGTGCGCTGGATTCATGACCGCGCGTTTCCCATCCAGGATGAAGAGGGGAGGGTCCATCGAATTGCCGGTGTCGCGGAAGACACCACCGTGCGGCGGCAGCTCGAGGATCAGGTGCGGCAGACGCAGAAGATGGAAGCGGTCGGCCGGCTCGCGGGCGGCGTCGCGCACGATTTCAACAACCTCCTCACGGCCATCATGGGCTACGCGCAGCTCATGCGAATGCGCCTCCCGTCCGACGATCGGATGCTCCACGACATCCAGGAGATCCTGAAAGCCTCCACGCGCGCCGCGATTCTCACGCGCCAGCTCCTCACGTTGAGCCGGGAGGAGATGGGGCAACCCCGTGTGCTCGACCTGGGCGCGATCGTGAGGGAGATGAGGGACTCGCTTCGTCCTCTGGTCGGCGAAAAGGTCAGCATCGTCGTGCGCTCGCAACCCGACCTGGGAGGCGTCAAGGCGGACCCGGGACAGATGGAGCAGGTGGTGTTGAATCTCGTCCTCAACGCGCGGGATGCGATGCCCGACGGAGGCCGAGTCACCATTGAAACGGAGAATATCGATCTGGGCAAATCGCACGCCGGAGCGCACGTGGGCATCGAACCCGGTGGGTACGTGCTCCTCGCGGTGAGCGACACGGGGATCGGGATGGACGAACAGACCAAGGCCCGCATGTTCGAGCCTTTCTTCACGACCAAGCCACCGGAGAAAGGGACCGGGCTTGGCCTATCGACCGTCTATGGAATCATGCAGCAGAGCGGGGGCAAGATTCAGGTCCACAGCACCCCTGGCTCGGGGACGACGTTCAAGATATTTCTGCCGCGTGTGCTGGGGAAGACCGATGCGCTGCCCATGGCGGACTCGCCCGAGCCGCCTCCGCGCGGCACGGAGACCGTCCTCGTCGTGGAGGATCAGGATAACGTGGCGGCGGTCGTCCGCGGATCGCTCCAGATGTGCGGCTATCGTGTTCTCGAGGCACGCCACGGAGCGGAAGCTCTCCATGTCTGGCAGGAGCACGGCGCCTCGATCGACCTCATCGTCACCGATGTGGTGATGCCGGTCATGAACGGGCCGGAGTTCGTCCGCCGCGCGCGGGCGACGCGCCCCGAGATCAAGGTTCTCTACATGTCCGGGTACACGGAGCAGGGATTCTCAGCCCTGGATCTGCTGAGTCCCGATGATGGATTCCTGCCGAAGCCCTTCGTGCCGAGCGCGCTCACTCGAAAGGTCCGGGAAGTTCTGGATTCGGGGGACAGCCTGGCGAAGTAAAGCGAAGCCAGGGCATTATGAGGCAAATCTACCGTATTCCTTTACTCCAGGGAATGGGGACACGTCTTCTGCCCACGTATCGCGTCGCGAGGTCTGGTATCGTCCCAAGCCTCATGTAGAGCCCCTGCCCTGGCGCGAGCAGGGGGCGATGCGCAAATCAACGAGTCCAGGTTTTCCCCCGCATGGAAGCCGAAGGGCCACGAGCGCGTGCAGTCCCGGTTGCTGGCGAGCGTAGCCAGCAGGGGGCGCTGGATGATATCGCCCACGGTCTAGCCGCATCACAAGGGTCCCTCTCGCTCGGCTCCTGCCTGCCCCCC
>DASQAV010000033.1:0-26263 GCA_035635575.1 Candidatus Dormiibacterota bacterium | reverse complement strand
AGGTGTCCCCCGGCTGCAGGCAGCAGCCGTACCCGTTGACGATGTAGCACCCCAGCGGGTTGCCACCGAGCTGGGCGCAAGGCCCTTGATTGCAGCCTGGTCCTCCAACCGAGAAATCGATGATGAACGCATCGATCGCGTTTCCGGCCGGCGGCGGTCCCGCGCCCAGGGACTGAAGGGACGTGACGATAGGATCCAGGTTGAGGGTGTAGTCCTGGCCTGGAGTGTACCCGCCGGGCGCATCCTTGATCCCGAACGGGGGCGTTCCGTTACACGTATTGATGGGAGCCACCTCCGCGGTCGCGGTGGCCCGAACGTCCAGGGAATTGATCCCCAGCGTCCGGGCGAAGATCGTCGTCATGGGATTCCCCGTCGCCTCGGTACGGTGCACCCACACCTGCACGCGATTGGGCCTCGGAAAAGCCACATCCGCGTCGGGGTCGATCACCACCGGCTCCGCCTTCTCCCGCAACGCTTCATTGGCGGCGGACGTCGTCGCGGCTCGTTCGCGGGCGAGATCCTCCAGGAGCTTGCCCGTATTGGAGTCCACGGCGGATGCTCCCGCGAGCGCGGCGGCGTCCGCCGCGCGCTGAAGCTCGGTCTTCGTAGCCATGAGCTTTCCCATATCGAGCGCCAGGGAGACCAGCCAAACCGACGATAGCAGGAATACCGCCGCGTACAGCATCGCGACGCCCCGTTCGTCCCTGATGTTGTTGACCCTTGGTGTCATGCTCAACGCCCTCCTTCACGCTCCTCGCCTGGCAGATTCTTCGGGAACGTGCGCGCCAGCTGCCGCACGATCTGTGGTGACACGACGATCACCAGATCTCGATCCACCGTTTCGGTCTTCGAATGCTTGAACAGGAGACTGACGAGTGGGATGTCTCCGAGAATCGGAAATTTCGATGTGATCTTGTTGACGTCGCGCTGCTTCACGCCTCCGATGACCAGGACGTCCCCATCCTTCATCTCGACCGTGGTCGCGACGCGACGCGTGGTGATCCCGGGAACGATGTATCCGTTCAGGAGCACGGCGCGGGAGTTGTCCGGAGAGCTGACCTCCGGGGCCACGTAGAGGCGAATGCGATTGCTGTCGAGCACGGTGGGGACGAATTTCAGCCGGACCCCGAACTCCTTCCATTCGATCGTGACACTCACACCGGTGCTGGTCACGTTCGCGATGGGCACCGGAAACTCGCCCCCCGCCAGGAAGGCGGCGCTGTCGCCGCTCAGGGCGACCAGGTTTGGGCTCGCGAGCGTGCGCGCCGCGCCTCTCTGCTCCATGGCGCGCAGCGTGGAAAGCAGCCTCAGGCTGCCGTCCGCCCGCTGATAGTTCAGGAAGGCATCCGTGGTGGGCCCGATCGGGAGCGGGTTGCGCGGCTGCTCGACCTTGGTCACGAAGAGGCCGCCCGAGAGGGTCCCCTCCAGCCGGTCCGAGGTGCCCGAGGCGATCCAGTCCAGTCCGAACTCCGCTAGGCGCTGCTCGTTCAGCTCCGCCACCTTGCATTGGAGGAGGACCTGTTTGCTGCCATTGGCATCGGAGGAGGTCACGCGGTAGAGCGTGTGGCGTCCGCCCTCCTCCCACACCACGAGCGAGGTGACTCCCGCCGACTTGCCGTTCACCACGACGGTGCGCGCGGAGCCCACGGCCGCATCCGCCACCTTGGGATCGGCGATCGAGACCGTGCTCACGTCGTCGCTCATCTCGAGCACAATGGATTGACCCACGAGCACGTCGAGGGAGGGGCCTGCCTGCGTCAGATCCACGGCCTTGGCGCGTCCGCTCAACGGCCAGAGGAAGAACAGGAGCGCCGCGCAGGTTGCGCGAACCGCCATCCTTCCCATTCGGGTGATCGGGGTCAAAAGGGCGCTCCTCTGGATAAGGTCACTGGACGGAGTCTCGAATCGCCGGAACCTCGGTCACCTTGGAATCACGGATGATGCGCACCGTGGGCTTCCCACGGCTCTTCTGAACGATCTGGGGAGGAGGAGCGGGCGTTTCCCGCGGGGCCGGCGTGCGCGCGCGGCGATTCCGCGCGGGCGCGGACGCAATCCGCGTGGGCTCGCTTCCCAGCATCTCGCCGGTGTCGAGCGAGCCGACGTGGAGCGTGTCGGAATCGCCTGGATTTCGGAGCACCAGGTGCAGCCGGCCCTCGTGCAGACTGAGCGCCAGCTTCTCGGCTCCCACGGGGTCCACGAGGATCGTCACCGCCTGGACCGTGATCGGCTTGTTGTCCTGCTGCGCCGTGCGCTGCCCCGAAGCCAGCACCTCCGCATTCTGCAAGATGGTGCGCGTCACGGCATCGCGGTTCGGGCCGCGGCCATCCACGGTGACGAGGACATCCACCCGATCGCCGGGAAGCACGAACCCGCTCACGCCCGAGACCTGGTTCACCTCGAGGCTCGTGGCGCGCAGTCCGCTCCGGATCTGCGTCGAGAGTCCGCCACCCCGCGAGGAAAGCTTGGTCGCGGTGACCGCCTCCCGCGCGGCCAGGAAGATCTTCGTGGTCTGCCCCGCCACGGAGTCGATCGTGGAAAAGGCGCCCGCGGGCACGCTCTCCTTGGGATACCGGGTCACGCGAAGCTGGGCCTTGTCGAGCTTGGTTCCGAACGTCAGATCGGTGGCGCTCACGACGACCGGGACGAACTGCTTCGAGGCGCCCGCGACGACCTGCCGCGCCATGGCTTGAAGCCCCGCGTAGCCGGCCAGAGCCGCGAGAAGACCGAGAAGGAGCGCCGCGCCCAGAACTGTTTTCGATCGTGACATGAAACCGCGATCCTCCCTCTAGTTGCCGGTCTCGGAGCGCATCACCGCCCGCCCGACCAGTTCCATCGTGTTATCGAACTTCGCGCCGATGAGCGAGAAGACTCCCGGCGTGATGAACTTGAACGTGATCTCCACTTCCACTTCCACCAACCGGTTGGCGTCCAGATTGGACGTGACCGAATTGGGCTTCATGTTCCCGGCCTCGAGCACCTTCTCGACCCGCTCCACAATGAGCGCTTGGTCGAGCGGCTTCGTGACGATCGCGACCCTGCAGCCTTCCCGTGCCGCCTGGTCCACCAGACTCTTCGCGTGAAACGCGCGCCCGAAATCGAGCATTCCCAGGGAGAGCACGAGCAGGATCGGCAGGATCAGGGCGAATTCCACCAACGCCTCGCCCGATTGGGACCTGCGTCCATCCATGCTCGTCATCGCCCTCATTTCGCAAGCTGCGGCCACCGGCTGAACACCACGAAGCACGTGGCGAGCGCGATCGCCAGTCCCAGGGGAACGCCGCCCTTCGTTTGCGCGGGAGCCTGAACCGGAATTCCTGCCGAACGCATCACGAGCCATCGCCCCATCCCCAATGTATTTACGAGTACCGCGGAGAGGTTCCGCCGGCGGATTGAGATCAGGATGCTCAGAACGCCGCCGAGTACGAGAGAGAGGAGTGCCGCGAATACTGCCGTGGGGAACGAGAGGAATGCGCCGACCGCGGCCAGGAGCTTCACGTCACCCGCTCCCGTGAATCCGAGAGCGTACCCTGGAAGCACCACCGCCGCCGCCACGAGCATGCCGGCTACAGAGAGAAGCAACCCCGTGCCGCCATTCGAGGCGAGGTGGAGAGAGAGCGCGACCGCGACCGCCGGGAGGGTCAGGGCGTTGGGAATCCTGCGATGCCGCAGATCCAACCAAGCCGCTGCCCCGCACAGGAGAACCGCGCCGCCGGCGATCCAATGCGTGGACACCACAGCTACTGCCTACCTTCACGGGGATGGGTCAGCGCTTCCTAAACGCGCTGTGAAAACCGGTGATGAAACCGCACGAACCGACTACCGACTGCGTCAACACCAACCACGACCGCCGGATTACGGACCAGCGCCGCCCCCGCTGCCACTTGTGTTGTCCAGCGCATCCTTCGCGGACTGGAACGCGCCCTTGATGGCATCACCGAACTTGATCGGGTCGGAGATGATGACCGCCACGGCCACCGCCGCGACGAACGCCACGAGCAACCCGTACTCCATCAGGTCCTCGCCTCGCTCATCCCGAATGAAGTTCTTCACGAGCTGAAACATCGACAACCCTCCTTGAGAGCAGGCTCACGCTTCCAGGGGGCAGGGACGGAATTTCCGCCGTGCTCTTGGAACCGCGCCTCATCTGACCTGAGGAGACCTTCTGGCCCGCAATGGCGCGAGCCAGCCCCCCGATTACAGCGGCAACTTTCAGGCCAGAGTATTCTCCGACCCCGGCCATCTCCGCAATAACGAAATGGCTGAGGCATTTAGCTTACCTCAAGCGGCACCCCGATGTCCAGCCTAAATGACGGCGAGAGAAGGCCCTTGGGGGATTTGCCCCGACCAATTGGGGCAATTGAAGTTGGTCCCCGGAGCGCCTAGGATGGCGTGCACAGACACGCACCCCCACACAAGGATGGTACACCCAGGAGTCCTCATGAATTTGAACGGCGCCTTCGACTACATCCGGAAGAATGAGCAGCGCTACATCGACGAGCTGATGCAGTTCTTGCGCATCCCGAGCATCAGCGCGCACAAGGAGCACGACAAGGATGTCGCGGCGGCCCTGGAATTCGACAAGAAGAAGCTCGAATCGCTGGGCTTCAAGACCGAGATCTGGCCGACCCGGGCGCACGCGGGCCTCTTCGCCGAGAAAACCGTCGATCCCAGCGCTCCGACAGTGCTCATCTACGGGCACGTCGACGTGCAGCCGGTCGACCCCATCGAGCTCTGGGAGCATCCCCCCTTCGAGCCGAGGATCAAGGACGGCGCCATCTGGGCGCGCGGGGCCGACGACAACAAGGGGCAGCACTATGCCCAGATCGCGGGGGTGGAGTCCGTGATCCAGGGGGGCGGCGGCCTTCCCGTGAACGTGAAATTCATCATCGAGAGCGACGAGGAGTTCGACGGCGAAGCCATGGCCGAGGTCGCTCCCAAGCACATGGACAAGCTCCGGTGCGACGTGTTCGTGGTCTCCGACTCGCACTACCCCGATGCCGATCACCCCGCGATCACGATCGGGCTTCGTGGGATTCAGGCCGTCGAGGTCACGATCAAGGGCCCCGCCGTCGACAAGCACTCGGGGGAGTGGGGAGGGATGCTCTACGAGCCGGTGGACGTGCTTCGCTGGGTGCTCCAGAACTTGAAGGACTTCAAGACCGGACGGGTGCTGGTGCCCGGCTTCTACGACGACGTGGCGGAGGTGAGCGCCGAGGACCGGAAGGCGCTCGCCGCCGTCCCCTGGAATGATGCCCACAAGGCCAAGGAGATCGGGGTGGAACGGCTCTTCCACGAGGAGGGCTACACCACCCTCGAATCCGGAAGCATCCGCCCGACCCTGCAAGTAAATGGGGTGAACGGCGGGTACGCCGGCGAGGGATTCAAGACCGTGACCGGCTCCTGGGTGCGCGCCAAGATCAGCATGCGCCTGGTACGAAACCAGGACCCGGAGCGCATCGCCCAGGCCTTCGAGCGCTACGTGCGCGAGCTGGTCGGGGACATGGGGACGGTGGAATTCCGGAGATTCGGGGCCGGCCGGCCGTTCCGCGCGGACCTCTCGAATCCCTTCATCCAGGCTGGGCTACGCGCCCTGGAGGCGGGGTTCGGAAAGCCGGCGATCGCGATCGCCATGGGAGGATCCATTCCGATCGTGGCTCCCCTGGTCGAGCTGACGGGTGCCCCGTGCGCGCTCATGGGGTTTGGGCTGCCGGGCGACAACCTCCATGCCCCCAACGAGCACTTCCCGATCGGGTGCTTCCTGGGCGGGGCCCGCTCCGCCGCGGCCTACCTCAACGAGGTCGCGAGCGTGGGAGCGTCTTCCCGCCGGTAGGGGCAACCCCCTAAAACCGCATCACGTTCGCCCGCCCCGCATCTGTACAATCGGGGTTGTACGGCCAGGGATAGCCCGAATACGTGCCCGGGTCGCGGATGACGGGGCGCGTACGGCGGTTGGACGTGACATCGTGGTACTCACCGGCACCCGATTCATGCACGACCGTGACGGCGCGCCCCTTGATCCCCGCTCACGCCGCTCACCTCGCCGTGGTCTTCAGATCCGCGAAATCCACGCGCGTGTCGTCCTCGGTCCAGACTCCGACCGTTCCATTCGAGAAGCGATCGTCCCGGACCATCATCGCCTCCTTCCCGTCGTAGAAGACGCGGAGCGTGGACCTGCGTCTCTGGACCGCGAGCGTGTGCCACGTGCCCGGAGCGAGCTCCGGGATCTTCGCGAACTTCACGTCCCGGCGCCTGCCGTAGAGCATGTAGTGGAACGCCAGCTCCCCCGACTTGCCGCTGGCTCGCACGAGATATCCGCTCGTGCCCTTGGGATCCATCTGGAACATGAGACCGGCCGAAGGATCGATCTCGCCGGATCGGATGCGGAATCGCACCGATGCGTCCAGATCACCGAGCATGGGGCGCGTGAAGGTGAGGTAGTGATAGACCAGCCCGTCGTCATCCTCGAGCTGGGCGAGAAGCCGCCGGGGCGGAGGTCCCGGGGGCGCCGCAGCCGCTGCGCCGGCGGCCGAGCCGGCGGCCGAGTCGGCGCCCACCGTGTCCGGGAGCGCCGCAAGGAGCGCCACGCTCGCGGAGTCCTCGAGAACCTGCCAGTTCCCGCCGAACGTCATCGTATGGGCCGGCAGGAGACCCAGCGTGTCTGCCTGGAAATCCCACGTGTAGGTCTTCCCGGCGAGCGGGACTCGTTGCTGCGGTTGCCTCGGTTTCGGCTGCTTCGGGCCCGCGCCCGCGCTCCCCACGGACGCGCCGAATGTTAGAAAGACAAGCACCGCACACGACACACAAACCTTCCTCATCCATCCTCCCTGAGCTTTTGAAAGAGCCGCACCATGGCTTCCGTGTCGCGGTTGCAGTAGAGCTCGAGCGCCTTCTCCAGCTCGAGCCTTCTCGACCTCGCGGTCCCCGGGTCCATCATCTCGATGAACGCGGTCGCCGCCTGGCTTCCCTCTTGAATCAGCAAGTCATCGTAATTGAGATCCTCGATCAGCGCCGGGAGCACGTCCTTGATCGAGAACGACCCCTTGAATTCCGGGTGATAGTAATGCGACCGGATCAGCTCCAGGAGATCGACGATCCGCGACTCGACGATCTTGAGCAGATCCTCCCGGCAGGCCGGGAGATCGTCGGCGAGCGACCGGATGATGCGCTCCTCGAATCCGGAATACACCACGATCGGTCCCTCGCTCCCGAGGGAGCGCACCAGCGATTCGACCAGCGGCGGCCGGGGATCCGTTTCCTCGACGTGAAGGTATCCCCGATGCTCCAAGGAGCCGTCCTCGTGCAGGACGTGGTCCGACCACTGAAAGGGCACCTGCTGGAAGGGATGGGTCCCCACGAAGCGCGGGAGCGCCGGATTGCACGTCTCGAAATCCAGAAAGTGGATCGGATAGCGGAGGCTCTGAAGTTTTTGTCGTAGTTCGGGGTCGGCGTGCACGCGCCCCGTGATCACGGAGGCCCGGATGCGCTTGTGAAGATCGGTCAGCCCCTCGAAATCCTCGGGGATGTCGCGGATGTCGTCGATGTCCGCGTCCCGGAGCGCGCGCTGGAGCTTCTGATTCATTCGCGGCAGATGCTCGAGAGGATAGGCGGGCCGGTCGGTATGGCAGTGGGTGTAGAAGGGACAGAGATAGGGCCGCTTGCAGTGCGGGCCCACCGCGATCTCCGGCGGCTCCCACCCCCAGAGCGGCCCGCGCATCGCCTCGAGCTGCGGCAGGAGCTTGGGAATCGCCTCGCGCGCCTGGGTGGTGAGGTCTCGCACCGCGAAGAGCTGGCCCAGGACGTAGTCCCCTCCCTCGTAGAGGTATTGATTGTTCACATGAACGAGGCAGGCCCTCCGCACCGGAACCCCGGCTCCCTCGAGGACGTGGAGCTGGATTCCGATGTCGGGGAGGTAATCCTCCTTGTAGCCCGCGCTGGATTTCACCTCGACCAGATCCCACGATCCGTCCCCCACCGGCGCCAGGATGTCCACGCGGACCCGGATGTTGTCGTGGTTGAAGGCGGCCTCGTAGATCGCCCTCGATCCGTGCTGCCGCATGACCGCGGTGGTCTCCTGGTCCGCCTCGGGCCCCTCGATCCGGATTCCGCCGGCGAAGAGCCCGCGCGCCAGGACTCCCACGCGCGCCCCCGCCTCGAAGAGCGCCTCCGTGGCGGGAGGAAGCGGATCGCGCGGAACCGAGCGGTAGCATTCGAAATACAGCCGCTTCTGGCACTGAAGTCCCGCGAGGAAGCGCGACTTGGAGAGGAGCGGGAGCGAGCTTCGGACCGCGGGCGGAGGCTTGGGACTCCAGAGAGGAATTTGTTCCATGGAAGCTGGGGCCTCGCGACCGGAGCCCAATTTCTGTAATGACTTAGGGCCGGGCGCGGACGGGCCCGGGCGAACTAGGCAAGATGCCGAGTGGACCCGATGCGCCGGCCCGGCGGGAGTATAGCGAACCTCGGCGTGAATGTGGCTGTTGTAATATGCCAAATGCGGGCGCCGATGCTCGCGAACGCACGTTCCAGCGCTATCGATCCGTTCCAGCTCGGAGGCACCTCATGTTTCGCCGCACCACACTCGTCGCGATCACGCTTCTCCTCGCCTCGCACGCCTGGGCGGCGGACCCCAAGCTCCCGCAAAAGTCCAAGGCGCCCAAGAAAACCGTCGTGAACACCTACTGGGGTACTGCGGTCCGGGACGACTATCAATACATGGAGAAGGCGTCGGACCCGGCCACGGCGAAGTGGGCGCAGGGGCAGAACCGCTACACGCGCGCCTGGCTGGACCGTCATCCCGATCGGAAACCGATCCTGGATCGCGTGGTCGCGCTGACCCACTCCGAATCCCCCGACTACCGCTCCGCGGCCTACCGGAACGGGACGTACTTCTTCATGAAGGTGCAGCCGCCCAAGCAGCAGCCCTTCCTGGTTGCGATGACTTCGGTGATGGACAAGGAATCCGAGAGGACCGTGGTGGATCCGAACCTCATCGACGCCACGGGCGGAACCTCGATCGACTTCTACGCCCCCTCGCTGGATGGCCGCTACGTCGCCGTGTCCCTCTCCAAGAGCGGCACCGAGGACGGGACGCTCCATCTCTACCGCTCCGACACCGGCGAGGCGCTGCCGGACGTGATCCCCAAGGTGAACGGCGGGACCGCGGGCGGAAGCGCGGCCTGGAATCAGGATGCCTCCGGAATCTATTACACGCGCTACCCGCACGAGGGCGAGCGCGCGGCGGAGGATCTCCCTTTCTACCAGCAGATCTACTACCACAAGCTGGGGACGCCGCTCTCCGAGGACACCTACGTCCTCGGCAGGGAATTCCCGAAGATCGCGGAGATCGAGCTCAGCACGAACCCGGATGGACAGTACGTGCTCGCGGACGTGAGTAACGGCGACGGGGGGGAGCACGCCTACTGGCTCCTGAGCCGGGGCGGGGCGTGGAATCGGTTCGCGACGTTCGAGGACGGGATCATCGAGTCCAAGTTCGGAATGGATGCGGCGCTCTATCTGCTCTCGCGAAAGGACACGCCCCGAAAGGCCATCCTGAGAATGCCGCTCCAGTCCCCCGACCTGCACCATGCCGCGGTCGTCGTCCCGGAGACGGAGAACGCGATCGAGTCCTACACGCCGGCGCAGAGCCGGCTCTTCGTGACCGAGATGGTCGGCGGTCCCACGCAGATGCGCGTCTACGATCTGGGCGGCCACAGGCAGGGGCTGGTCACCATGTCGGAGATCTCGACCATGGGAAATGCGGTGCGCACGTCGGGAGACACCGTGCTGGTCCGGAGCCAGAGCTACACCCAGCCGCCCGCGTACTACCGATGGACTCCGGAGACCGGCAGGCTGATGAGCACCGCACTCCGGCAGATCTCTCCCGCGGACTTCAGGGACTGCGAAGTGCGGCGCGTGTTCGCGGAGGCGCCGGACGGCACCAAGCTTCCGATCAACATCGTCATGCGCAAGGGCACCAAGCGGGACGGATCGTCGCCGGCCATCCTCTACGGGTACGGCGCCTACGGCCTGAGCGAGCAGCCCTACTTCGAGCCGGAGATCAAGGTCTGGATCGAGCAGGGGGGGATCTACGCCGACGCGAGCGTGCGCGGTGGAGGCGAGTACGGAGACGCGTGGCACCAGGCCGCGCGCCTCGGAACCAAGAAGCAGTCCATGGAGGACTTCGCGACCTGCGCGCGCTACCTCGTGGATCAGGGATACACGAAGAAGGAGCGTCTCGCGATCGAGGGCGGAAGCGCCGGCGGGCTCCTCGTGTACGGCACGCTGGTCCACTACCCCAGCTTCATGCAGGCCGCGGTCGCGCACGTGGGTTACGGCGACGTGCTCCGCACGGAGCTGGCGCCGAACGGCGAGTTCAACACGACCGAGTTCGGCACGGTGAAGGACTCCCTCCAGTTCCACGGCATGGTTGGCTACTCCCCCTACCACCACGTGAAGGATGGTGAGACCTATCCTTCCATCCTGGCGCTCACCGGCGTGAACGATCCACGCGTCCCCGCCTGGGAAACCTTCAAGATGGTCGCGAGACTCCAGGCGTCGGGCTCCAAGAATCCCGTCCTCATGCGCGTGAGCTACGACTCCGGGCACGGAATCGGGACCGCGCTCTCGGAGCGCGACCGGCAGATGGCGGACGTCCTGATGTTCCTCTTCGATCAGCTCGGAGTGAAGTACCGCCCCGTCCCGCCGTCGGGGAAATCCGGTACGTCGGTCCCCAGTCTGTGACCCAGCCGCCCGATCCGATCGGGCTGTTTCTCGAGTGGCAGGCACTCGCGTCTCGAGCCGATCTTCCGGAGCCGGACGCCGCGGCGCTCGCCACCGTGGACCGCGAATGCAAGCCGTCGGTGCGCGTGGTGCTCGTCCGCTCCGTGGACGAGCGCGGATTCGTCTTCTATACGAACTTCGAGAGCAGGAAGGGGCATGAGCTCCTGCCCGAGGGCCCCAAGGGCGGCGCCGGCGGAGCGGGCGCCCCTGCGGCCCTCTGCTTCTGGTGGCCGCCGCTCCAGAAGCAAGTGCGCGTGGAGGGACGCGCTACTCCCGTCTCGGACGCGGAAGCAGACGCCTACTGGGCCGGGCGCTCGCGCGAGTCGCAGGTGGGCGCCTGGGCCTCGCGCCAGAGCGAGGAGCTTGGGCAAGGGCGCGAGGAGCTGACCGCGAAATACCAGGAGCTCGACGCGTCGCTGCCCCGGAAGGTGCCCCGGCCGAAGCACTGGAGCGGTTTCCGGATCGAGCCGGAGCGGATCGAGTTCTGGGAAGCCCGCCCCCATCGACTCCACCACCGCGTGCTCTACGAGCGTAAGGGACGTGGATGGACGACGCGCATCCTCAGCCCGTAGCCCGGAGTTCAGCGCCGTGGGCTTGATCCCCAACGAACCCTGATCGGAAGGAGTCTCGCGATGGAGGCGCACGCTTATCTAGGTTTGAAGCTGCTTCACGTGCTGGCGGTGGTTCTTTTCCTGGGGAACATCACCACGGGCGTGTTCTGGAAGGCGAACGCCGACCGCACCAAGAACCCGGTTGTGATCGCCAACATGCTCGAGGGAATCATTCGCGCCGACCGTCTCTTCACCCTGCCGCCGATCATCCTGATCCTGATCGGAGGCATCGGCGCCGCGGTCGTGGGCAAGTATCCCATCCTCGGGACGGGGTGGATCTTCTGGTCGATCGTCCTCTTCATCATCTCGGGCTTCGCGTTCATGATGGCGGTCGCCCCGGCGCAGCGGAAGATGCTCGCGCTGGTTCGCCGCTCCGGCGAATCCCTGGATTGGGCCGCGTATCGCGCGCTCTCCGTGCAGTGGGAGCTCTGGGGAGCGGTCGCCCTACTCACGCCCGCGATCGCGGCCGCGCTCATGGTGATGAAGCCGGCCATCCCCGGCCTCAGGGATCTGCTGCCAAGATAACCACCACCCGCCGTTAGGTTCTCGTTTCGCCACGGGGCTATACTTTTTGGATGATCCAGAAGGTCGCAACGGCGAATGGCTTCCCTTCGCCCCCCTCCGTACCGCACGGGAAGCCCCTCCGCGTCGCCCTCGTAACCGAGTTCTATTACCCGCACTTCGGCGGGGTGACGGAGCACGTTCAGAACCTGGCCGTGCACCTCCGGGCCTGGGGGCACACGGCGGTCGTGATCACCTCCCGGATGGCCGGGCAGCGGGAGTCGGCCGGGGTCCACCGGGTGGGCCGGAGCGTGGTGTTTCTCAGCAACGGCTCTTTCGCGCGCATGACGGCAGGCTTCGGCCTTCGGCGAGAGATCCGCGACATCCTCGAGTCGGAGCGGATCGACGTGGTGCACGCCCACGGCCCCCTCACACCCACGCTCGGCATGATCGCCCCGGAAGCGGCGGCGGATCTCGGAATCCCGGTCGTCGCGACGTTCCATTCCTGGTTCCGGCGCTCGGTGGCCTACTCGATCTTCCGCGCCCCGCTCCAGAAGCGCCTCGACCGGTTCGCCGCGAGCATCGCGGTGAGTCAGCCCGCGATCGAGGCCCATGCCCGCTACTTCACTTCGGACTGGGAGATCATTCCGAACGGGGTGGACGTCGGGTATTTCCATCCCAACGGCAGGTCTTCGGCGAACGGAAGCTCGGGCCCCAAGCTCCTCTTCCTGGGACGGCTCGACCCCAGGAACGGGCTGGACCAGATTCTCTCCGCGATGCCCGCGGTTCTCGCCGCGTACCCGGGAGCGAAGCTGACGGTGGCGGGAGACGGGCCGCTCCGTCCCGCGTACGAGAGCCGCGCCCGCTCCCTCGGACGCAGCGTGACGTTCGTGGGACGCGTGTACGACGAGCGGCCCTCGCTCTACGCCGGGGCCGATCTCTACCTCTGCCCCACCAGCAAGGCGTCTTTTGGAATCACGCTCCTCGAGGCGATGGCTTGCGGCACGCCGATCATCGGCTCGGACATCTGCGGCTTCCGTGAGCTGATCGATGGCGGAAAGTCGCTCCTCGTGCCTCCGGACGATCCCGGTGCCTGGGCCGATGCGGTGATCCGCCTCACGCGCGATCCGGACCGGAGAGCGGAGATGAGCGCCTGGGGGCTGAAGAAAGCCTCGGCCTACTCCTGGGCGGAAGTTGCCGCGAGAGTGGTCGAGGTCTACCGGAGGGTCGCGCGATGACGCCCACGCTCGCCCCGGCGATCTGGGGCACGGGCGCCGCGGCGATGGCGCTGGGGTGCTATGCGTACGGGATGTACGCGCCCAACAGCTCCCTCTTCGGCCGGGTCATCGGGCGCGGCCCGCGCGAGGGCAAGACGCTCTATCTCACGTTCGACGATGGCCCCAATCCCGGCGCCACGGACCGGATTCTCGACGTCCTGGAGGACCGGCGCGTGCCGGCCGCCTTTTTCGTGCTGGGCCGCCATGTGCGCCTCCACCCCGAGGTCGCTTCGCGCCTCTCGCAAAGCCCACACGTGATCGGAAACCACACGGAGCGCCACGCCAAGCTCCACCTGAGAGGACGGCGCTTCATCGAAGGGGAGCTGCGGGACGCCCATGCGTCGATCACGGACGTGCTCGGCCGGGCGCCGCGCTGCTTCCGCGCGCCGCATGGGCTTCGCAATCCGGCCGTGCACTCGGTGGCTCGGGAGCTGAGCTACGACGTCTTCGGGTGGACGCTGGGGGTCTGGGATACCAACCGTCCGGGCGCCGAGGAGATCCGAAGGCGCGTACGGCACGGGCTCCGTCCCGGCGCGATCATCCTTCTTCATGACGGCGATGGATACGCGACTCCCGGCGACCGCGCGCAGACCGCGGAAGCGCTCGATGGCATCATCCGCGACGCCCGCGACGAGGGATATGAGTTCCGTCCGCTCGCCGAGCTCATGAGGCGCGCGTGAGGCTCAGGCTCGAGAAGCAGACCGTGGCGCGCGTGGCATTGGGAGCCATCGCCCTGGCCGCGCTCGTCCTCTTCCTCTACAAGGTCCCGTGGCGCGATGTGCCCGGCGTTCTTCTCCGGGCGGATCCGGGAATCCTCTGGGCCGCGCTCGCGGTGAACCTCGTCTCCCTGATCGCCAAGGGGTTCGCGTGGTATTTCCTGCTTCGATCCTCGGCGCCCTGCCGGTGGCGGGCGGTCCAGGAGGCGAACTTCCTGGGCTCGGCGATGAATTCGCTCTCGGTGGCGCTTCTCGGAGAGACCGCTCGCGTCCAGGATCTCTCGGCTCGCGAAGGGGCGCCGGTGGGCGCCGTCGCTGCCTCGGTCGTCCGCACGCGGGGGATCGAAGCGCTGGCGCTCGCCTGCTTCATGCTGCTCGCGCCCGCGATCCTGAGCCTCCCGCCGATCCTGAACGGGCTCCAGATCTCGGGAGGAGTACTCGTCCTGCTCCTGGTTGCGGCCGCCTGGTCGGGAAAACGCGTGCGCCTCCTGGACGCGCTTCCCGCTCGCGTGCGCACGACGCTCGCGAGCATCACGGAGACCGGGTCACCGCGGCTCTTTGCGCTCGCCCTCTTTTTCGCGCTCCTCAACTGGGTGGCGCAGTGGGCTACCTATCACCTCATTCTCTCCGCGTTCGGGATTCCGGTGTCCTTCTCCGCGTCCTTCACCGCCCTGATGGTGGTCAACCTGAGCGGGCTGATCCAGCTCTCGCCGGGAAACATCGGGGTCACGCAGGCAGCGATGATCCTGGCGCTCCTTCCCTTCGGCGTGGCGCCGCACGAGGCGCTGGCCGCCGGGCTCGCCCTTCAGGCCATCCAGATCCCGCCGGTCATCGTGGTCGTGCTCCTCGCGCTGGGAGGAAGAGAGCTCGCCGTCACTCGAGGTGCCCGGCCTCGCCTCCCGTACGCTCCTGCCATCGACGCGCCAGCACTCCCCGACGGCACTCCCTCGGATCCCGCTCGTAGCACACCCGTAGAGCCGCGCCACTCCTAGCGCAGAATGGCGAACCGCCCGCGCGTACTGCCTTCCGGGGTCTCGATCCAGTAGTAATAGATCCCCGAGGACAGCCTCTGCCCCCGATCGCCACGCCCGTCGATCGTCATCTGATGGTATCCGGCGGGCATGGCCTCGCCGTCGATGACGCGGCGCACGAGCCTTCCCTGGGAGTCGTAGAGTCGCAGATCAACGCGGCCGGACCGTGTGGTGACGAAGGAAAACTGGCTCGAGGGATTCATGGGATTCGGTGACATGCCCGCCCCGAGCGGCCCGGCGTGTCTCAGGAGGGAGATCTGGAGCGGCGCGGTAAAGCTTCCTCCCCCGTCGAGCGATCCCTCCAGGGTCAGGTTCAGATCCTTGCCCGTCGCCCGTGAAAGGAAACCCGCCATGTCCGTCGCGGAGAACAGGATGCCCCGATCCGCGATCCTGTTTCCGTCCGCATCGGTCCCGTTGTTCTCGGCCACACCGATCGCGCTGATCCTGCCCGCCCCCGCGGCGGCGAGGGTCACGTTGAGGGCCTCGGGGCCCAGCTCCGCGCATCCGAACGACGCGTTCAGGGGCTCGATGCGCACGCACACGTTCTTTCCCGCAGTCGCGGCCAGGGCCGCGCCCGGGCCGCCTTCGAGATAGGCGCGCGCCTCCGCGCGATCCTGAATGTGAGCCACGGAAGTCACCGTGACCGCCACGCTCGGGTCGCGAACCGTCAGGCTTACGGTCCAATCTCCGGTCCTCGTGTACGCATGCGTGGCCTTGGCCGTCATCGCGGCGGTGCCGTCTCCGAACTCCCACAGATAGCTGAGCGGGTCGCCATCGGGATCGCGGGATTTCGAGGCGTCGAAGAGGACGGGACGGCCGAGAATTCCCCGAAAGGGAGCTTCGGTGACCGCGACGGGGGCGCTGTTGGGCGCCTCCGGGGCGGGACTGACTTGGATGCGGAACGTCTTCTGATCGTGGAGCGTCCCATCGGTCACGGAAACGGTCACGCTCCACGTGCCGATATCCTCTCTCGCGGGGAGCCCCGACACGGTGCCCCTGGCGTCCAGGGTCACGAACCTGGGAGCGGAGACGAGCGAGAAGGAGAGGGTGTGGCCGGTGTTGTTCTCCACGGGAATGGAATATCGTACCGGCCCGCCCACGAGCGTGGCGATGTCCCCGGGCTGGCTCATCCGCAGCAGCGGCCGGACGACGATGTCCAGGGTTCGCTCGCACCAGAAAATCCCATCGGAGACCCGGATCGTGGCACTTCCGGCGCCCACGTCCGCGCTCTGGGGAGCCACGTGGACGCGGCCGGCGCCGCCCGGAGCGTCCACGGTTTCCACCGTCACGTAATCCGGCCCCGACGATTTCGTGAACGTCAGAGGCTGGGCATCGGTGTCGGTGGCCACCACGTTCACGTCCGCGGCCGCCTCCTCCACGAGGGATACCGCCGCGAGCGGGCCCATGCTTGGCGGGTGATTCATCGGTCCGCCGTAGGGGGCTCCGTCGGCGTCGAACCAGTCGATCCCGTACAGGTACGAATTCGGATAATCCAGGGAAGCGCTGCAATGCGTGCCGAAGGCCGTGTAGTCCCAGCCCACCATGGGCGCGAAGCCGATCGAAGGCGTCCCGAATTCCACGGTCGCCGTGATCTCGCCAAGCTTGTGGAGCCCGGCGGGGTTTCCGTACTCGCCGGTCGGTATGAAGTAGGTGAGGTGGAGCTTCGTGGGATTTCCCTTTCCGTCGGGCGGCGAGAGGTCGTCGTATCCGAGATTGTCCTCGTAGTCTCCCCACGTCACCGTCCCATCCGTCACGACCAGGTAGATGTCGTAGCAGAAGATGTCGAGACCTGGATCCGGGGGCGCGCCCTCCCAGCTCCAGTCGTGCGGCGCGTGCGTGTGGGAGTTGCAAGTCTGGAGCGTACCGTCCTTGTCGTGCTGCGTGTCCAGCCAGACCGCGATGGTCGTGGTTCCCGACGGCTTCAGCACGTCGGCATCGGTATGGATGCCGTCGCCGTTCGTATCCAGGTACATGTACTGGGCGGTCGCAGAAGATGGGCGGCACAACGCGGCGCAGATGAAGAGCGCCGTCAAGATCGAGAATCGCACGAGGAGTAGGGTCCGGTTCATGATCGAAACCTCCGAGAGCTTCCGGCTTGGAGGCGTGATTGGATCCGGGGAATGGGAGAATCAGCTCGCGGGTAGTGTCTCCTTCGTCACGGCCCGGCACGAATGGGAGTCCGAAGGGGAGGGGGACTTGCTGCCTCGAGCCTAGTACCGGCCCGGGTCAAAAACAACAGACGAAAAATGGGCCCCGGGATTACCCGAGGCCCACGCAACGCTCTGGTTGAGCGGATCGCGAAACGCTGCCCTAGCGGGCGGCGAAGCGCTGCTGCGGGCGACTACTACGCTCCTCGACCGCGCCCATGCCGACCTGACGCCAGAAGGCGGCCGCATCGCTCTGTCTCAGGCGGGTCGTTTCCGAGATGGAGTGGACGAGAAACGCCATCGCGCATCCCGTCGCGATGCCGGCGTAGAGCTCTCCCTTGGGCATGGCGGATGCGAAGACCCACGCGAAGATCACGGAGGTCACGATGACCACATTCGCCATGGCGGTCATGAGCCAGTCGGCATTGGAGGCGCTGAATCCTGGCACCATCTCGAGCCTTCCGAGGCGGGTGAACCAGAGCGGACCGGAGTTGCTCGAGTCGTTCCCCTCGAAGAATTCCTTCACGTAGCCGCCGATCAGCCGGGTCTGCGAGCGTCCGTGCACCATGGTGTAGAAGCCATAGGCGACGGCGAAGATGACCGGAAGCATGAGCCCCGCGTTCCGGGCCGCGATCGCCCACGAGAGAAGCATCGTGGCCGCGATTCCGGACGCAATCCAGCAGAAGTGGCACGTGCGCTCCGCGTCCCGCCCGCGGCTCATTAGAACCGAATACTCCATGCGTTCGTTCTCGGTCATCGCAGCCATTGGTTCTACCCCTCGTTTGGGTTGGGTTGCCGGAGGCGGGCGCATCCCATCTGTGCCCGTCCAGATATCGGCAGGATGGGCAACTCTGTTGAGCCTTGATGCGTCTGGGAGGGGTGTGACTGTGGCGCGACCATGGGGTCGAATGTCGACGGAGGAGAGGCCCTCTGGGTCCGGGGATTCTGGGTCGCAAGTGATTGCGCGCCAATGGCTTCGGTCCTGGAGCCCTGCCCGGGCATGGTGGTTGCATTTTGTCCACGGTGAAGCACCAGCAAGATATCCTAGTCCCGAAAGGAGTGAGTCGAATGAATGGATCATGGCTGAACCGAGCTCGCCTCGCGATCGCGGGCGCCATCGGCGTCACGATGCTGATGGGAGCTCCCCTTCTCGCCCAGGCCGATCAAGGCAAGTGGTGGACACCAAAGGAGGGGGATCGCAAGTCGGAGCGGAGTGACCGGGGCTGGCGCGAGAACCGTGGCAATCAAGGCGGTCAGGACCGCGGCAATCGCGGCGATCAGGGAGCATGGCGCGGCGGCCAGAACGGCGGCGAGCGTCGGCGCACGTGGAGCGGCCGTGGGGATCGCTCCAACAGCGGCGGCGGCACGACGTGGCGCGACCGCGGCGCGACCAATCGTGTCCAGGTCCGCGAGCGCACCCAGGTCGGCGACCGCTGGAGAAGCGGCTCCTCCGGCGACATCCGCTTCCGCGACCGGCGCTACAGCGCGCGCGGCTCGTGGGGCGGCACCTCCGTATGGCGCGGCTATCCCGTTCGCAGGGATGTCCTCACCATTCGCGATAACCGCTACGGCGGCTACTTCCGCGCGCGCCGGATCTACTGCGCGCCCCGATACTACGGCCGGCTCGTCTACGTGCGCCCGGTCCGGCTCTTTGTCGCGGCGAATTTCAGAATCGGCGGGGTCCACATCGGCGCCCGGATCGTGCGGCCGCATTACCTCTACGGCTGCAACTTCTGCGACGAGCGTTTCGACTCCTACGACGCCTACGCCTATCACGTGCACCACTGCCCGTACGCGCCCAGCGGCTTGTCGATCTCGGTGAGCAACTGGGATAACGATTTCGATTCGTACTGGGACGGCCCGTACCGCGCGGACGACAGCTATCAATACGACGACGGCTACGACAACGGCTACTACAACGACTCGAACAGCGACTACAACAACGACGACTCGTACTACGACGACAGCTATGACGGCAATTAGACCGTAGGTTTCTCCAACCGGCGTCACTCAGTAAGTGGGGGGCGGGCTAGACATCCGAGCCCGCCCTTCGCTTTTCTTCACGTCCTGCCCGTGCTAAAGTCGGTCTGCTCATTGCCCTTATCGGGATTTCAATCGTTCCACGGAGGAATGGATGGCGCAGCGGGTGCAGGCTGCCCCCCCGAAGGCTTCGGACCGCTTTGGATCCACCGATCGGCGCGACGCCTGGTGGCTCGCCCCGGCGCTCACCGCCCTGGGATTGTCGGTGCTGGGCGGCTATTCCTTCTGGGCGGCGCTGCAGAGCGCGCACTACGAGTTCGGACCCTACCTCTCTCCCTTGTACTCCCCCAAGATCGTCGCGCCCTGGTGGCCTCTTTCCCCCGCGCTTCTGATCCTGATCCCACCGGTGATGTTCCGCGCCACCTGCTACTACTACCGGAAGGCGTACTACCGCGCCTTCTTCCTCGATCCGCCCGCGTGCGCGGTGGGCGAGGCGCATCGTGGCAAATACACCGGCGAGATGAAGTTTCCGTTCGTGCTCCAGAATCTTCACCGATTCGCCTTCTATCTCGCGTTCCTGTGGCTCTTCTTTCTCTGGCACGACGTGTGGCAGGCGCTCTGGTTCGACGGAAGGTTCGGAATCGGCGTCGGCACCCTCGTGATCCTCGCGAGCACGGGCACGCTCACGCTCTACACCTTCTCCTGCCATTCCTTCCGCCACCTGATCGGCGGCAAGCTGGACTGCTTCTCCTGCTCCGCGGCCGCGCGCACGCAGCACGGCCTCTGGTCCAAGGCGACGGCCCTGAACGAGCACCACATGGGATTCGCCTGGATCTCCTTCTTCGCCGTCACGCTCGCGGACGTGTACGTGCGCCTGCTCTCCATGGGTGTCCTCCACGACGTGAGGCTCCTGTGACCGTCGCGAGCCGGGCATCCCGATGACCGAGCGCTTCGAGTCGCACGACGTCGACGTGCTCGTGATCGGCGCCGGTGGCGCGGGGCTGCGCGCGGCCATCGAGGCTTCCGCGCAGGGAGCGCGCGTGGGCGTGGTCTGCAAGTCGCTGCTTGGGAAAGCGCACACGGTGATGGCGGAGGGAGGGGTTGCTGCCGCGCTCGCGCACGTGGATCCCCGGGATTCCTGGAAGGTTCACTTCAAGGACACGATGCTCGGCGGCAAGCTGCTCAACAACTGGCGCATGGCGCAGCTCCACGCACAGGAGGCGCCCGACCGCGTCCGCGAGCTGGAGCACTGGGGCGCCGTGTTCGACCGCACGCAGGACGGAAGAATCTTGCAGAGGAATTTCGGCGGCCATTCCGCGCCGCGGCTTGCCCACGTTGGTGACCGCACGGGGCTCGAGATGATTCGCACGCTGCAAGACCACGGCGTGCATCAGGGGCTCGAGGTCTACATGGAGTGCACCGTCACGAAGCTTTTGACGCAGGACCGCCGCGTGGTGGGCGCCTTCGCCTACTGGCGCGAGACCGGGCGCTTCGTGACCTTCCGCGCGAAGGCGGTCGTGCTCGCCACGGGCGGAGTCGGCAAGGCCTACAAGATCACCTCGAATTCCTGGGAGTACACGGGAGACGGCCACGCACTTGCTATGGACGCCGGCGCCGAGCTGATCGACATGGAATTCTTCCAGTTCCACCCGACCGGCATGGTCTGGCCTCCGGGCGTGCAGGGCCTCCTCGTCACCGAGGCCGTGCGCGGCGAGGGGGGGGTCTTGCGCAACGCCGCGGGAGAGCGCTTCATGGAGCGCTACGACTCCAAGCGCATGGAGCTCTCGACCCGCGACATGGTGGCGCGCGCCATCTACACCGAGGTGAAGGAAGGGCGCGGAAGCCCGCACGGCGGCGCCTTCCTCGACATCTCCCACAAGCAGGCCGAGATCGTGAAGAAGAAGCTTCCGTCCATGTACCACCAGTTCATGGATTTCGCGAACATCGACATCACGAAGGGTCCGATGGAAGTCGGCCCGACCGGGCACTACATCATGGGAGGCGTCCGCGTGGACGCGGAGACGGGCGCGGCCACGGTGCCCGGGCTCTTTGCCGCCGGCGAATCCTCGGGCGGCATGCACGGCGCGAACCGACTCGGCGGGAATTCTCTCTCGGATCTCCTGGTGTTCGGCCGGCGCTCGGGAGCGGGAGCCGCGGCCTACGCCCAGAAGGCGCCCGCGCATGCGCCGCTCGATCCGGCGCAGATCGCGGGTGCGGAGCGGGAGCTGCTGTTGCCCTTCGAGCGCTCGAGCGGGCCGGATCCGTATTCGGTGCACCGCAAGCTTCAGGACTCCATGCAGTCTCTCGTGGGCATCTACCGCACGGAGCAGGATCTGAAGCGCGGCATCGAGGCGGTCCAAGCCCTACGGTTGGAAGCGAAGACGATGCGCGTCGAGGGCTCGCGCGCCTTCAACCCGGGTTGGCACCTCGCGCGCGATCTGGACAACATGCTCCTCGTGAGCGAGGCGATCGCGCGCTGCGCGCTCCAGCGCAAGGAGAGCCGCGGCGCTCACGCGAGGCTCGACTACCCGAATCTGGATCCGGCGCTCGGCCGGGTGAACAGCGTCGCCGTGCGAGAGGGAGACGAAGTGCTCGTATCCCAGTCTGCCCTCCCGGAGATGCCGGAGGAGCTCCGCGCCCTGGTGGATGCGGAGCCGGTGGCGGCGAAGGCCTGATCGGAGGAAACGTGGCGGACGCGGTCCTGCATGTCTATCGAGGCGACGCCTCGGGAGGAGGGCTCAAGGAGTACCGGGTGCCCCTCGAGGAAGGCATGGTCGTGCTCGACGCGATCCACCACATCCAGGGCCATCAGGCTCCGGATCTGGCGGTGCGCTGGAACTGCAAGGCGGCCAAGTGCGGCTCGTGCAGCGCCGAGGTGAACGGCAGGCCCAAGCTCATGTGCAAGACGCGAATGGACGCCTATCCGGCCGGCGAGCCGATCGTCGTCCAGCCGATGAAGACCTTCCCCATCGTCAAGGACCTCGTGACCGACGTAAAATGGAACTACGAGGTCAACAAGAAGATCCCGCCCTTCACGCCGAAGCAGGATGCGGAGTGGCGCTGGAAGCAGGAAGACATCGACCGCGTTCAGGAGTTCCGCAAGTGCATCGAGTGTTTCCTTTGCCAGGACGTCTGCCATGTTCTCCGCTCCCACCAGCGCACGGACGCCTTCGCGGGCCCGCGCTTCCTGGTGCGCGTGGCGGGGCTGGAGATGCATCCCATGGATTCGGGCAATCGCGCCACCTTCCTGAAGGACGATGCGGCGATCGGTCTCTGCAACATCACGAAGTGCTGCACGGAAGTCTGCCCCGAGGACATCACGATCACCGACAACGCGATTATTCCCCTGAAAGAGAGGGTCGTGGACGAGCACTACGATCCCCTTCGGAAGCTCTTCCGCCTCTTCGCGGGCAAGAAGGAATCCTGACGCATCGCGCGCTGCTCCTCGCTTCCCTCCTCATCGCGGCTTCGTGTGGCGGAAATCAGACCCCGCGTCCCGCGGGAAGCGCCCCAATCCAGGCACGGCTCCTCGTGGGCGGACTGGACCAGCCCGTGGATCTGCAGGCCGCCCCGGGCGACACCAACCGGCTCTTCATCGTCGAGAAGACGGGAACGATCCGGGTATTCGCGGGAGATTCCCTCGTGCCACGCGTCTTCCTCGACATCTCCTCACGCGTCAGCAACGGGAGCGAGCAGGGCCTCCTGGGCCTCGCGTTCCATCCGCAATTCCAGACCAATCGAAGATTCTACGTGGACTACACCGACCGGACCGGGGACACGCACGTCGTGGAGTTCCTCGCCTCGGCCACGATGGACACCGCGAGCGCCACCGAGCGCGAGATCCTATTCGTGCCCCAGCCGGCCGCCAATCACAACGGAGGGCAGGTCGCGTTCGGACCGGACGGATTTCTCTACATCGCGCTGGGGGACGGAGGCGGGGCCGGCGACACCTACCACAACGGACAGAATCTGGGATCGCTGCTCGCCAAGCTTCTCCGCGTCAACGTGGACGCGGGATCCCCGTACTCCATCCCGCCGGACAATCCATTCGCATCCCAACCCGGTGCCAAGGGAGAGACGTGGGATTACGGGCTCCGGAATCCGTGGCGGTTCAGCTTCGATCGCCTGAACGGCGACCTCTACATCGGGGACGTGGGACAGAACGCGTACGAAGAGGTGGATTACGAATTGCACCACAGCGGAGGGAAGAACTACGGCTGGCCGATCATGGAAGGGCTCCACTGTTACCCCAGCAGCGCGAACTGCGACAAAACGGGGCTAACGCTGCCGGTCGCGGAGTACGGGCATTCGGACGGCTGCTCCATCACGGGCGGGTACGTCTATCGCGGCACCGAGATCCCCGAGCTGGACGGTACCTACTTCTACGGCGACTACTGCACGGGGATCGTCCGGAGCTTCCTGATCGCCAACGGGCAGGCGGTGAACGCGAAGGACTGGACCTCGAGCCTGCGTACGCAGGCAGGGGGCAGAATGGCGGGTCTCAGCTCGTTCGGTCAGGACGGACACGGAGAGATCTACCTCGTGCTCCTGACCGGCGAGGTCTACCAGATCGTCCGGAGGTAACTGCGCAGCTACAGGACTGCTACTTCCCCTTCTTCTCGTTCTTTTCGAAATCCAGCGAAGCGGAGTTGATGCAGTAGCGGAGTCCGGTCGGCTTGGGGCCGTCGTCGAATACGTGACCCAGGTGCGCGCCGCAGCGGGAGCAGAACACCTCATCGCGCTCCATGAAGAAGCTCTTGTCCGATTCCTTGCCCACGTTCTCCTTGGCGATCGGCGAGGTGAAGCTAGGCCAGCCGGTGCCGGAGTCGAACTTGGTATCCGAGGAGAAGAGATCGTTCCCGCAGCACACGCACTTGTAAGTTCCCTTCTCGTGGTTGTCCCAGTACGCGCCGGTGAAGGCGCGCTCGGTTCCCTTCTTCCGCGTGACGACGTACTGCTCCTCGGTGAGGCTCTTCTTCCACTCCTCGTCCGTCTTCTGAATCTTGTCCGTCACGATGTATCCCCCCTTCTGTACCGAAAACACTTTGATCCGCTTGGCCGCGGCTCCGCCCGGGTGCGGGGCAGGCGCCGCCGCAACCCCCACGATGAGCGACAAGAGTGCCAGGATTCGTCTCACGGTACCTCCTTAGATAGCTCCTCGAACTCGTGGATTCTGCCCACGTCGATCGAGAGACGCCCGTCCCGGGTGCGCCGGAAGATGTTGGTGAATCTCGCGTTCCAGACGACTTCCTCCGGCTTGTAGGACGACCGCGTCAGCACCATCTGGGAAAATCCCTCGTCCACTCCCGTCAGGAGGACCAGGAATTCCGCATCGGAATCGATCAGGTCCTGCTGGCTGAGGCCCCGGAGGGGGCTCTTATCATCGATCGCGTGGACCACCGTCCAGCTCAGGGGGAAAAATACGACCTTCTCACGCTCCAGCGGCAGGACGTAGAAACGACGCACCCGATCCGCTCCCTCGATCCGACTGAAGACCACCTCCGCGTGTACTTCGAACACCTCGTTCGTCCGCCGGTTCGCGATCCGGAACTCGAAGGCTTGGAGGTCGTGGAAGGGAGCGATGATGGCGTTGTGGCTGAACACGATAGTCGCCACGGGGCGCGAGAAGCGAGCGAAGAGGATCCCGGTCGCGAGGGCGAATCCCAGGAGCCCCACCAGCGATTCCACGGTCACGAGCACGTTGGCGGACAGGCCGACGGGAGCGATCCTTCCATACCCGATGGTCGCAAGCGTCTGCACGCTGAAGAAGAAGGCCTCGAGGAAGCTGGCGGTCCTGTGCCCCGCGATCTCCAGCGATCCCGGACCGGCGAGCTTATAGGCGGCCGCAAAGAAGAGGTTGGTCACGAGATAGGCTCCGACGACCAGGGCGAAGTAGGCGGGCCAGGGCATCGTGATCAGCGCATGGTAGGGGCTGATCGACGCCAGGAATCCCCTCCCGCGCCGCTCCACGTTGAAGGTTCCGTCCTTGTTCAGGAGCCGCTCGCGGCTCTCGCGCGCGACGACGGCCCCGAACCCTAGATCGTGGAGATCCTCCTCGCGCAGTTGGACCGGCTCGGGTTTCACGCTCAACGGGAGCCGGACCTCGGGCGGCTCTTCACCAGATCTTCCACCGAGCCCGCGTAGTACGCCACGTTCTGGAATGCGTTGTGGGCGATCTCCGTGGCCGCGGCGCGCGCCTCGCCCTCATCGTTTCCGATGACGAAGATCCGCGTGTTGTGGTCCAGCATGGGGAGCCTTCCGTCGTCCTTCGCCTTCGCCACGTCGGGCGCCTGGACGTTGCGCGCTTGGGGGACCGTCCCCTTCCGGAACGCCTCCGGCTCACGCGCGTCGATGACGACCGCGGTCTTGTCCTTGGCGAGCGTGGACCAGATGGCGGATGGTTCGGCCTGGACAGGGTGCCCAAGCGCGCGCCAGACCGGGATCCCAAGCTGGTAGCGGGAAACGTTCGTGTACCCGGCTTTGAGGAGGTCCTGGGCGAGCCGCTTGCTTTTCCCACATAGAGGGCCGTTGCAGTAGAGGATCATGGCCCGGCTCTTGTCGCCGTTCGTCAGCTTGTCGATGTCCGCGACGTCGGATGTGTACTGGGACATCTGCATTCCCGGCTTGGGGCCCACGTTGATGGCGCCGGGGATGTGGCTCATCGCGAACTCCTCGTGCGGGCGAGCGTCGAAGACCAGGGTGGATCGGCTCTCCGCGATCTGGGCCATCTGCTCGGTGGAGATCTCCGGTGTCGGCTGCCCCGATTCGTCCAGGGTTGCCCTTTGGATCACGCAGGGGGCGCATGGGGCTCCCGGGTCGGTCGTTGCCGCGGCCGGCGCCACCGCCGTGGCCAGGGAGACCCAAGTCGCCAGGGCCAGGATGCGCACGGCACGTCCCCGTCCGCCACTCCGCCCGAATTTCCTGATATGGTTTCGCATTCCTGTCCTCACTTTCGTGTGGGGGCCACGATGCTAGGCGGCATCGTTCGGTGCTTTCAAGGCCATTCCGGGGTGCGCGATGGGCCAGAAGACCAAAGGGGGAGTCCAGCTCGAGCTCACGCGCTGCACCGTACGCGAATGGCGGCCGGGGGACGTGGATTCCCTCGTGAAACACGCGAACAATATCAAGGTCTGGCGAAACCTCCACGACGCCTTTCCCCACCCCTACACGCGCGCGGACGCGGTGGAGTGGGTCCAGCAGACCGCCAGGGACCACGCCGACACC
>DASQAV010000032.1:0-3427 GCA_035635575.1 Candidatus Dormiibacterota bacterium | reverse complement strand
CTCCCCTTCCGCCAGCGGCCCCCCGTCGTGCGTACAGATGTCGTCGATGGCATAGAACCCGCCCTCGACGCGGAACACCGCGATCTTACGGTCCTCCACGTCGAAGACCTCCGCCCGCCCTTCCGGCACGTCGCTCGCTTTGCCGACGCGTACGAACCGCGCGGTGGCCGGATCCGTCATTCGTCCTCTTCCCCGGGCCAGTTTTGCTGCACGCCGTAGATTCCCACCTTGAGGGTCTTCAAGGCGAGCAGGGCGCACTTGAGCCGGACCGGGCCCAGCTCGATCCCTAGCATATCCAAAACGTCGTCCCGATTGATCTGTTTTACCTCATCGAGGGTTTTCCCCTCGATCGCCTCGGTGAGCATGGAGGCCGCGGCGCGGCTGATGGAGCAGCCCTTGCCGCTGAAACGAACGGCTTCCACGCGATCGTCCTTTACCTGTAAATCGATCCGGATCTCGTCGCCGCAGAGCGGATTCGCGTCCTGCGCGCTGATGTCCGGGTTCTCGAGGGTGCCCCAGTTGCGGGGGTTCTGGTAGTGATCGAGGATCGTCTGGCGGTAGAAATCGTCGAGGCTCATTTGCTGAACAGCTTCTTTGCCTTCCTCACCCCTTCCGCCAGGACCGCGACATCGGAGGGAAGGTTGTACACGTAGAAGCTCGCCCTCGTCGTCGCGGCGACCCCGAGCTTCCTGTGCAGCGGCATCGCGCAGTGATGACCCGCGCGCACCGCCACGCCCTCGTGATCCAGAACCGTGGCGACGTCGTGCGCGTGGATGTCGTCGAGCGTGAAGGGAACGATCCCCCCGCGCTCCGCGGGCGACGGGCCGTAGATCGTGACGCCCGGGATCTCGCCCAGGAGCTTCATCGTTTCCGTGACCAGCTCGCGAGAATGCTCCACGATGGCTTCGTAGCCGATCCGCTCGACGTAGTCGAGCGCCGCTCCGAAGGCGATCGTATCCGCGATGTTCATGGTCCCGGCCTCGAACTTCCAGGGCACGTCGTTCCAGGTGGAACCCTCGAGCTTCACCTCGCGGATCATCTCTCCCCCTCCGAAGAAGGGAGGCATGGCGTCCAGGTGCTCGCGCTTCCCATACAAGGCACCGATTCCCGTGGGTCCGAGCATCTTGTGCGCCGAGAAGGCGAGGAAATCGCAGTCCAGGGCCCGAACGTCCACGCCCAGATGGGGAAGGCTCTGCGCCGCGTCCACGAAGACCAGCGCGCCGCGCGCGTGCGCCCGGCGGGCGATCTCGGCCACCGGATTGATGGTGCCGAACACGTTCGACATGTGGGTCAGGGAGACGATCTTCACGGGGCCTTCGAGAAGCGCGTCGAGGCCGCTCAGGTCCAGCTTGCCCTGGCCGTCGAAGGGAATGAAGCGGAGCACGGCGCCCTTCTCGGCCGCGAGCATCTGCCAGGGCACGAGATTCGAATGATGCTCCATCTCGGTGAGGAGGATCACGTCCCCCTTGCCCACGTTCTTCCGGCCCCACGCGTTCGAGACCAGATTCACCGATTCGGTGGTGCCGCGGGTGAAGACGATCTCGCTCGAGGAGCGGGCGCCGAGGACACGCGCCACCTTGCCGCGGACTTCCTCGTAGCGCGCGGTCGCCTCCTCGGCGATCGCGTAGACGCCGCGATGAATGTTCGCGTTGGTCGTGCGGTAGTAGTGATCCAGCGCCTCGATCACCGCGACCGGCTTCTGCGTGGTCGCCGTGGAGTCGAGGTAGATGAGCGGCTTCCCGTGCGCCTTCTGGGTGAAGATCGGGAAGTCCTTCCGGATCGCGGCGAAGTCCAAGCGACTCTCTGGAGCGAGCGTCTTCACGTTACACCGCGGCTTTTTGCTCCACGGCGGCGGTCACCGCCGTCCGGAGCGACTCGGCCGGAATCCGCTCGAGCACCGGCTCGAAGAATCCCTGGATGATCATCCGCTCCGCGTCGGGGCGGGGCAGACCACGCGTCATGAGGTAGAAGAGCTGGTCCGTGTCCACCTGGCCCACCGTGGCGCCGTGCGTGCAGCGGACGTCGTTCGCCTCGATCTCGAGGCTGGGGATGGAATCCGCGCGCGCCTTCTCCGAGAGGAGCAGGTTCCGGTTCGCCTGATAGGCGTCCGAGCGCTGCGCGTCCTTGTGCACCTTGATCAGGCCCTGATAGACCATGCGGGCCCGGTCCCGGAGCGCTCCCTTGAAGAGCAGATCGCTGACCGTATGCCCCACGTTGTGATTCTGGAAGGTGTGGAAATCGAAATGCTGCGTGCCGTTCCCGAAGTAGCACCCCGAGAACTTGGCTTCGCTCCCCTCTCCATCCAGGTGCATTTCCAGATCCACCTTCGTGAGCTTTCCGCCGAGCGCGGTGTAGGTCCAGTGGAAGCGGGCGTCGCGGCCGATGCGCACGCGCTCCGTTCCGAAGTGATGGACGTTTCCGGCCCACCGCTGGAAGGTGGCCAGGTGCAGGCTCGCCTCGCGCGCCAGCGTGACCTCGGTCGCGCCCACGTTCACCCCGTGTCCGGGCTCACCGTGGGAGACGTATTCCTCGATCACCGCGGCTTCCGCGCCCTCGCCCAGCGCCAGCACCACGTGCGGGAACGTCCCGAGATCGGGCGTCTGTCGCGAGAAGAGAAGCCGGATGGGGCGCGGCACCTTGACGCGGTCCGGCACGTACACGAAGGCCCCCCCGCTCTCCAGCGCGGCCGCGAGCGCCGTGAACCGGCTCTCGTCGGGACGCACCGTGCGTCCCAGGTAGCGCTCCACGAGCACGGGATGGGTGCGCGCCGCCTCGAGCACGGGCATCACGATCACGCCCAGCTTCTCCAGCTCCTTGTCGCGCTCGATCAGGATGGTGCTCGAATCCAGCTGCACCAATAAAGCCGAGCGCTCCTCGCGGGGCCCGATCTCCAGGCGAAGCGACGCCGGAAGCTCGCTCGCTTCCGCCACGGGAACGTGCGGCTCGCGCGCCGCGAGAACGGCGTCCCACTTGAGGGAGCTGATGTCGGTCCGGCGCCAGAGCTCCTCCGTGCGGGGCGGGAACGGCGTCTTCTCGCAATGGGCCCAGGCCGCTTTCCGGCGTGCGGCCAGGAATTCCGGCTCCTTCACGCGCTTGCTGATCGCGGCGATGTCCTCTGCGTTCAAAGCGCCGATGCGAACCCCTTCGGTCCGCGGGGGCGCCAGTGTTTCGGATGAATTCACGCTTCGTTCTCCATGGGTTGGAGCTGCCAAAGCACAGAGCGGGCGGTCAGCCGACCGACCCCTCCATCTGAAGCTGGATGAGACGGTTCATCTCCACCGCGTATTCCATCGGAAGCTCCTTCGTGATCGGCTCGATGAACCCGTTCACGATCATCGCGGAAGCCTCCGCCTCGGGAATGCCGCGGCTCATGAGATAGAAGATCTGCTCGTCGCCGATCTTCGAGACGGTCGCCTCGTGTCCAATC
>DASQAV010000031.1:0-71546 GCA_035635575.1 Candidatus Dormiibacterota bacterium | reverse complement strand
CTCCTGTGATAGGCGGGCACCGAATCCACGAAGGCCACCTTCCATCCGCCGTTCGTGATTCCCCCCATCGGGGGATGCGGCTGCACCCGGTCCACGCGCTCCGTGAGGAAGCTTCTCCAGTCGTGGGGATGGACCTCGTTCAGCGCCGACACCACGTCCTCGAAGGTGTAGGTCTTCACCATGGGCGGCGTGCTCTCGCCTCCGTGGAAGATTCGGCAGAAGTCGTCGAGGGATCGCTCCCCGTGGGTGCCGGACCGGATGATCCCGTCCGCCTCGAGCCAGAGGAGCAGGCTCTCGTCGTAGAAATCCACTCCCCGTCTCCATGCCGACCCCGGCTGCTCCGCGCCGTAGAGGAACTGCGCGGAGATCGCGGTGTCGAGGAGCGGCCGCCAGCTCCGGCCCGGCTCGTTGTCCAGGTCGGCCGCGGTCTCGGCCAGATAATCCCTCGCCTGGTCCGGGGTCAGGAGCCCGCTTCGGGCCGCCAGGACCCACCCGAGATATTGCGTGAGCCCCTCGTACACCCAGAGGAGATCCGTTTTCATGGGGATCTCGTAGCTCGGCGGCGTGAGGTCGGCGGGTCGCCGGTACTTGCCGTTCCAGGAATGCGCGAACTCGTGCGAGAGGAGATCGGCCGACCGGAGCCTCAGGTCATCGTCGATCAGGGTGCGCTCCTTCACGCGGTTGTCGCTCGACTCGTGGTGCTCGAGCCCGAAGAAGGGCACGTGATCGCTCAGGGTGTAGAGGAAATGATACTCGCGATAGTGGTGCGCGCCGAAGAGCGCCAGCGTCTCGCGCACCAGATTCGAGTAGTGCTCCTCCTGCTCGCGCGGCATGTCCACGGCTTCCTGGCTGTCCCCCACGAGATGGATCACGTGCCGGGGATGGATCTCCGGCGCGAGCGTGACCGTCCGGAAGAACTCCCCCGTGTTGACCGGCGAATCGATCAGCATGACGAGCGGCGCGGGACGGAACTCGATCTCCTCCCCCGATTCACGAGCCACCGGGAGCGCGGTGCCGTACTTCCAGCCGGGAGGGATCCGCAGGGAGGCTTCATAGACCAGGTCCTCGAGCGGGATCCCGGCGGGATAGAGAAGCACCTGGTTCCAGTTCAGGACCGCGAGTCTCGACGTGGAGGAAGCGCCGAACGTGAACCCCTCCTCGTCCCCCGAGAAGAGGAAGTCCAGCGTGACGTCCAGCTGCTTCGTCCGCTCGGGTGCCAAGACGTGGATCGCGTACATCTCCAGCTCGTCCCGCTTCCAGGGGAGCGGCTTCCCGTTCGCGAACACGCGAAGCCCCGCCAGGTTCTGGATCGGCCCCGTGGGACCGTGCTCTCCGGGGATCCACTTCGGATAGAGAAGCGTCACCTCGTCCGTGGAAATCGGGATGGAGAGCTTTGCGTGGACGATGCGGCGTGGCGCCTCGCTCAGGTCCACCCGGAGCTGGATGGGGACGGCGCCACCGGCACGGGGGCAGAGGAGCAGGAGAAGGAGGATCAGACGCGCGCGCATCCGCTCCACGATGCACCCGGAGGCGCCTCTTCGGCAAGGGGGGTTGTGCTACCCTCCCGGTTTCCCTGCCGGCCTCTCCAGAGCCACGAAGGAGCGGGCATGATCGACCTGAGGCAAATCCAGAGCGCCGCCGAGCGGATCCACGGCAAGGTGCATCGCACGCCTCTTTTCTCCTCGTTGGCTCTCGGCGAGCGAACCGGGCTCCGGCTTCACCTCAAATGCGAGAACTTCCAGAAGACCGGCTCGTTCAAGCCTCGCGGAGCGCTGAACAAAGTCCTCTCGCTCTCCGATGCCGAGCGCTCGCACGGTCTCATCACCGTCAGCGCCGGAAACCACGCGCAGGCGGTTGCCTGGGCTGCCCGTCAGGTACAAGCGCCCTGCACGGTGGTCATGCCGACCGATGCGCCGCGCTCCAAGCTGGATGCCGTCCTGGGCTACGGCGCCAGGACCATCCTCCACCCGGATCGCGCGACCCTCTTCGACCGGCTGGAGCAGGAGCGAACGCAGAGCGGCGCGACCTTCATCCATCCCTTCGACGATCCGGTCGTGCTCGCCGGAGCCGGAACCACGGGGCTCGAGATCGTGGAGGACTTCCCGGAGATCCAGGCCCTGGTCGTACCCGTGGGAGGCGGCGGGCTCATGTGCGGGGTGGCCTGCGCGCTCAAGGCGATCCGGCCCAAAGCGCGTCTCATCGCGGTCGAGCTGGAGGCGGGCCCCGGCCTCGGGCCGGCGATGGACGCCGGAAAGCCGGTTCCCGTGAGCCGCCCCGCGGACACGCTCGCGGACGGAATGACCCCGCCCTTCGTCGGGGCGATTCCGCTCGAAGCGGCGCGCCGGTTCGTGGACGAGATCGTGACGGTCACCGAGGAAGAGATCCTCTCGGCGATGGCGCTCCTCCTCACGCGCGCAAAGCTCTACGTCGAGGGCTCCGGGGCCGCCGCGACGGCAGCGCTCCTCGCCGGCAAGGTGCGCCTGCCGGAGAACGCGCGCACGGTCGCCATCGTCTCGGGCGGGAACGTGGACCTGAGCCGGCTGTGCGCCGTGCTCCCCTCGGCCGCCGGGAGCGAACACGAGAGTGCGGGTGCGGGCGCGGGCGCCTCATCGCGCGCCGGCAAACCCCGAGACTGAGCCACGCGATGAAGACGCTCGTCATCACCCAGCGCGAGGTTCCGCGCCTCCTTCCCATGAAGGAATGCGTGGAGCTCATGGCCGAAACTCTGCGGACCCTGAGCCGGGGGGACGCGGTGCTGCCCCTTCGCACCGCGATGTGGCTTCCCGACCGCTCGGGTCTTCTGGGCGTGATGCCCGCCTATCTCGGAACGCCACGCTCCATGGGGCTCAAGGTGGTCTCCGTGATGCCCGGAAACCATGGGACGCCCTATGACTCCCATCAAGGGGCGGTGCTTCTCTTCGAGGTGGAGCACGGCTCGCTCCTCGCCGTGATCGATGGCTCCTCCATCACCGCCATCCGCACCGCCGCCGTCAGCGCCGCGGCTACGCGCGCGCTCGCGAAGGAGGACGCGGGGGATCTCGCGATCCTGGGATCGGGTGTGCAGGCCTCGACCCACCTCGAGGCGATGAGCGCGGCCCGGACCTTGCGGCGCGTCCGGGTCTGGAGCCGGGATCCCGCGCGCGCGCGGACCTTCGCCGAGCGCGAATCGGGCCGCTCGGGGTGTTCCATCGAGCCGGTCTCGAGTGCGCGGGAGGCGGTCCAGGGCGCGGATCTCATCTGCACGGTGACCGCATCGCGCGAGCCGGTGCTGCAGGGAGACTGGATCGCGGCCGGCGCTCACGTGAACGCGGTCGGCGCGAGCTTCAAGGGGGCCCGCGAGCTCGACACGCGCGCGGTCGTGCGGGCGCGTCTCTACGTGGACCGGCGGGAATCGGCGCGGAACGAGGCGGGAGACTTCCTGATTCCACGCGAGGAGGGCGCGATCGCGGACGACCACATCGCCGGGGAGATCGGCGACGTCCTGCTCGGGATGGTGCCCGGACGACGCTCGGCAGAGGAGGTCACCCTCTTCAAGTCGGTCGGCCTCGGTGTCGAGGACGTGGCCGCGGCGCATCTCATCTACCAGAACGCCCTCCGGAGCGGCATCGGCACGGCGGTCGAGCTGGGAGGACGCCGCGATCCGGGCGATTGATCCACCGCGGCCCGAGGAGATTCACAAGGCCCGCGAGCGCATCGCGGGCACGGCCCTGCGCACCCCGCTCGTTCCCCTGGATCTCACCGGCCTTCCCGCGCCGCGCGGCGCGGGAACGCTCCCCGCGCGGATCCACCTCAAGCTCGAGAACCTCCAGCCCATCGGCTCCTTCAAGATCCGCGGCTCCGGGAACGCGATGCGGCTGGCCGATCCGGAGCTGCTCCGGCGCGGGATCTATACCGCGAGCGCGGGCAACATGGCGCAGGGCGTCGCCTGGAACGCGCGCGCGATGGGGATTCCCTGCACCGCGATCGTTCCCGACACGGCGCCCCGGACCAAGCTCGACGCCGTCGAGCGCCTGGGAGCCTCGATCGTCAAGGTCCCCTTCGATGTCTGGTGGCGCGTTCTCGAGGAGCATCGGTATCCGGGGATGGAGGGGCTCTTCATCCATCCGGTTTCCGATCCCGCCGTCATCGCGGGCAACGGCACGATCGGGCTCGAGATCCTGGAAGACCTTCCCGACGTGGACCAGATCCTGGTCCCCTTCGGCGGAGGAGGGCTGATTTCTGGAATCGCGATCGCGGCGCTATCGAAGAAGCCCGGAATCAGGATCCTTGCCTGCGAGGTCGAGACCGCCGCTCCGCTCCAGGCAGCGCTGCGTGAAGGATCTCCCCGGACGATCGAGCACCGGCCGAGCTTCGTGGATGGAATCGGAGGCAGGAGCGTGCTACCGGAAATGTGGCCGATGGTGCGGGGGTTGGTGGAAGATTCGATCCCGGTCTCCCTGGAGGAGATCGCGGCGGCGATCCGGCTGCTCGCCGAGCGGGTCCGGGTCATCGCGGAAGGGGCGGGTGCTTGTCCTGTGGCCGCGGCACTTCAGGGAAGCGTGAACGGCGGGAAGGTCGTGTGCGTCGTCTCGGGTGGAAATATAGACTCGAGGAAGCTCGCTCGCATTCTCGAGGGAACCCTTCCGGACTAGGGCTCGCCGTCCCGCGCGCTCCCCGCGGGAGGCTCGCCGTCACCCGCGGCCCCGGTCGGAGGAGCCGGAGCATCCTCCACGGGGCGCTGGGGCGCAGCGGGACTTCCCGTCACCGGCACGCGCACGACCAGAAAATCGGCGACCGCCCGATCTCCCGCCTGAGCGGCGCTGAATTCCCAGCGCTGGAGCGCCTGGTTCGCGGCGGCGACCAGCGACGGATCGGTCGTGCCCTCCTCCTGCATATCGAGGAAGCGCGACTCGCGAATCGTTCCATCGCTCCCCACCATGACCACGAAGGGGATCGCCGTCGGCAAGGGGCCCGGGCATCCCGGACAGGTCGCCTCCTCCTGCGACCGGGGCTTGGCCTTGGAAGTGATCTCCTCTTCGAGAAGCGCCTGGGTGCTGTCGATGGGAACGAGGTAGCGGCCGGCGTAGCGGTAGCGCTGCCCGTGACGGACGTTCTCGAAGCGCGTCACGCGCGGCGCGCGCGAGTAGCTCACGGTGTCCTGCTCGAGGATGACCGAGAGAAAGAAATCCGTTTCGTCCGCGCCACGATCCGGACCGGCGTCGATCCCCAGCCAGCCCCGGATCAGGTACCTTCCGGGACGCTCCGGACGGATCACGATCGGGATCAGCCGGTCGGCGCGCCTCCGCGACCACTGGTTCACGTGCGCGATACTCACGGTGTCCCCGGAGATGACGCGGATTCCCTCGGGAACCGAGATCCGCGCCACGCTCGTGACCGGCACGTCGTAGGAATCCTCGCCCCAGATACGCACGAGCAGGGTGGTCGCCTGGCCCAGCCTGGGAGGCGTCTTGAAGTAGCCGGAAATGCCAAACGTTGGCTCCCCCTCGGCGCCCAGGCCCGCGAGCGCGGGAGAGGCAGCCATCGAGACCAGAGCCACCCAGGCGAAGAGGACGAGAACGGCCACGGGGGGCCGGATGGATGCGAGGGGATTCATCGGGTTCTCCATGCTTCGGTTTCGGCACATTTCCCCTGAAACTATAGGTGATCTGGTGGGAGCATTGGTGCTGGAACCCTCCCCTGCACCCCGGTAGAATGCGGTCGTGCAATCGTTTCTCCGTCGCGCGGCCGTCGGGCTTCTCTCGCTGGCCGCGCTGTCCTGCGCCTCCGGCTCCGTATTCCAGCTCTCTCTCGAAGAACAGGTTGCGCTGCGCGAGGCGATGGACACGCCCCTCGACTTCGTCGTCCCTCGAGAGCGGTCCATCGCGAGCTGGGACCGTGCTCGCGAATTCATCGATCGGTACAGCACCATGAAGCTCCGATCGACCACCGATTCGGTGCTCGTTTCGTACGACTCCCCCATGTACTCATCCGATCCTCCGCCATCCGTGCGCGGATCGAACCTCCACTATGGATACTCCATCGTTCGTTCCAGGGATCCCGCCGGAGGAGGAACCAGGATCGCTGTCCAGGGCACATCCAGCAGCGATCTGGGAAAGAAGGATGCGGAACAGAACGCCCACATCGCGGCCTATTACATCCTGACGGGGTATCTGGGCTGCGCTCGCTGTGTCGTTCGTTAGGGGCCGATTTCCAGGGAGGGACTCCTCCATGAGCCGACGCGGCTCACGCGGATTCACAGCCCTGGAGCTGGTCGTGGCGCTCTCGATTCTCGTGATTCTCCTGGCGCTTCTGATTCCCCGCTACATTGATCTGGTACGTCATACCCGGGCCACGCAGGCGATGGCGGACCTCTTCGCGGTGCGCGCCGCCGGATACATCTACTACGCCGAGACGGCGACCTGGCCCGCGGAGTGCGCCACGGGAGTCGTGCCGCAAGAGTTGGCCCACTACCTTCCCAAGGCGTTCGAGTTCCGGAACAAGGACTATCAGCTGGATTGGGAGAACTGGCGGCGCGCCGATGGAAGCGCGCGATCTCCCAGGACCGGGATTCTCATCGGCGTGAGCGTGGTCTCCAAGGACGCGGGGCTCCTGCGCGACGTTTCGAAGGTCATAGCGAACCCATCGTTTCGCAGGATTTCGAAGCGGAAATCGACGCTGGAGATTCTGGGGATCAGCGGAAAGATCTGACGGACAGCCTTCGCCCGCTCATGAGTGCAGCTCCACCACGTCCCGGTCGGAGAGGACGTGATCGCGATCCACCTGCTGTCCCTCGAAGCGGGCCGCTCCCCAGATGCGTGCGTACTTGACCCCCTCGGCCACCTCCTTGTGCACGGCGAGCGCCAGCGCGTGCACCGTGGCGCCGCGCTTCAGCACGAACGGCTTCTCGAGGTCGGGCTTCTTGCCGGGCTCCTTGGCGTAGATCCGGATCCGCTCGAGGGAGCGGAAGAGAAGCGCGCGAAGGTCCTCGAGACCGGTCCCGTGCTCCGCCGACACGGCGTGAAACGGGATCCCGGCCGCGACCGCCTCGCGCGCGAGCGAAGCGAAGGTACCGTCCGGATCCAGATCGCGCTTGTTTCCGATGGCGAACACCGGCTTCACGAGGAGATAGGGAGGCGCATCGTGCGGAACGGGGCGATCCAGCGGCCAGACGCGCGCCTTGTCCAGAATCGCGGTGAGCCCGTGAAGGGATTCCTCCAGGTCATCCGCCGTGATGTCGAGCACCAGGAGGATCCCGTCGGCCGAATGCGCGAGATTCGGGAGGTAGGGCTCGGTGTGACTCGGCGCGACCGGCGGCGTGTCGACGAGCTGAACCTGGACGTCCTCGAAGGGCATCATGCCGGGAAGCGGCGCGCGGGTCGTGAAGGGATACGGCGCGACCTCGGGATGGGCGTGCGTGAGCGCGCGCACCAGGGCCGACTTTCCCGCGTTGGGCGGGCCGAGGAGCACCCACTGCCCCGCGCCCTCGCGAGCCACGTGTCCCGGATCGAAGCGCTGGGCGCCGCCGCGCCGCGGGGCCGCTTCCTCCTCTTCGAGCTTCGCGAGGCGCTTTCGTAGATCCGCCTGGATCTTCTCCGTGCCCTTGTGCTTCGGCAGGAGCGCCATCATCTCGCGCAGCGCCTCGAGCTTCTCCGCGTGCGTGCCCGCCTGGCGGAACCGAAGCTCTGCTTCCTTGTATTGCGGCGTCAGGTTTGCCGGCATCGGGTCGTGCCTTTCCTGAATCTCGGGACAACATTGTACACCCGTGGCGAGAGGGCGCGTTAGACTGCGGCCCGAGGATCAGGGCCACGCGAATCCACGACCCGGGAGCACCTTGACCGAGAGTTCTCCTCCCAAAGCCAGAGCCGGGACACCTCCCGAGCGCATCCCGATCCTCACCGTCGCGGTCCTGGCCTCGCTCTACGCGCTCCTCTTCTTCCTCGCGTCTCTGAGCGCGGGCCCGAGGGGATGGGGCCTCCACGCGGCGGGATTTCTTCCTCCCGGCTTGCGGCTCCTCATGTTCGCGGTCCTGCTCGCCTCGGTTTTGCTCTTGTGGTCGGCGGCGCTCCAAGATGGAACGCCCTCGAGGCCCCCAAGCCCGGCGCGGTCCCGTCCGGAGCGTCCGCGCATCTGGCTGCTTGCCCCGCTTTTTCTTCCCCTGGGGGCGGCGTTCTGGTTTCTGCGCGCGCGGACCCAGCTTCTCGGGGACGGCGCCGTCTGGCTAGCAACCGTGAGCTCTAGCCAGCACCCTCCCTTCAGCGAGCCGCTCTTCGCGGCGCTCTGGCACGCCTTCGCGCACCTCGTCCGGAAGACGGGACACACGCCGGACGCGGTCTCCATGTCGCTCTTCTCGATGCTGTGCGGCGGCATGGCGGCGCTCCTCGTCACGGGGATCGCGCTCGAGATCGTCCCCTCGAAGACACGGTGGCTCGTCGCGGTCGGGCTCCTCCTCACGCTCGGCGTGTCCCAGCTCTACTTCGGATACATCGAGAGCTATCCCCTCGCGGCCGTTTCCCTTCTTCTCTACCTCTGGCTCGCGCTTCGTCGGGTGCGAGGACGCGATCCCCTCTGGGTCTCCGCCATGGCCCTGGCACTCGCGATTTCCGCGCATCTGAGCGCCGCGTACCTGATTCCTTCGTACCTCTTCCTGATCGCGCTGGAGAAACGGCCCCTCGTGTGGAAGCTCCTCTCGCTCGCGCTTCCCTTCGCCTTCCTCGCGGCTCTCCTGCTCGTGCTCGGGTACCGGCCCACGGACTGGGCGGCGCCCATTCACGCCGCGACGAGCGGGATGCGGGAAGGATTCGAAGGCGTCACGTTCCATCGTCCGTACGGCTTCTTCTCGTACGGCCACCTGGCGGATCTCATGAACATCCTCCTTCTCGCGATCCCGGTGCCGGTGATCCTCCTCTGCGGATGGGCGGCGGGGATGCTCGGCGGCCCGCGTCCATTCTCACGTCCCCTGGCGCTTCTCGCCATCGCGGCGATCCCTGGGCTTCTTCTCACGGCATGGCTCATGACGCCGGTCGCGCCGGCCCAGGACTGGGACCTGAACTCGATCCTGCTCCTGCCCACCGCGGTCTTCGCGGTCGCGGCAGCGCGGCGGATCTGGGAGGGGCATTCGCGCACGCGCGCCGCCTTGGCGCTCCTCGGAATCTCGCTCGCTTCGCTGCTCTCCTTCGTGCTCGTGAACGCGGACGAGGGCGCCGCGGTCCGGCGCTTCGCCGCGGTCGTGAACGATCGCGAGAGGGTCTCGAGGTACGGAAGGGCGTACGGGAACAGCGTGCTGCAGCTTTTCTACCGAGACCGAGGGCAATACTTCGAGGCGTTGCCCTACGCCCGCGCCTCGGTGGAGGCAGAGCCGACCAATCCCCGCAACTGGACCAACGTCGGCTTCCACCTGATGCGGCTGAGCCGGTACGAGGAAGCGATTCCCTATCTGCGCGAGGGCGTGCGAAGGGGTCCGGGGCGTTGGGAAGGAAGATACAACCTGGGCCTCACGTACATGAAACTCGACCGGTATCCGGAAGCGATCCAGGAGCTCCGGGAAGCGGTCCGGCTCCAGCCGAACCTGCCGGTGCTGCGCCACAATCTGGGATTGGCCTACTACCGGAGCGGTCAGGCCGATTCCGCCCTCGTGGTGTGGAAGGAGGTCTTGACCCGCTGGCCCGACTACGCCGCTTCGCTGCAGGTCCCGAGCGAACAGCCCACCGCCCCGTAATCACACATCGCGCTACCACCTTGCGCACTTGCGGGGATGTTTGGTCTATACTTTCAGGAGCACACTGCGGATCGTGGGGGCTCGCGATGGCGGGAATGATCTACGGCGGCGGGGACCTCCGCGGTCTCATCACGCACAACATGAGGCGCTCGCGCGGCTGGGTCATGAGCCAGCTCGCTCTGGACGAGCTGATTCCGAGAAAGAACGCCGAGGCTCTGTACCGGAAAGCGCAGAGTCCGAAGAAGATCATCTGGCTCGACTCGAACCACATTACCGCGAAGAACCGCGAGCTGACGCGCCACATCACCAGCGTGATCCGGGACGAGCTCGTCGCAACCCAGCTTCTGAACGCGACCCACATGGCGTGATCACAAGGCCCGAGCTCCTGACGTTCGATATCTTCGGCACGATCCTCGACTGGCGCCGGGGCTTGCGGGAAGCGCTGCGGGAGCACGGAGCCGGGCTGAGCGATTCCGAGTTCGATCGCGTCATCGATCTCCAGGCGGAGCTCGAAGCCGGGCGCTTCCGCTCCTACACCTCGATCGTGACCATCAGTCTCGTGCGCGCGCTCGGATTGCCGCTCGAGACCGCCCGCGCCATCGGCGAGCGAGCCGGCGGATGGCCCCTCTTCCCCGATTCCCGGGAAGCGCTCAGACGGATCCGCGCGCACGCGCCCTGCGTGGCGACCACGAACAGCGATCAGCGGCATGGACGCCAGATCCAGCGGACGCTGGGATTCGATCTCGACGGCTGGATCTGCGCGGAGGAGACCCGCTGCTACAAGCCGGCCCCTGAATTCTGGCGGCGCGTCGCCGGGCGCCGGGGCGTTTCGTTCGGTCCCGCCTGGTGGCACGTCTCCGCGTACGCCGACTACGACCTGGGCGCCGCGCGCCGCCTCGGCCTCACGTGCGTCTACGTCCGTAGGCCGCACGCCCGCTTCGGAGCCGCGGATCTCTACGTGCGCGATCTCGCGGAGCTTGCCCGCAGAGTCGCGGCCTAGCCCAGCCCGATGTCCCCGCGAGCGGAAATCCAGTAGAGTCACCGCCCATGTCACCCACCGGGCCTCACGATTTCAGAATGCCGGACCTTCGCATCGTTCCCTCCTCGATGCTCGTGCCGCACGAGCGCGAGGACGAGAGCCGCGCGGGCCGGCTTTCCGAGCGGCTCAAGGGCTCCGGCGTCCTCAAGAATCCTCCCGTCGTCACGGAGGTTCCGGACACCGGGAAGGGAGGCTGCCTCGTCGTGCTGGACGGAGCCAATCGGGTCTCCGCCGCGCGCGCCTCGGACCTGCCCCATTTCCTGGTCCAGGTCGTCCGGTACGACGACCCGTCCATCCAGCTGATGACCTGGCATCACGCGCTCTTGGGATTCCCGCCCGAGGAGCTGAAGCGCGAGCTGGCGCGCATCCCGGGGCTCACGCTTCGGGAGGAATCCCCGGGCCATGCCCGCGCCCTCCTCGCCCGCCGGGAGGCGATCGCCTACGTCGTAACCGGAGAGGACGGCGCGATCACGCTCTGTGGCGATCGCTCGCTCCAGGAGCAGAACGCGCACCTGAACGCCGTCGTCGACCTCTACCGCGATCGCGTGCCCTTCTACCGCGTGGCGCGGGATTCCCTGAGCGAGGCGCGCGCGCGATTCCGGGACGTGACCGCGCTTCTCGTATTCCCGCGATTCCATCCCGACGAGATTCTGGACATCGCCACGAGCGGGGCGCGGCTTCCCGCCGGGATCACGCGGCACGTGATCCCCTGGCGGGCCCTGCGCGTCAACGTGCCCCTGGAGATTCTCTCCGACCCCGCGCGATCCCTCGACGAGAAGAACCGCTGGCTCAAGACCTGGATCGAGGAGCGCGTCGCTCAGAAGAACGTGCGGTTCTACGAGGAAAGCACCGTCCTCTTCGACGAATGAGAGCGTGCCTTTGTTATCGGCGGGTCGAAAATGCCTCCGCTTCGCGCACGAAGCTCTGAGGATCGATCGGCTTGCTGACGTAGCCGTCGAAGCCGGCGCTCATGACCCGTTCCTTGTCCCCCGGCATCGCGTACGCGGTCACCGCCACGACGGGAATGGCCTTGAGCTCCGGGTCCGCCTTGAGCTTCGACAGGAGCTCGAAGCCGTCCATGCCGGGAAGCCTGAGATCGCAGAGGATGAGATCGATGGATGTGGCGGAAGCGACGTCCAGGGCCCTATCGCCGGACGCGGCGCCCAGGGCTTCGTGCCCGAACGCGCGGAAGAGATAGGTCATCAGCTCCAGACTATCGGGATCATCCTCGACGACGAGTACGCGAATGGACATTACTCCTCGGGAAGCCTGAGGGTGAATTCGGTTCCCTTCCCGGGCTCGCTGGTCACGTCGATCCGCCCTCCGAGCAGGTTGGCCATCCTCTGGCTGAGGTGAAGGCCGAGGCCCGATCCCGGATCGGATGGCGACCTCAGCGGGTGGAATTGCTCGAATGCCTGGAACAGGCGTCCCTGATCCTGGCGACGGATCCCGACGCCGGTGTCGATCACGCGAAACGCGATCTCGCGGCGCTTCCCCGGCTCCGGCTTCACTTGCTCCAGCTCGACGCGCACGGTGCCCCGGTCGGTGAACTTGATCGCGTTTCCCGCGAGGTTGAGGAGGATCTGCACGAGTGTCCTCCGGTCCGTCCGGATCTCCACTTCCCGGGACGGCAAGCCGATCTCGAACCGAAGCCCCTTGGCCTCGGCGCTGGGCCGAAGCGTGGCCGCGAGCTCCTGCACGATCGGACGGGATGCCACGCGCTCCATCTGGAGCTCGGTCTTTCCCGACTGGACCTTCGCGAGATTCAAGAGATCATTGATGAGGGACAGGAGATGCCGCGCGCTGACCTGGATGAGCTGGAGCTGCCGCTCCTGATCGTCCGTGAGGTCCCCGGGCAGCTTCATCAGCATGGTCCCGGTGAATCCGATGATGGAGTTGAGCGGCGTCCGCAGCTCGTGGCTCATCGATGCCAGGAAGGCGTCCTTGGCCCGGCTCGCGATCTCGAGCTCGATGTTCTTCTTCCAGAGCTCCGCCTTGAAACGGCGCCGCTCGGTGATGTCCCGCGAGCTCTTCGAGAGCCCGATGATCCGCTGATGCTCGTCGTAAATCGGGGAGAGTGTGATCGAGACGTCCAGGCGGGAGCCATCCTTCCGCAGCCGGACGGTCTCCAGGTGGTCGACGCGGTCGCCCCGTCTCACGCGCCCCATGTAGTCGGTCAGCTCCTCCATCCGGTCCGAGGGCACCGTCATGCTGATCGGGCGGCCGATCGCTTCCTCGCTCGTCCAGCCGTAGAGCCGCTCGGCCGCCTGATTCCAGCTCGTGATGGTTCCGTCCAGCGCCTCGGCGATGATGGCGTCGTCGGAGGATTCGACGATCGCCGCGAGGCGCGCCCGGATCTCGCCCGCCGTCTGCAGATCCGTGATGTCCCGCGAGCTCTTCGAGAGCCCGATGATGTTTCCTTCGTCGTCGCGAATCGGGGAGAGCGTGATGGAGACGGCGATGCGCCTCCCGTCCTTCCGCAAACGGATCGTCTCCAGATGATCCACACGGTTGCCCTTCCGCACCCCCTCCATGTACTCATGGAGCTCGTCCATGCGGTCCGGCGGGACCGTGATCGCGATCGGCCGCCCCAGCACTTCTTCCGCGGACCAGCCATAGACGCGCTCGGCGGCCAGGTTCCAGCTGACGATGGTCCCGTCGAGCGACTCGGCGATGATGGCGTCGTCGGAGGATTCGACGATGGCTGCGAGTCGCGCGCGAGTCTCCGCCGCCTCCTCCCGGTCGGTGATGTCGTGATACGTCAAAATCACGGATTCGAGGCCGGGAGCGTCCAGGCGGTTCACGGCGACCATTCCCAGCGATCGATAGCCCCCGCCCTGATGTCGGAAGCGAACGTCGGCGAGCACGGGGATCCCGGGCCGGCGCAGCACGTCCTTGAAGAATGCCTGAACGCGCTCGTTGTCTTGAGGATGGACGTTCTCGAAAATGCTTCGTCCCTCGAGCGCCTGGGCCGGAACCCCGAGCAGGTTCGCCGCGGCGGCGTTCGAGTGGCGCACCAGGCCGGCCTTGTCGACCAGCGCCATGGGGTCGGGGCTTTCCACGACAAGATCCCGGAAACCCTCGACCGTTTCGACCACGGGAACGGCCGAAGAGGGCGTCTCGCCCTCTTTCTCTCTGGAATTCTTGCCGCGCGAAGGCTGCGCCGAGGCTTTCTCTCGCATGCTTGGGTGGACCCTGTTGAGCGAATGCCCGATGATTCGAGCCTGAATTGACGCCTACAACGCTAGCACATCGAATCGCATGTCTATGCCCGATTTCCTTGTCAGGTAGATGCTTACGCTCAACTCAGGTACAGACTTACGGTCAACTACGGAGGAGCGGCTCGTGCGGGGTAGAACGCGACGGCGAAACGACTAGGCGGGCTGCTTGGCCCCATGCCATTGCGCGAGGAGTTCGCGCTCGCGGTCGGCCGAGAGCCCTACTTCATGGGCACCGTGCGCCGCGTCCCACTGGAGCGTATCCCGGATCGTCTGCGAGACGGGCAGGAACGTGAGCCCTCGTGCGATCGCCTTCTCGCTGCTCGTGGCCTCGAGTCCGTCCGCGTTCCGAAAGCGCATCGGCAGCTCCTTGGGACTGACGCCGCGAGCATCGAGAAACTCGTGAGCGACCCACACGACGCGGGTGTCCTTGCCGGCCACCCGGTTGCATTCTACGAAGAGGCCCGCCCACGACAAGGGGGCGCGAGGGCCAACCACGTGATAGGTCCCCGACATTCTGGTTTCCAGCACGCGAAGGACGAATGCCGCGAGGTCCCGCGCGTCGATGAACTGGATGGGCTCTCCGGGCGTGCCGGGCGCCAGCATGTCTCCGCCCTCGCTCGCGCGCCGGATCCAGTAGTTGAATCGGCCGGTGTGATCCCAGGGTCCGACGATGAAGCCGGGGCGGAGGATCGCGGCGCGATCGCCCATCGCGGCCTCGACGACGGCCTCGCAGGCCGCCTTCAAGGGTCCGTAGGTCTCGCCGGTGATCTCCTCGGTGGTGATCTTCTCGAACGCGGCGCGCGGCGCGGTCTCGTCCTGGCCGGGGATCGTGTGATCCGCCAGAACAGCCAGGGTCGAGATGTAGAGATAGCAGTCGGTCGAGCCCGCGAGGAGCCGCGTGGCGTCCCGCACGAGGCGCGGGACGTAGCCGTTCACGTCGACGGCCGCATCCCACGATCTGCCCGCGAGGGCGCTCAGCCCGCCGTCGCGGTCTCCCAGGAGCTCATCGGCTTCGGGAAAGAGACCGGGGTTGGTCCGTCCGCGATGAAAGAGAGTGATGCGGTGTCCGCGGGCAAGCGCCTGCTCGACGATGTGCCGCCCTGCGAACTGCGTGCCCCCGAGCACGAGGAGATTCATGGCATGGAGCCTACACTCCCGGAGCCGCCCGCCTCAAACCTCTGCGGTCGTGGGGTCGATCACGGCCTTCACGGCGGAGATCCGATTCGCCGGGAATCCGCCCTGGCGGGCGTGCTCGCGAATCAGCCTCTCATCGGGTGCCAGATAGATGCAGTAGATCTTGTCGTCGGTGACGTAGCTGTGGACCCACTGGATCTGCGTTCCCAGCTTCCCGAGAACGCCACACGATTTCTGCGAAACAGCCTGAAGCTCCTTCTGGGTCAGCTTGCCGGCCCCCGGAAGATCCCGCTCGATGACGTACCGTGGCATGGGCGCCTCCTTCATGACCGCGGATCGCCGCGGCGCTGGCTGCGAGAGGGCGCGAAGTATAGCACGAGCTCGGTACGTCACTGGAGCACAATGGAATCGGGGATTTCCTACAGAGGGAATGACAAGGGTCGGAGCGGAGTAGAGAGCAGGACACGCCGGTCGATGTGCGTTGTCTCGCTCGCGAAGCGCGTGCTACTTTCGTTGCAGCGCCAATCTCGAATCTCCGCCCGTTGTCTCGGAAGATCCCCGTAGAGGAGACCATCATGCGCAAGGGTTTCATGTTCACCATCCCTGTCCTTCTCGCGGTCTTCGCGACCGGCTGCGCGCGCGATCGCATTCTCGCGCCGGCACTGCAAGCCCACGCGACCGCTTCATCCGATTCACCCCAGTTCGTCATTCACTCGCTCGACGACCCGAGCCTGCCGGCGCCGGGGCGAGAGGCGGAAGCCGGCACCGCGGAGGACGCGGCGGCCCTGAGCCGTCTCGAGAAGCCCGGCAGGCAGCCCGCGGGCACCGATGCGCCCGACGCGGTCGTCTTCTGGAATCGGCTCACGAAGGAGCTGGGCGTGGGCGCGAAGCAGCCGCCGCCCATGCTCGCGCGCTCGTATGCCCTGGTTCAGGTCGGGATCTACGAGGCGCTGACGGTCGCGCACGACCGGCGCCGCCCCGGCATCTCGGAGCGCGCGGCCGCGGCGGGAATCGCCTCCCAGGTGCTCGCGTACCTCTTCCCCACGGGGCTGGCACGGATCGAGGAAGCAACCTCGCAGGAGCTGTCGCGGACCGGCGAAGCGGACGGCTCGGTACGCCGCGGATGGACGCTCGGGCGCGCCGTGGGGCGCCTCGTGGTCGCGCACGCCATGCGCGACGGATCCGACGCGGTCTTCACCGGAACGCCTCCCACCGGAGACGGGATCTGGAGCGGAGCCAATCCCGTGTTACCGATGTGCGGGACGTGGAAGACCTGGGTGCTCCGCTCGGGCACTCAGATCATGCCGGAGCCGCCGTACGCGCTCGGATCGACGGAGGATTTGCGTGACGTGCAGGAGGTGCTCGACGTCTCCCTGGCAAGAACCGCGGAGCAGATCGCGATCGTGCACAAGTGGGCGGACGTGTCGCCTCCCGCCATCTGGAACGAGCTCCTGAACGCGCGCATCGAATCGCGTGGGCTGAGCGGTGTCGAGGCCGCGCGCGCGCACGCGTTCCTCAACGTGGCGATGGCCGACGCCTTCATCGAGTGCTGGGCGTGCAAGTACAAGTACTGGACCGCGCGTCCCTTCCAGCGCATCCCTGGTCTCGTGACCGTGATCACCACCCCGAACTTCCCCACGTATACCTCGGGACACTCCACGATCTCGGCGGCCGCGGCCGCGGTGCTCGGCGCGGTGTTCCCGGACGAGCGCGACTACTTCGTCCAGCAGTCTCTGGAAGCGGCGATGTCGAGGCTCTACGGGGGAATCCATTTCCGTCACGACAACGAGCAGGGCACCGTCTGCGGAACCCTGATCGGCGCGAAGGTCGTGAGGCGGATGCGCGGCGGAGAGGGAGAGCGGGAGGAGATCGCGCGGAACTGACGCCCCCGGGAGGCGTCAGCGCTCCGCGAGCAGCTTCACGATCGCGGCCCGCATCGCCTTGTAGTCGGGGCGCGCGGCGGGATCCTTCGCCTCCCTGGCGTAGATTCCGCCCGGTTGCACGTGGCGTACGATTCCCTTCCTGTCGATGAGGAGCGAGGAGGAGGTGAACTCCGCCTCCGGGACGCGATCCAGCCACAGCCGCCGGAGGGCCGCCCAGTCGTCGTCGACCGCGACCGGAAAGCGAAACCCGAACGCCGCGACGTAGTCCCGCACCTCCTCGATCGTCGTGGGCTTGGGCCGGGGCTTTGGCGTGTAGAATCCGATCACGACCAGGCCCTTGGGGCCGAATTCCCGGTCGAATTCGTTCAGCGCCGGCGCGGTCCCCCTGCAGAGGGGACAGCGCGAATCCATGAAAAAGCGGACGAGAACCACCCTGCCGCGCAGGTCGGCCAGCCGAAGGGGTCCTCCCTGCACCCAGCGCACCTCCGGAAACTCCGGGGACCGGGTGCCGAGGATGCCTCCTCCCTGGGCGAGCGCCAGGGCCGCGAGGGCCAGGATCACCATGCCCTCAGTCTACATCGCCGGATGCGATGCGCTTTCATGTTGTCAGGCACCCCGTTAAGGTACGAGACTGGGGGTCCGGGCACGACTCAGGCCAACCTGTTCAGGAGAGTGTAAATGGCAGGAAGAGGCAATCCGTCATTCCTCAAGAACCAGAAGGCGAAGAAGCGGGCGGAGAAGGCGACCGAGAAGCGCGCCGCGCGCCAGGCTCGCAACGCGGAGAAGGCAGCTGCCAAGGCCGCGAAGGCATCCGGAGTCTCACCGTCGGAGCTGGAGCCTTCGGATGGGGACGCGTCCGCCCCTCCTCCCCCGGACGAGGAGTAGGGCCGAGGTCCAGGGATGCCCGACCCCTCGAGGCGGCTTCGGAAATCCAGAAATCGGATGATCGCCGGCGTGTGCGGCGGGATCGCGGAGTGGCTGGGCTGGGATCCCACGCTCGTCCGCGTGCTCTACGTTCTCGTGTCCATCTTCAGCGCGGCGTTCCCGGGCATCCTGGTCTACATCATCCTCTGGATCGTCATGCCCAACCCGGAGCCCGCGTAAGCGCGGGTCAGCGGAGGAGAACGACGCGCTTCGTGAGTGAGCCCGCTTCCATGCGGAGCTTGATGAAGTAGACGCCGGAAGGCGCGTTCTTCCCGGATTCCAGCCTGCCATCCCACGAGACGGCCCTTCTCCCCGCGGGCACGTCCCCGCGCTCCAGCGTGCGGACGCGGCGTCCGGCCGGATCGAAGACCTCCAGAGAGAACCGGCCCCTGGACGCCAGCGCCATCTCCAGCCGCAGAGTTCCCTCGAAGGGAACACGGCTCAGGATCCGGAGCTCGCCGCGCGGCGGAAGCGGCGCGCCCTGCGCCACCCCGGTGGGAGCGACGGCCGTGAGCCGGGTCACGACGGTGACGGTCTCGGGGACGGCCGGCGCAACGGATCCGAAATCGAACCCGAGCGCCATCCCCACGTCCGCCGGTCCCGCCGATCCGTCTCCGCCGAAGGGCTGATCCGCCGCGACGCGGGCCGTGAGCTCCGAGATGGTGTCCACGTCCGCGCTCGTCGTCACGCCCGCCGATCCCGATCCGGAATGCACGATCCAGCGGTCCGGTGCGATGGCATTGGACTGCACGAGCACGGCGGTGTTCCCCGAGCTTCCCGGCGACGCGACGACCGAGCTGTTGGGCTCGCCTCGAAGGCGAGGCGTGACCACGTCGACGTAGGCGAGCGGACTCGAGGAGGCGGCCGTATTCGTGAACACGAACCGGCGCGTCAGCGTGGCGGCCGCGGAGTCCACGCATGCACGGAGCTCGATATCGAAGGGATCGAGGCGGGCGTGCGCCGTGAGGCAGCCTCCGGAAATGTCGCTGCAATCGCGGAGAATGACGTTCTCGAGAAAACCGATGCCGCGGATCCGGCTTCCCGGGTCGGCGAACGGGGTCACGCCGGTGAGGAGCGCGTTGCCGGGCGACGTCGACCCCAGCGTGTCCCCGAGGGCCGTCCGCGAGCGAAGCGCGGGCATGTCCGATTCCAGAAGTGGAGCCTTCGGGACGATCTTGAACACCTGACCGCCCTGATCGCAGATGTAGAGCTCGCCGCGCGCATCCTCGCCGAAGCTGGTGATGTTCCCGATGGTCAGTCCGCCCCCGGGAGCCAGATCCGCGGTGCGCTCGCGGAGTCCCGTGAACGTGCCGCTCTGGAAGCGCCCCGTGTAGATCTGCTTTCCGCAGTAGTCCCCGAAGAAGTACTGGCCGTTCAGGTCGGGGATCGCGCAGCCGCGGTACACGTACCCGCCGGTGATGGAGCATCGTCCCAGCGTGTGATCGTATTCGTGCACCGGGAAGACGGTGCACGCGGGAACGGTGCAGGAGCCGCACGGCGTGGTGGCGCTCGAGCTGAACGCGAGCGATCCCTCGAAGCACCGCCATCCATAGTTCGCGCCGGCGCCCGTTCCTGCCGCCGCGAAGTTCACCTCCTCGATGCGATCCTGCCCCACGTCCGCGATCACGAAATCTCCGGTCCGGCGGTCGAAGCTGGGACGCCAGGGATTCCGGAGACCGAATGCCCAGATCTCATCACGGCCCGGCGTCGCCCCCGCGAAGGGATTCCCCGGCGGAATCGTGTAGGAGGTGCCGCTCACGTCGATGCGCAGCATCTTCCCGAGCAGGCTGTCCACGTTCTGAGCCCGGTCGCCCGGGTCGCCCCCGCTCCCGCCGTCTCCCTCGGCGGAATAGAGAAATCCATCGGGCCCGAATCCCACCCACCCGCCGTTGTGATTCGTGAACGGGTGGTAGATGGAGAGAATCACCGTTCCTGCGGCATTCGCGACGTCCGGATCCGCCGAGACGGTGTAACGCGCGATCCGGACCATGCCGTTGGAATCGGTGTAGTTGATGTAGAACCGCCCGCTGGTCGCGTAGTCCGGCGCGAACGCCAGCCCCAGGAGCCCCTGCTCGTTGCCCGGAGAGAGCGGATCCGTCGTGAGGAAGGGCGTGCTCAGCACCACGCCGTTCTTCAAGATCTTGATCCGGCCGCGCTGATCCGGTCCACGCTGCTCGACGATGAAGACGCGCGAGGTGTCCCCGGGCGGAGCCGTGACGAAGAGCGGAAGGCTGAGGCCCTGCGCCACACGCACCGTGGTGAGCGGTGTCTCGGAGCGGGCCTCACGCGGCGCGAGCCCGAGGAGGAGGAGTGCTAGGAGAAATCGGGTCATGTCGGGCCTCCTTCTCGTTTCCCGCCGCGGGTCACGAAGAACACCGCGGCCGTCCAGGTGGGAAAGATATCCACGAACGGAACCAGCTCCGTGAGGAACGTCGGGAGGAACGCCACGTGCCACCCCAAGAGCAGCACCAGGGTGACTCCCACCACGAGATCCAGCGCGTCGTTCAGGGGCGAGGCCGCGCCGCTGAAGAACGCCGGCACGGCGACGATCTGGATCCCATCCGCGGCGACCGCGAGCAGCCGGGCGATCCGGACCCGGGTGCTCTGGGGAATGGCGTCGAGGTTCATGCCTCGATTCTGATCCGTTCCGTCTTCGCGCGCTACTTCCCCTCGCGCAAGCTCTTGAGTTTCTGATCCGCTTCCCGATTCCTCGGGTCCAGCTGGACCGCCTTCTCGTAGGCCTGGATCGCGGGCTCTTTTTGCCCCGAGGCCGCGTAGGCATCGCCCAGGCTCGCGTACGCGAACGAAGAATTGGGGTTCTGTTCCACGTTGAGCTGGAAGATGCGGACCGCGTCCGCGGGGTGCCCCTCAACGAGAAGATTGCTTCCGAACTCATTGAGACTGCGCTCGGAGAAGTCGTAGGAGCCCGCCCCGTAGAACCGCTCGCGGAGCATCGTGTAGCGCGCCACGGTGCTGTCGATCCCGGCGCTCCCGTACACGTACGCCAGATCGTCCGCCAGCGTGAACGGCCGGGGCCGCCCGCGATGGCAGGTCACGCACTGGACCTCCACGTGCCGGGGCTCCGGGATGTTCATCTTCCGGATGTCCTCGTTGGTCTTTTTCACCAGCTTCATCATCCCGCGCGCGACCTGCTTCATGGGTTTCTGATCGGAGGCGAAGTCGAAGGTGGTAAGCGGCTGTCCCTCCTGCCCCACGTGGCAGAAGGGGCAGCGAACGCCGAGCGATCGCGTGAAGCCGACCATCGTGGCCTGGAGCTTTTCCTTTGCGAGGTCCTTGGGAAGCACCTTGAGGTTCTTCGCCCGGTCGGGCCATTCGAATCGGGGTTGCGCCTGCCCCGTCCGGGCAAGGACACCGGTGAGCGTGAGGAGGATGAGGACGGTTCCGGCGATTCGAACACGAAGGCTCGAGGTCATCGCGGCTCCTTTCCGGCACGAGGAGCGCGGATTATACCTGGATCGCCGCCCCGATGCCCGCCGCGCGCCCGGTGGCCCACGCCCAGGAGAAGTTGTGCCCTCCGATGGGCCCGAACGCGTCCAGGATCTCCCCGCAGAGAAAGAGACCGGGCCGAAGCCGGCTTTCCATCGTGCGGGGATCGACCTCCCCGAGCGCCACGCCGCCTCCGGTCACCTCCGCGCGCTTGTAGCCCTCGTGCCCCGTCCAGTGGAGCGGATGACGCGTCAGCGCCGTCACGAGGCGTGTCCGTTCCTCGCGCGTGAGGCGCGACCGCGTGGTGCTTCCCTCCACCCGCGCGTCCTCGAGGAGCGCCTCCGCCAGGCGCGCCGGCATGAGCTCCCGGAGCGCGCCGAGCATCGTGCCTTCGGTCTCGCGCAGGAGCCGCTCCCACGCCGGAGCGTCGAGGCCGGTCCACCGAACGTAGAGCTTCTGGGGCGGCTCTCCTCGCAGCCGCGAGAGAACGGCCAGATGCGAGACGTCGAGCACGGTGGGCCCGCTGTATCCCTTGTGCGTGAAGAGGAATCCTCCGCGCGTGACGAGGGCGCGCGTGCGACCGGGCGCCTCGAGGGTCACCGGGAGGGAGATTCCCGTCAGGGCGGCGTAGCGGTGCGGGCTCGCGGTGAGCGGCGTCAGCGCGGCATAGGTGTCGTGGATCGTGTGCCCGAGGCCGCGAACGATGTCGATCCCGGTGCCGTCGCTTCCGGTCGCCGGAACGGAAAGGCCGCCTGACGCCACGATGACGGAGGAGGCCGGAATGGCGGAGCCGCTCTCGAGAATGATTCGCCAGGGCGCGCCGCCGTCGGAACCCGCCTGGACGCCGGTGACGCGCGCCTCGAAGCGCATCTCGACGCCGCTGTGCTCCGCGAGGGCTCTGAGCCCGTCGCGCACGTCGTGCGCCTTGTTGGAGACCGGGAAGAGCTTCCCCGTTTCCTCCTCGAGCTGGAGCGGAATTCCCAGGGTCTCCTCGAAGAACCGGCGCTGCTCCGGAAGCGGCCAGCTCAGGAGCATCTTCTTGAGGGTGTTCGGGGAGGAGCCCGTGACGAAGCGCGCGGGCTCGAGCTTCGAGGGAAGCACGTTGCAGCGGCCGCCGCCGCTCATGAGGATCTTCCGGCCGCCGTCGCGCGTTCGCTCGAGCAGGAGGACTCGTGGCGCCCCGCGGGCGGCGAAGATCGCGGCCAGGAACCCGGCCGCGCCGGCGCCGATCACGACGACCGGCGGACGGTCATCTCTCATGAGGACAGAGGATCGTTGGATTCAGGCAGGGAGCGCTAGCGGAGAATCGTCATCTTCCTGGACAGGATGTGCCCGTCCGGATACGTGATCACGTAGAAATAGACGCCGCTCGCGGATTTCCCGCCCGAATCCACCGCTCCGTTCCAGCGCGCCACGTGCACCCCGGTCGGCATCCACGCATCGACGAGGGTCCGGACCAGCCGGCCGCGCACGTCGAACACCCGCACCGAGACGCGCCCGGGCGAGGAGATGCTGTACGGAATCACCGTTTCCGGATTGAAGGGGTTGGGTCGGTTCTGCTGGAGCGCGTCGGCGAACGCCGGCGGCGGCGTGGGGTCCGTGGCCGTCAGCACGCGCGTCGCGTCCTGCATCGCATAGAGCGGCCCATACGTACCGGTCTGGAACATGATCGAGGTCGCCCAGTTCGAGTACTTGTTCGCGTCCGTCGGGCACGGCCAGCAGGATGCGGTGTCCGAAACCCCCCGCGGCCCGCGGCAGCTGGTCAGGAACTTGTAGAGAACTTGGGCGCGCGTATCGACCAGGTTCAGGCCTCCCTGGCGGATGAACTGGATCGAGAACCCATACCCCAGCGCCTTGTTCCGGTCGTGATCGGTAAGAACCTCACGCTCCGTCATGCTGGAGATCCCGGCGACGTTCGTCACGGAGGAAACCGTGGGATAGGTCGCGGCGTTCTGGACCTCGCCGCTCCCGATCTTGAAGAGCGCATCGAACCGGTCGGGGCCGGGACAGCCTCCATCGATCGGATAGCTGTAGGCCCCCACACCGAGCCCGGGGCCGGCGGCCGGGTCCGCGAACAGATCCTTGATGGTGGGCATGGGGATCGTACCGTTGCCGTTCCATGCATTGGACGCCGACGCCACCCCAAACGTCGAGTTGGCCAGCGCATTCTCGTTGGGGTGCGGGACGCCCGAGACGCCGAGAAGGGTTGTGAAGACATCGTTCCCGGTGAGCAGGATGCACCGGTCTCCACCGTCCGTGCCGGTCGGAGCGCTCCACCAGTCCCGAAGTAGTTTCGAGTCGGTCTCCTCGAGCGGGGAGAACGAGGCGCTCCGGTGTGTGGAGGCGATGACGATTCGATACCACACCGCAAGCGAATCGAGGATCGCGTATTCCTGCGAATTGGGGAAATAGTTGGCGAGCCGCCCTTGCCGGGTTCCCGGGAACTCGTGCCCGCCGACGTTCCCTCCCTGCTCGGTTCCCGGCAGCAGGCGGTACCGGTCCGCACGGACTCCGAGCGCTCGCAGCGCCTGCGAGACGGGATCCACCCCGAAGCTCCAGACACCGTAGGCGTCGTCCACGTTGAGGATGGGCGTGTTCGTGCGCCCGTTGAGCTGCGTGCCCACCGGTCCTGACAGGTAGGCGCCGGGGAGCACGTCGAATTCGACCACGTCGGGCGCGCGATTCGAGGAGCCGGGCAGGACGGGAAGGTCCTCCACCTCGCGCCCTCGAAGATCGGAGCTGAACTGGTAGACGGTGGTGCCGTTGATGTCCACCGCCTTGAAGTAGTACTGGATCCGCGTTCCCCGCGGCAGGAAGTTGAGCTGGCTGTACAGGGTCTTGCCATTCACGCTGAACCCACCCGGCAGCGAGAAGCCGACCCGGTCCCTCGGAGGCCAGTTCATGCGAAATCTCGAATCGATCAGGAAGGTATCGGTACCGGACATCGCCACGCTGTTGGCGTCGAGCTCGCTGGAATCGAAGGGGCTCCAGGACTTCGAGGCCGGATCGAAGAGCCGATAGATCACCCGGGGCGCGTCGAACGACGCGACGAAATTGGGATTCGTGTGCGCGATCACCAGTCCCGCGCCCGCCGATCGGTCGAATCCGAAATGCCAGTTGACGCCCTTGCCGTTTCTCCGAAGGCCGGAGCTGATGGTCATCACGATCGAGTCGCCGAGGGGGCTGTTGAAGTTGTCGTGAATCGCGGCGGTAAGAGCCGCGTCGCTTCCGCGAACGCCCGGCCAACACTGACCCGCGGCGACGGTACCCGGGTTGCATCCGTCTCCGTTGATCGTGCCGTCCACGAAGGTCGACTGCGCCAGGAACGCGGGGTAGATTCCGAACACGGGCGCGGGGACGCCGGTGACCACCTCCAGGCGGAAGTCGTCGTAGAGGAGGCCATACGACACGGCGCCGCAGTTATTGTGATCCGCCGCGATCTCGCGCACGCAGCGGAAGGAGTAGCTCAGCTGGACCGAGTCGGCCTGCGCCGCCTCCGCTAGCTCCGCTCGAACTCCGCCCCACGCCTGGAACGCCTCCACGCGCCGCGTCCCGCCGCCATCGGTGTTCTTCCACGACGACCAGGAGCCATCGCGGTAGTACCGGTACTCCGCGAACTGCACATAGCCCTGGTAGGCGGGCAGGTCCAGGTACTGGTTCCACTGCGCGATGACCGATGCGGTTCCACCAGGAATCGGGAACGTGCAGGTCACGATCGAGGTTGCCGTGTTGGGGACCGTTTGAAACGACGCCCCGTTTGCTCCGATGAAGATGTGGTCCGCCATCGAGTTCTTGGGCGAGCAGATGTCCGGCGTGGGAAGGCTGTTTCCCCCCACCAGCTGCCAGAGCGCTCCAACGCCCGGCGCCACGCGTGCCGAGATGATCGGGGCTCCGGCGGTTCCTCGGATCACGATGCCCCCGCCCGGTGGGACGGTCGTATCGAACAACGAACCGCCACCCGGAGCGATCGGCGGGATCTGCTCGTTGTAGAGCAAGCCGTTGTCGCTCGTGGAGACGTCGTCGAGCATGAGGCCGTGGCCCTCGGGCCACAGGCCATCCTCGTTGGAGTTGAAGCAATCGCTCACGAGGACGAAGTAGAGGGCGCGGTTTTGGCCGTCGATGACGAAGGAAGCACCCGTCACGGTAGCCGGAGAGCCCGGATTGTCATGGACCGCGACGAGACCGCCCGTGGTATTTCCACTCGTCGCGTTCGGAGAGGTCGGCCGGATGCTACCCGTGAACTCGATGAGGTGCCCGTTCACCGCGATGACGCCGTCCAGCGTCGCGCGGCTGTTCCCGTACGGATCGGCCGCGCCGCCGCCGCCACCCACGACGTAGAGGAAGTCGTAGTTGAACTCGCAGCTGATGTTGTAGGTAAGGGTCAGGTTGTAGGTCGGACCGGCGTGAGCACCGGTGTCGAAGTAGAGAATCTGGTAGGTGAAGTTGGGATAGCCGTATTGCACGACCCAGCCGGGATCGTTCTTGCCGCACCAGAGCATCCGGGTGCCGCTGAGGGCGGCGGGACAGCTCGTGCCCGTGACGCATGAGTCGTTGTCCGAGACGTGCCAGAGGATCTCCTTGAGACTCAGATCTTGAACGGCGTACGGCCCCGTGGTTCCACTCGGATACGAATTGAGTGAGTCGGCTTGCGGCGTTGCCCTCGGAGCCCAGGTCCCGGCCGCCCGGTCCGCGCACGCGCCCGGGTAGAGGAAGTAGGAGGTCACCGCATTCGTGGCGTGGGCGACCGTTCCGGCCCCGGGGGCCGGTGGCACGGTTCCGTCCGCGGGTGGGATCGCGATCTTGATGCGCTCCGCGGCAAGGACGGGACGGACGGATGCGAACGTAGGGAGAATCAGGGTCAGGAACAAGGCTGTCGCGGCGGGAGCGAAGGCGCGACGGAGGCGGTGCCAGAGCCAGGCGGCCATGCGTACCTCACATTGTTCCGCGCCCCGGAACGGTGGGTTCTTGATTGGGCCGGATGGTATCACATAACCGACTCCATGGCGAGATCGAATGCGCGGTCGAGCGACAGGGTGCGCCCCTTCGCGAAGACCGCCGTGGCGCCATCGGCCCCCACTTCATTCCAGAGCGCGCCCAGGTCTTCCTGGATTCTTCTGCGATCCGATGGCGCCGCCTCGGCGCCGAGCGTCTCGCGCAGCGCGCGCGATGCGCCGTAGAGCACGAGCGCGCGCTCGGGAAGATTCTGGCGGAACTCGAGCGCGGCGCAGCGCTCCAGGCCATCCGCGATTCCCTGACGATCCCCCATCTCACGCAGGATGACCAGACTCTCGACCAGATACGTCCTGCCGCGGCGGAAATCGTGCGCGTTCGCGGCGAGGAGCCCCAGCTCTCCCAGCGAGTAGGCGATCCCCGAGCGCTCGCCGAGCTCGCGCTGCAGGGAAAGACCCTGCTCGTGATAGGAGAGGGCCGCGGCATCGTCTCCCTGGAATCGCGCCGACGTGCCGAGGCCGTTCAGCGTGATCGCCTCGCCGGTCCGGTCCCCCAGCTCGCGCTCGAGCATGAGCGATTCCTCGTAGAGCTGGCGGGCGCGCGCGTAGTCCTCCTGTCCCAGAGCCACGCTTCCCAGGTTATGAAGCACCCCGGCGATTCCGTGGCGGTCATCGATGGCGCGGCAGTGGATCAGGCTCTCCTCGTACGCGGTCATCGCGGCGTCGTGGTCTCCCTTCACGTAGGCAACATTGCCGAGCTCCTTCAGCGACCAGGCGAGCCCTTCCCGGTCGCCGGTCTCGCGCGCGATCGAGATGCAGGCCTCGATCCGATCGTGCGCCGTCGCGTAGTCGCCGAGACACCGCGCCAGCACCGCGCTTCCGTGCAGGGCGCTCACGCGCGTCGGATCGCGGCGGTCCCCCGCGAGCTCGAGCGCCCGGGAGATGCGGCGGTTTCCTTCCTGCCAGAGGCCGCGCGTCCACCAGAAGCGCCAGAGACTGGCGCTCATCGAGAGGGCGCTTGGGGACTCCTCCTTCTCGTGCGCCGTCTCGATGGCCTGGCGAAGGTTGTCGTGCTCCTCCTGGAGCCGGTTGAGCCACGAGGCCTGCTCCGCTCCCACCAGCTCGGGCGCCGCGCGCTCCGCGAGCGCGCGATAGAACTCCGCGTGACGACCGACGTAGACCTCCCATCCCGAAGCGTGATGGAGGCGCTCCTTCCCGTACGCGCGCAGCGTCTCGAGCAGGCGGTAGCGCGCCGTGCCCTCCGATCCCTCCTCCGGAGTCAGGAGCGACTTGTCGACCAGATGCTCCAGGAGGTCCAGGATCTCCTCCTCGCCGATTCCATCGCCGGAGCAGACGGACTCCGCCGCCTCGAGAAAGAGCCCTCCCGCGAAGACGCTGATCCGCTGGAAGAGCTGCTGCTCCTTGGGCTCGAGGAGCTCGTAGCTCCAGTCCACCGCGGCACGGAGCGTCTGCTGCCGCTGCAGCGCCGCGGAGCCTCCCGAAGTCAGGAGGCGGAACCGATCCTCGAGCCTGGACAGGATCTGCGCCACGGGCAGGACCTTGACGCGGGCCGCGGCAAGCTCGATCGCGAGCGGGATTCCGTCCAGCCGCCCGCAGATCTGCGCCACGGTCCACGCGTTCTGGTCCGTCAGCGTGAACGTGGGCTGCACCGCTCCCGCGCGGTCCAGGAAGAGGCGCACCGATTCGTAGCGGTTCACGACCTGGCGCGGCTGCGGCGTGGATGCGGGATCGGGAACGCTGAGGGACGGAATCCGCCACAGCGTCTCTCCCGCCACTCCCAGCGCCTGCCGGCTCGTGGCGAGAATGCGAAGCGCGGGGGCCGCCGCAAGGAGCGTGTGCGCAAGGGCCGCGCACGTGGGAGTGATGTGCTCGCAGTTGTCCAGAACCAGAAGGGCCGAGCGCCCCGCGAGGTGCTCCGCGATGGTCTCGACGACCGGACGTCCCGACTCCTCGCGCAGCCCCAGCGCCAGCGCCACGCTCGCGGCGGCCAGCGAAGGGTCGGAGAGCGATGCCAGCTCCACCAGCCAGACTCCGTCGGGATATTTCTCCAGAGTGTTCCGGGCGATCTGGATCGCGAGCCGGGTCTTCCCGCATCCACCCGACCCGAGCAGCGTCACGAGGCGCGCGGTCCCGAGAAGGCGGGCCACTTCCTCCATCTCTCCCTGGCGTCCCACGAAGCTCGTGAGGGAGAGCGGCAGGTTGTGCGGCACGCGCGCGACGGCCTCCGCACCACCGGGCGGCTGCACGGCGACCGGAGCGCCTTGCGCGATGGAGCGGAGGGCCGACGCCATCTCGGCGCCGCGGGCGTAGCGCCGCTCCCGGTCCTTCGCCATCGCGCGGAGCACGATCGAGTCGAGCTCGCGGGCGAGGCCGGGCCGGACGCGGCTCGGCGATGGAGGCTCGACGAGCGCGATCTCGTGAATCACGGCGAAAGCGCTCGGCCCTTCGAAGGGCAAGCGGCCCGTCGCCGCCTCGTAGAGCACGACCCCCAGCGAGAAGAGATCGGATCGTGAATCCAGCACGTCCCCGCGCGTCTGCTCGGGGGACATGTAGGAGACGGTGCCGGCGACCGCGCCCGCCTGGGTCAGATCGCTGACCGTCGCGGCCGGCGCCATGGCGTTGGGGCTCGAGCCTTCCCCCGCGCCCTCGATGCGCTTCGCCAGCCCGAAGTCCGCGACCTTGGCTCGTCCGGCGCGCGTGAGCAGGATGTTCGCGGGCTTGATGTCGCGGTGAATCAGTCCGAGGGAATGGGCCGCGTCGAGGGCATTCGCGACGTCGGCGCCGATCCGGATCAGATCGGGGAGCTCCAGCGGCCCGCGCATGAGCCGGGCGCGGAGGGTCTCGCCCTCCACGAACTCCATGGCGATGAAGTGATATCCGTCGGCCTCTTCCACTTCGTAGATCGTGACGATGTGGGGATGATTGAGCGTGGCGGCCAGCTGGGCCTCGCGGACGAACCGCTGTCGCGCCGACCCCGAATCCAGGGCGCCGACGGAGAGGAGCTTCAGGGCCACGTCCCGCCCCAGGCGCTCGTCGCGCGCGCGGTAGACGACCCCCATGCCTCCGGTGCCGAGGCGCTCCGCGATGCGGTAGCGCGAGATGGCGGTTCCTACGGTGAGATCCACGGGGTCCTCGGGCCGGGAGTGAGCGATCTTGGGAATGCCGCTAGCATACTCCGCGATCCGCCGATCGGGTCGGGCGTATTCGTGGGGGGATGGGGATCTTCGGGGAGCGGCCGGGGGGACTGCGGGGACTGCAACGAAGGGCACGGCCTGGGCGATGAGGAATGCTCATGGGTAGGAGCGCGGCCGCGTCCCGGCCGGGGCTCGGCCGGCTCCCGCCGATGCTTCCCCGGTCAGTGGCCGGGCGTACCCAAACTGTCCTTCCGGCTCTCCGTCTGCTCCTGATGCGCCTCCTTCCGCTCCTTCACGGCGCTCTCATGCGTCTGCGACACCACCTCGCCGGTCATCGCGTCGACCTGCACTTCCTCGACCCCGGATTGCTTCGGGACCCGGATGTCGAACGAGTAGATGAGCTTTCCGTTCTCGCGCTCCAGCTCATGCTTCGCGACCTTGCCGCCCGGCACCTTGGCCAGCGCCGTGGTGCGTGCCTGCTTGAGCGAAATCTTGGGGCGAGTAGCGCGCGGATGATGCTTCGTGGCGGCCATCGCCGGATGGGAGAGCACGATGGCGAAAGCGGTGACGAGGAGGAGCACGAGGGACTGCTTGGAACGATTCATGGCGGTTCTCCTTTCGACAGGGGTATCCTTTCGACCACGCACAAGCGTACGCCATGCAGGGAGCCCGAAAACGCGGCGCGGAGCCCGCGGACCGAAAGCGTTAAGGGGGCGTTCAGTGGCCGGGGAACACACTCCCGCCTTCGCGTGTTCGATGGGCCTGAGGTGTATGGAGCCATCCGCGGAACGAAGGCGTTTCGCCCGAGGGAATATGATCCGGATATCCGTCGTCGTTCCCGCGTACAACGAGGAGCTTCTGCTTCCCGCCTGCCTGCGCTCGCTCGAAGCCCAGGAGGTTCCGGCCTTCGAGATCATCGTCGTCGACAACGGGAGCACGGACCAGACCGCCGCTCTGGCGCGCGCGCGCGGATTTCACGTCGTGGAGGAGCCCCGGCGCGGATACGCCAACGCCCTCGCCCGCGGCTTTCTCGAGGCAAAAGGGGACGTCGTCGCGACGACGGACGCGGACACCGTCGTGCCCCCGAACTGGATCTCGAGAATCGCCGGCGTGTACGAGGAGCGTCCCGACATCGTCGCGGTGGGGGGCGACATCGTGTTCCGCGATCCCGGCTTCTTCGCGAAGCTCCTGACGCGAGGCCTTCTTCCCCTCATCAACCGCATCGACCGGAGGAACCCCGCGGGGCCGCACCTCTGGGGCGCGAATTTCTCCGTGAGGCGCCGGGTGTTCCTCGAGGCCGGCGGGTGGTGCCCGCGATTCAATCTCCAGACGGACACGGAGCTCTCGGAGCGGCTGCGGAAGTTCGGGAAGGTCGTGCTCCTCGAGGATCTGTCCGTGACCACCTCGTCGCGGCGATGGAACCGCTCCCTCCTCCGGAGCTCCTTCATCTTCGCGTCCAATTTCCTCTGCTTCAAGACGCTGCGGCGACCGCTCTGGCGCGCGTTCCCGGACATCCGCGACGACGCACCCCGGGCCACCGGATGGAGGCCGGCGAGAGCGGGCCTGGTAGCGTTCTCCCTCGCGATGCTCACGGTTCTCTGCGGCTACGAGACCTTCACGCCCTGGTCCAACGCATTCGGCAAGACGTACTGGACGGGCGTCACCAAGCGGCGCGTCGTCGCGCTCACGTTCGATGACGGGCCGGACGAGCCCTCCACCTCGAGCGTGCTCTCCATCCTGCGCCGTGAAGGCGTCCCGGCGACCTTCTTCCTGGTGGGAGAGAACGTCCGACGCTATCCCCTGATCGCGCGGCGGATCTCCCGCGACGGGCACGCAATCGGCAACCATTCCGATTCGCACCACTTCGGCTTCGCATTACAAGACGCGCGCCGCCAGAGCCTGGATTTGAGACGAGCGGAGAACGCCATCCACGACGCCACCGGTGTCTATCCGAGGCTGTTCCGGCCCCCGCAGGGAATCCGCTCCCCCTGGCTGATGGGACTCCTCCGTCAAGACTCCCTGGTGGCCGTGACCTGGGACGACGCTCCCGGCGACTGGAACCGCATGACCTCGAAGCAGGTAGCCGACCGGGCCGTCGCGCGGGCTCATCCCGGGACGATCATCCTGCTCCACGACGGGCTCCACGAGGCGCAGGGTCGCTATCGTGAAGCCACGATCGACGCCCTGCCCGAGATCATTCACCGGCTTCGGGCGATGGGCTATACCTTCGTGACCCTTCCCCAGCTCCTCCAAGTCCCGGAATCACTGAGCGGCCCCCTGCCCCCGGCCTTCCGTGAGGAAAAGATCTAGCTCCACGATTGTGGTGGTACAACCGGGACCCCATCCTGGTCTAAGCTTGATGGGCTGAGCCGCGACCGTTTTCGCCATCGATCGTCAGGGGGTTGCATCTTGTCCGCCATCGCTCGATCTCTCCATGGAACCTCCGCCCTTTCGTTGATGCCCCTGCTCCTCCTCGCCTGGCTGGGCTCCTCCGCGTCCGCCGCGACGCTTCGCGTCGGCCCAGAGCGCAACTACAAGCGCATCTCGGACGTCGCGGTCGTGGCGCGTGACGGGGACATCATCCTCCTCGATGGAGGGGACTATTCGGGCGACGTGGCGAAGTGGACCCAGAACGACCTCGTGATCTGGGCACCGGACGGCCGCGCCCGGCTCCGTGCCGACGGAGCGAGCTCGGAGGGAAAAGGGATCTGGGTCGTCGAGGGAAGGAACTTCACGGCCGAGAACATCGAGTTCTCCGGGGCCCGCGTGCCGGATCGGAACGGCGCCGGGATTCGTCTTCACGCCAAGGGAACGGTGACACTGCGGAATTGCTATTTCCACCACAACGAGAACGGCATCCTGGGGGACGCGGACCAGGTCGTGATCGATGGCTGCGTCTTCGATCGGAACGGGGCCGGGGATGGCCAGACCCACAACATCTATGTGTGGGGTCCCCAGGTCACGATCCGGAACACGTACACGCACCGGACCGCCGTGGGCCACAACATCAAGACGCGCGGGATCATCAACTACATCCTCTACAACAAGATCGCGGACGAGGAGGACGGCACCGGAAGCTACGCGATCGACGTGCCGGACTGCGGCCGGACCTACATCATCGGGAATGTAATCGAGCAGGGACCCTTGTCGGAGAACTACGACGTGGTCTCCTACGGCGCCGAGAGCGACAAGAACGATCTGGGAGAAATCTACATCATCAACAACACGTTCGTGAACGACGGGCGTCCGGACGGCGCGTTCATCCACTGCCGCCGTCCGGCGAAGGTGCGGATCGTGAACAACATCTTCTACGGGCCGGGCACACCCTGGGATGGGGGAGACGTGAGCGCCGCGAGCAATTACATCGAGGGCTCTCTCCGGAACGCCCCTCGGTTCGCGGATCCGGGCCGATACGATTTCCATCTCACCCCGGACTCCCCGGACGCGATCCTGGGCCGCGGGATCCCGCCCGGCGTGTCCGCCACGGGATTCGATCTCATGCCGAGGGAGGAATACGTGGAGGGAGCGAAATCGAAGGCACGGGCGGTAGGGGGAGCGCTGGATCTGGGAGCCTTCGCGCGAGCGAGCGGCCGCACGTCGGCTCTGGACCCCGACGCGCCGCGGCCGGCCGTGCAGCGCACGACCACCGCGGCGCCCACCGCCGCGAAGGTTTCGAACGTCTCAAAGCGCAGGACCGGGGCCAAGAAATCGAAGCGCACGGCTTCCGGCACCGCCACGCCCAAGAAGACCGCAACCTCTTCGAAGTAGTTCCCTCAGCGCGCTCCCGGGTCGTGGCTCAGGGCGCTCCCACGGCTCGTCGCGTCAGGATCTCGAGGTACGTAGGGTCCACCGGATACCCCAGCGCCTGAGCCTGTCGCGCGTCTTGGAGCGCGCCCGCCGCATCTCCCAACCGTATCCGGGTCTCGCTCCTCCAGACGTACGCCCTCGCGTTACCGGGCCGGAACCGGATCGCCGCGTCGAAGTCCGGCAGGGCCTTCGCGGGTGACGCCGCGCGCGCGAGCGCCCGGTTCAGGTAGGCCTCCGCGAAGGAAGGATTCCCCTCGATCGCGCGCGTGAAGTCCGCCTGAGCGCTGTCGCGAACTCCGAGGGTGAGATGCACCGCGCCGAGGCTGTTCCACGCCACCGGTTCGTCCGATTTGATGGCCACACTCTTCCGGAGATCCGCCAGGGCACCGGCATTGTCCCCCTGAAGGAACCGAAGGGTACCCCGCATGGTCAGCGCCCGATCATCGTTGGGAGTCAGCGCGACCGCCTTCTCGACGTCCGCGCGCGCGCGTTCATTGTCTCCCTGCTGCATGTAGGTCCGCGCGCGTTTGGTGTAGCCCAGCGGAAGGGTCGGATAGTGGCTCAGCACGTCCGTCCACAGGGTGATGTTGTTCCTCCAGATCTCGGAGCGGGCGCGCGTGGCGAAGAAGGCGAGACTGAACGCCGCCACGAGCACGGCCCGGAGCGCGGTCCTCCCGAGCCGAGCCGGGAGCGCCCTGGCGAGCAGCCGGCATGCGCCAGCGAGGATGAGCCCCACGCCCACGAAGGAGAGATAGGTGTAGCGATCCGCGATCACGGCACTCCCCACCGGGAAGAGCTGAAGGACGAGGGCAACATGGATGAGGAAGAAGAGCGCTCCGAAGAGCACCACCCGGTCCTTCCTCGCCAGCCAGGCGATTCCCGCGCCCAGAACGAGCACCCCGAGGGGGGCCAGGGAGTAGATCATCGGCAATCCTCCCCCAGTCCTCAGAGGATAGGGATAGAAGGCCGAGAGCCCGACCGGTGCTACGGCGCGGACCAGGTACGCCGCGATCCCGTAACAGGCGAAGAGAATCCGCTCGTGAAAGGGATACGAGGCCAGATCCTGAATGGCGCCCTGCCGCGTCTGCGCCACGATGGAGAGATAGCCAAAGAGGATCGCGATCAGAAACAGGGGCGCCTTCTCCAGCAGAAGCTTCGGACTCCACCCGCGCTTCAGGTACAGATCCATGGCGAGGAGCGCCACCGGAAGCGTGACCGCCATTCCCTTGGAGAGAACGGAGAGCACGAAGCAGAGCAGCATGGCCGCGTAGAGAAGAGGCCCCGGGCCGCGCTTCCTTAGCCAGAGCAGATAGGCGATGCAGGAGAGCATGTAGAACAGCGCATACAGGCAGTCCTTTCTTCCGGAGACCCAGGCGACCGATTCGACGTGGAGCGGATGAATTCCAAAGAAGAGGGACGTGATCGCGGAGAGCTCCGCCGACCCGGTGAGGAGCAGGACGAACGCGAATACGGCGGTCGTCGCGAGCACGTGCAGCACGACGTTCGTGAGGTGGTAGCCCTTGGGGTTCAGCTTCCAGAGCCGGTAGTCCACGGCAAGGGAGACCATCGTGAGGGGATGGTAATTGCCTTCGACGAACGTCTTGAAGAGAGCGCCGATACCGGAGGGCGACGAGTCGCGGATCATCGAATTCTCGGTGACGTAGCCCGTGTCGTCCCAGTCCGTGAACTCGTACCGGGTGGTGGGCAGGAAGGCCAGGGCGGTCACGAGCGCGATCCCCACCGGAAGGAGCCAGAGAATGCGCCGGGCCGGGGAGGACGCGGCGGGAGAAAGGCGAGAGGGCCGCGACCGAACCGATCGGGCCCTCTTCGTCTTCACCATGGTGTGCGCCGCTCTCCCGCGGTGCGTCTAGGGACAGAGCGATCCCATATAGGTGCCGCTGACTCCGCTCCCGACGGTGGGAGTGAGCGTGAACGCCCCGTTCACCGCGTCGACTCCGGTCGTATCGATCGTTCCAGGCGCCACCAGCGTGTACTGGCTGGGGCTGTAGTTGATGTTGATGATGCGGGGATTTCCGGTGGCCGATACCTTGCCCTCGAAGAAGATCCCGCTGTTCGCGTTCGACGAATCGCCGAAGGCGTACCCCGCCAGCAAGGTATCCACGACCCCGAAGGTCCAGTTCCCCATCGAGTCCCCATCGGCCGCGTTGGAGTGGTACCTGCCGCAGTAGACGGTGACGGTGGTGTTGTTCCCGATGTAGCAGGTGAAGTCGCCGCCGGCGCCGCCGGGGCCGTCCCAGAAGCCCTGGAGCGTCGGCTTCCCCTGTGCGATCTGATAGGTCCCGTCAAACGTGTAGCCGCCTCCGGTCAGCGTGAACCCATCGATGCTCGTATCGTAGGTGCCGGCAATATTGATGGTCGAGGCGCCGAAGTCGGCCGTGCCGCTGCACGTGACGATCCCTCTGCCGGCCCGCTTGATGATGCCCCGGCCCGCCAGGCTCGTCGTGTTGATGGTGACGCTCAACTTTCCGCTTTGGGCGGGGCTCGAGAAGATCCCGGTGAAGCTGGAGGTGCTCGCTCCGCCGCCTCCGGGATTCGCCGGGTTGTTGCTGTCGCTGCAACCGGCAAGGGCGATCAGCCCGAGGGTCGTAACCACGGAGAGCGCGAGGATCAGATTCGGGATCCGGAAAATCGTTCGAGCGCCGTTCATGAAGCCTCCTGTGTCGTACGAGTTGGCTTGCGACCGCGCATGCACGATGGATCCGACGGGTACGTCGCGGCGAAAAATGGGAGTTAAGTGTATCACGGAGGCGACGCGGGCGTCAAACGAGGGAGCGGGCTACTCGTACCTCAGCGCGTCGATGGGGTGAAGCCTGGAAGCGCGGATGGCGGGCAGGAGGCCGAACGAGATCCCCACGGCGGAGCAGAAGAGAAGCCCGATCACGGCCCATTCCATGGGCACGCTCGCCTGGAAGTGGGTGAAGACGGTTACCAGATTTCCCAATCCGAATCCCACGACGACACCGACCAGCCCGCCGATGTTGCAGAGAATGACCGCTTCCAGGAGGAACTGCCCCAGGATGCTCGCGCGCCGGGCACCCAGCGCCTTCCGGATTCCGATCTCGCGGGTCCGCTCCGTCACCGCAACCAGCATGATGTTCATGATTCCGATCCCCGCCACGACGAGCGCGATGATCCCGATCACGAACGCGGCAATCTTCACCCCCACGCTCATCTTGTTGAACTGGGTGATGAGGCTCTGGCTGTTGAAGAACTCGAAATTGTCCTCTTCCCCGGGCTTCACGCCGCGGTCGCGGCGCAGCACCTGGCGCGTCTCCTCGATGGCGTCCTGAATCAGCTCGGGGGTCTTGGCACGCACGGTGATGTTCACCGATCTCGGGAATCCGTCGCGCCCCACCAGGCCATAGGTGTTGATGAAGGTGGAGACGGGGATCAACACGTAGTTGTCGAAGGCTCCTCCGAAGGCGGACTTCTTCTCGTCGAAGACACCGATCACCTCGTACTTCCGGCCATCCACGCGGATGTCCTTTCCGATGGGATCGGTGAAGGGATAGAGCTTCTTCGCGATCGCGTGCCCGATGACCGCGACCTTGCGCGCCGTCTTCACGTCCATCTCGGAGAGGTTCCGTCCCAGCCCCACGTAGTGCGTGTTGTTCGGCGGATATTCCGGAGTGCCGCCGCAGATGGAGAGGTTCGGGTTCGTGGACTCGCCCTTGTACTGCGCCTTGAACCCGAAGTCCCAGATCTCGGAGCCGACCAGGTCGACAGACCCCACGTGCTCCCGGATCGCCTTCGCGTTCGCCAGGGTGAGGGGCGGACGCCGCATGGCCTTCCGCCGCTGCGCGGCCGATTGGAACCCGCCCGCGGGCCATTTCTGCACCTGGAACACCTGGGCGCCCAGAACGCTCATCTCGCGCTCCAGGGTTCCCTGGACGATCGCGATGGCGGTCATGACCGCGATGATGGAGGCCACGCCCGCGACGACGCCCACCAAGGTCAGGATGGACCGGAGCTTGTTGCTGAGGATGGCTCCGGTGGACATGAAGAGCGTATCGAGGGGGCGCATCTGCCCGGACCTCCGCCGCGTCATAGGCGCCGGACCTTCGACCCTGGGCTCACTCATAGCGCAGGGAATCGATGGGGTCGAGACGCGCGGCGCGGAAGGCCGGCACGATCCCCGCCAGCACTCCGACCGCGATCGACACCGCCACGGCGACCAGCAGGATGGGAATGGAGAGGCTCGCGGGCATCACGGCCGCGTTGAGAACGGCCGTCAGAATCGCGGCGAACAGGATGCCGATGGTCCCCCCGAGCAGGCAGATCACCGAGGATTCGAAGAGGAACTGCAGCAGGATGCTCCGCTGGGTCGCGCCGATCGCCTTCCGGACCCCGATCTCGCGGGTGCGCTCCGTCACGGACACGAACATGATGTTCATCACCCCAACCGCGCCGACGAAGAGCGAGATACTGGTCACGATGAGGCCCACCAGGATCACGATCCCCATGGTGCTGTTGAAAGCGCCCACCAGCGTGTCCAGCTTGTTGATCGAGAAATTGTCCTGCTCCGTGGGCCGGAGCCTCCGGATCTTGCGCATCTCGCCGATGACCTCGTACTCGAGGTTCTTCACCGATTCCTGCGTCGGCGCCTTGACCGCCACGTTCACTTCCTGCTGTCCGCGGGCGCCGCCGAAGTCGCGGACGTAGGTCGTGATCGGAATGAAGATCTGACGGTCGAAGTTCGGACCTCCGAGAAAGCTTCCGCCCTGACTCTCCATGACGCCGATCACACGGTACGTGCCGCGCGCGATCCGGACCTCCTTGTTCAGCGGATTCGACGTCCCGAACAGCCCCTTCTTCACGTCGGCGCCGATCACGCAGACGTCCTTCTTGTAGTTGACGTCGTAGGGCATGAGGAAGCGGCCGGTCTCGGGCAAGGCGCTGCCGAGCAGGACTCCCTTCTCGGTGGTGCCGATGACGGTCACCCCTTCCATGGTCTCCACGCGGTACTTCACGTCCTGATTCCCCGCCATGGACGGATTGACGATCGCCCTCCCCCGGAGCTTCTCCTCCAGGAGGCGCGCTTCGCGAAGGTCGATGTTGGGACGGTTGCGGAAGGAGAAGAAGTCGTTCATCACCACCCAGGGCATCCGCGAGACGTAGATCACGTCGGTGCCCACCGCGGAGAAGCTCTCGCGGAACTTGTTCTGCAATCCGTTGGCCGCGGTCATGGTGACCACGACGGCGACGATGCCGATGATGATGCCGAGGGTCGTCAGCGCGCCGCGCGCCTTGTTGGCGCGGATGGCGCGCAGGGCGATCTTGAGGGATTCCCGGAAGTCGAGCACTTGCTTCATGGCCGTTAGCCCTGAGGCGGTCCGCCCTCTTTGGTCATCGGCTTCTTGGTGTTGTCGATCGTGACGACCGCGCCGTTCTCGAGGTCCTTCGAGATCGCCCGGTAGCTGCCGGTGACGATCTCGTCCCCTTCCTTCAGGCCCTCCACGATCTCGATCAGGTCATCGCTCTGAATCCCGGTCTTGACCTGCTTCGCGACGGCCTTTCCCTGCTCGATGCAGAACACGATCTCCACGAAGCCGTCCTTGTCCGCCTTGTATCCCGTCTCGGCGGCCTCCGCGACCTTGCGCTTCTTCCCCTTCACGCTGAGCTGGTCCACGGTGCGGACGGCGACGCTCTGGAGCGGCACGCTCAGGGCGCGGTCGTTGGTGTGGGTGACGATGTCGGCGCTCGCGGTCATCCCGGGACGCAGCGTCCTGGGGGGATCCACGATCGTGACCTTGATCTCGAATTCCGTCTTCTGGTCCGTGGTGCCCGCGCCCGCCGAACGGGCGCTGCTCGCGATCTCGGACACGACCCCCTTCAGGCTCTTCCCGGGCAGCGCGTCCACCTCGATCTCCGCGGGCTGCCCCACGGCCACCGACATGACATCGTTCTCGTCCACGTTGACCTGGGCTTCCATGACCGCCAGGTCGGCGACGATGAGAATGACGTCCTTCTGGAACTGGGACCCCAGCGCGATCTCGCCCTGCTCCTTGTTCAGCGCGCTGATCGTGCCGGACATGGGAGCGTAGATCGTGGTCTTGGAGAGATCGTCACGCGCCTGCTTCAGCGCCGCCTTGGCCTGCTGGACCTGGTCGTTGGCGGATTTGTGACGGGCCACCTCCACCTGGTACTCGGCCTGCTTCGCCTCGAAGGAAGCCTGGGACTCCAGCCCGCCGGCGAGGAGCTGCTTGGAGCGCTTGAACTCGTTTTCCGTGCGCGACATGTTCTCGCGCACGAGCGCGGCGTTGGCTTCGGCCGAGCTCACGCTCGCCTCGGCGCTCTCCACCGCGGCCAGGTAACGCTCGCGGTCCAGCCCGACCAGGAACTGCCCCTTCTTGACCGTCTGCCCTTCCACGACCGGGAGTTTCAAGATCTTGGCGCTCACGTCCGCGCTGATCTCGACCTGGGTCTTGGGCTGAATCTTCCCGGTGGCGCTGACTTTCTGTACGATCTTCTTCCGCTCGACCTTGGCGGTCTGGACTTCCGCGGCCTTGCCGCCATGCCCGCGCATCGCGGCCCCGGTCACGGCGGCGATGACCACGAGACCGGCAAGTCCGATCCAAAGGTGCTTCCGCTTGAGTTTCATGACGCTACGGCCTCCGCAGAGACTTCCGCTGTGGATATGGGTTTTTCGGGGGGATCACGCTGAGAATACGACTAGATCGGCCCAATAGTTACGGCGCAGTTGGGGTGAACGGGCAACTCGATGCCAGTGCGGAATTTGCGTACGGTGATCTACGGGGGACCCACGTAGACCTTGTCCCCTTTCGCCGCCTCTTTCGCGACCTACCTTCTGGCGACCAGCACCACGAACGTGCCTGGAAGGACGCTCCCGCGCGGGTGAGGATGGTCGGCGGTCGGTGCGGGTGGCGGCCCGAACTCGGCCGTCGGCACGTAGACCGACCCGGTCTCCTCATCGAGAGCCAGCGTGCGGCCCCCCTTCTGGGTCGGGATCGTTTCGAGGACCGAATACTTGTCGGGCGCGTCCTCGTGGATGACGGTCAGGGTGCCTTCCCCGTTCGAGCTGAACACGAGCTGCCTCTTGGGGTCGAACGCCACCCCATCCACGTTCTTGCCGATGGGGAGAACGGTCACCACGTGCCCGTCGCCGGCATCGAGCACGACCAGTTTCTCATTGGCGCATCCGGCGAAGAGCCGCTGGTGCTCCCGATCCATGGCCAATCCGCTCGGCTCCTCGCCGGGAGCGAGGGGCCACCGGTGAAGGATGCGCAGCGTGCGTGCGTCGAACGCCACCACGGCGCTCGAGTCCTCGAGATTCACATACACCTTGCCCGCGCCATCGGCGGCCGCGAATTCGGGTCTCCCGTTGAGGGGCACGTTCCCTACGACGATGCCCTTCTGCGCGTCAATCGCCGTCGCGCTCGCGCTGCCGCCGTTGAAGACGAAGACCCGTTTCGAGCCGGGATCGTATTCGATGGCGTCCGGATTGCGGGCGTCGAGCTTGACCTTCCCGAGCACCGCCAGCGTCTTCAGATCGAACATCGTGACCGAGGAGTCGCGGCCGTTGCTCGTGAAGCCACGTCCCAGGTCACGCGCGAGGGCGACGCCGTGGACGCCCGGCGTCTCGGGAATCTCGCCCAGGACCTTGTCCGTTTGCGTGTCCACCACCTGGACGCGCGTCCCGTGCGTGACAAAAAGCCGATGCGTGGCTCCGTCCACGGTGAGGGCGTCCCAGCCTCCCTCGCCGCCAAGGAGAATTCGATGAGAAACCTTGAAATGGGAGTCGTCGGAGGCGGCAACCACCCCGACGGACAGGGTCGCCGAGAGCAGAAGGGCAACACGGATTCCAATTCGATACATGGCAACGCTCCTCGAGATGCAGGGGCCTGGCACAACAACGGAACGGCACCCAGGGTCGCAATCGATTCCTACGTGTTGGTAAACGGATGTTCCGCGCCCACCGTCAGTTCAGGTGGTCCGGAGCTCTTTTTCGCCAGAAGAAGTGGATGCCTGACCGAAGCATGAGAAAATTCGCATCGGAGGTGGACTTCGTTTCGAGGTGATAGACGGCCTCGCCTAGCAGGTCCCAATGGGAGCCGAGTCGAAGCGTGGAACCCAATCCCCCCTGAAAGCCCACGCCAGACCACCATGCGGTGCAGGCTGATTGAGTAGCCGTTGCGTCCAGATCATCCCATTCCGTATACCAGTCGACTCCTGCCGTGACGTGGGGGCGCAGGGGTCCGCTCCCAAACGACCTACGAAAGAGGATCCCGAGTGTCGAGACCGCATGCATGCTGGACGTGCGCGGAATGGCGTTCACCCAAACCGTCCGTCCTTTCTCTGCGGCGTGGAAGGCCGTGCCCAGCTCGAGTCCAATCGAGAGTGACCGGTTCACGGGCACTCCAGCGGCAACGTGCCAGACACCGCCCATACCCTGGTGCTCCGGGTAATCGAGTCCCAGGTTCACCCCAAGCGAGAATTTCCCTGTGCTTCCGGGACCCTCTCCGAACGGACCGGGGACCGGGTCGGCAGGGGGAGGTGGTGGAGTCTGCGGTGGGGCCGATCCACGTACGGGGGCTTGGATCGGTGGAGGGTCGAACCGTATGGCCATCGAGAAATTCACAACCGTCGTTCGCCCGTCGGCGACCAGAACGCTGTCCTGCTTGCTCGAGACATAGCCGATCACCCGGGTCGTGAGCGTGTAATAGCCGACCGGCACATCCCGGATTGAGTACGCGCCGCTTGCATCCGCACGGGCGCCACGTTGGGTACCCAGGAGGATCACGCTGGCGTACGGGAAGCCTCGTCCGTTCTCGTCGGTAATCCTCCCTGAAATCTCGCCGCTCTGAGCACGGCAGGTCTGCGAAAGCGCGGGAAGGAATACCAGAACGACGAGGAGGGTTCGCTGGAATTGAGGATGGAGGCTCATCCCACTGGGTCCTTCCTGGCAGCCACGTTACAGTCTACTCCCCGCGCATCATCCTCTCGACGGCGTCGGGATCGCGCGGGAGTGCCTGCGTCAGGTGACGATAGCCCTTCGGCGTCACCAGCACCTGGTCCTCGATGCGGATGCCCAGGGACTTCTCGGGAATGTAGATGCCGGGCTCGACCGTGATGACCATTCCGGCCTGCAGCGGTTTCTTGTAGAGGCCCGCGTCATGGACGTCCAGCCCCACGAAATGCCCCAGGCCATGGATGAAGTAGTCGCGGTATCCGGCCGCGCGGATCACGTCCTCGGCCTTCTTGTGAAGGTCCTCGTAGTAGACGCCGGGCCGGATCATCTCCATGCATTCCTGCTGCGCGCGAAGCACCACTTCGTAGACCTTCCGCTGCTCGGGCGTGAAGTGTCCATCGGCCGGATAGGTGCGTGTGATGTCCGCCGAGTAGTGGCCGTAGTCGGAGCCGATGTCCACCACGACCAGGGACCCCGGCGCAATCGTCCGGCTGTGCTCCGGATAATGCAGGATGGTGCTGTTCGCGCCGGACCCCACGATCGGCGGAAAGCCGGGCCGCACCGCTCCCCCGCGCTTGAACTCGAGGTCGATCAGCCCCGCAACCCAGTTCTCCTCGACTCCCGGATGGATCGCGCGCGCGGCGGCGTGTTGCGCGGCCACCGTGGCGGCGATGGCCCGCTCCATGGAGTCCAGCTCGCGGGGCTCCTTCACGGAGCGCATTGCCGGCAGGAGATCGGTCCGGTTCTTGATGCTCACGCCGGGCAGCCGGGAGGAGAGTTTTCCATAGAGCTCCATCTCGGGCGTCGTGGGAGCGTCCGGCCCGCCCGGGTCGTTGATCATCTGGAGGGTCGTCGAGGTCTGGAGAAGACTCATCATCGCGCCGCCCAGGGAGCCAACGCGCGAGATCCGGTCGATCCCGGTCGCGTGGCGCAGGGAGTCGCCGATGTCCGGACGCACCCCGGTCCAGCGCTCGTCGTCGGGATTCCGTGGCTTGAGGAAGAGCCGTTCCTTGTAGAGACGCTCCTCCGGCGCAAGCACCAGCACGGCACCCGGCTCGTCCAGCCCCGTGAGGTAATAGAAATCGCTGTCCTGCCGGTAGCCGTCCGCGTCCTCTTCGCCTCGGGCGTAGAGCACCGCGATCCCGCCACCCAGCGCTTTCATGAGCTTCGCGCGCCGGGCGCTGTAGACCTCGGGGGCGAACGGTTTCGCCGGCGGGATCGGGTCCTCCGCGGCGAGCATCGAAGGGAGTGCCATGGCCAGAACCGCTGCGAGCACAGGAACACGAAGTCGCGAGAACATGATCCCTCTCATTCGGACGGTCACATCCGTCCCTTCTTGTCGTTCCGGATCGCAAGCAGGACGACCGAGCGCTTGGGATTGATGAGCGTGATGGTTCCATCGGGGCTCGTGCTCGCGCCCTGGCGGATCAGCTCGATCACCTCGGAGACCTTGAGCGAGGGGTCGATGGCGAAGAGCTTCGCCGCGAGATTGGTCACCTGGGGCGCGGCCAGCGACGTGCCCGAGACGGTCATGAGATCGCCTCCGGGGATGCGGGCCTCGAGCGATTTGCCGTTGGCGTAGAGCGTCACCGTCTTGCCGAAACTGGTGAAATCAGTGGCATGTCCCGACTGGTCCACGGCGCCCACGGTGATGAGATTCGGTAGCACGAGCGAGGGCGGAATGGCTTCGGCGAACGCGGCGTTCTGGTTCGTATTCCCCGCGGCGGCGACGAAGAGAATCTCCGGCGCGGCCTGCATGGCCGTGGCCAGCCCGCGCTTGACGACCGTGAAGCACTCGCGCGCCCACCGGTCCGCCTCGTCGGCCTGGATTCCCAGACCTCCCCATTGAGGCATGGAAAGGGTCCAGCTCATGTTCACGACGCGCACGCGATGGGCCTTGCAGTACTGGACGATCGCGAGCGCGTTGAGCGCGAACTGGCGCCACCACTGGATGCTCTGGACCGAGGCGCTGCCGTCCTCATCGCGGAAGCTCTGCCGAACGACCAGGAGCCGCGCGGCGGGATTTCCCGCGAGCGCGATGTCGGCCACCTCCGTGCCGTGCGTATGGCTCCGGAGTCGCGAGCCGGCCTCGTCCGAATACAACGAGTCCGCGCCCTGCTCGACCCCCCGCCTGTAGGCGCGCGCCTCGGGGGTGTCCGCGCCGGAGTAGAAATCGGAGGCTCCGCGCGCCCGCGCACGCTGCGCCTGAAGCAGCTGCCGGTCGTCCTGGTCGATCGGGAAATAGAGCTCGGGGGTTTTCGCGCCGTCGAATCGGAATCCGATTCCATTCACATCGCTCACAAAGCCGTTTCCGTCGTTGTCCTTGCCGTTCGCCTTCTCTCGCCGGTTCACGAAGAGGCGATCGGGAAAGACCGAGGTGTCGACGCCCGAGTCCCAGATCGCGAGGACGACCGGAGAGAGCTTCTCCCCCTCGGACAGGGTGACCGATCGCGATCTCCAGATGTTCACCGGGAGCGCCGCCCTCGGATCCTCCGTCCGGTGCGCCGCGGCCAGACGGTCGAACGCCTGCATGAATTCGCCCTTCAGGGGCACGATCAGGCGCAGGAGCACCCGGTCGAAGATGAGCTCATTGGCGTAGTCGAGCGAGATCGCGCCGCCGTCCTGGGGCTGCTCGCCTTGCGTCCGGATCCAGGGAGGGATGTGATGCTCGTCCGACAGATCGAGGAGCGCCCGATCCTTGACGATAGCCTGGCGGACGTCGTCCCAGGGCATCGCGGCCAGGGCATCCCTCAAGTTGTATCGGAATACTTCTAGGAACGTGTCGCCGGACCCGGATCCCGCGTCCTTCCGTGACTTCGCGATGACTTCCCCGTAGAAGGTGACTCCGAGGTATTTCTCGTCGGTCTTCCTCTCGAGACGCCGCGCGACGCCCACGTGCTCCAGGACTCCCGGATCGTTTCCCTCCAGAAGATCCAGATGCGCGAGGATGGTGTGGAGGTCCTTGAGGGTCGCCCAGTCGGCGATGTAGTAGTCCCGGAAGATGCCCTCGATGTGCTCGCGCACCGCGGCCGCGAGGGGCGCGAAGTCATCGGGCGAGACCGTCAAGTAGTCGGCGTTCTTCCGGCCGCGGAAGTTGAGGCGGGGGAGATCGGCGGCCCGGGTGATGACGCGCTTCTCCGCGCCGGCTGCGCCGGGCGCGGGAAGAAGATTCAGAAGCAGGACCAGCCCCGCCACGGCCCATCCCCACCCTGTGCCCAGTCTCCCCATACCGCGCGATCTTAGCTCAAATCGCGGAAGGGTAGGAGCGTCACCATGCTCGCGTGTTCGATCAATACCTCGGGATGGTGGGATCCACATTCTCGGCCCAGGCGTTGATTCCGCCGGTGAGGGGCGGAAACGAAGAGGCCCCGGCGTCGCCGCCGGGGCCCCGATTGCAGTCTTTCTGGCCGCGCCGCTTACTTCATGAGCGTGACTTGCCCTCTCGTCATCCCGGCGCTCGTTTCGACACGGTAGTAATACACACCCGACGCCATCTTCGCGCCGCTCTGAGTGCGGCCGTCGAGGGTCAGGTAGTGGTAGCCCGCGGCGGCATCCGAATCGTCCATCAGCGTCCGGACGAGACGGCCGCTCGCATCGTAGAGCCTCACCCGGGCGGTGCCGCGCTCCGGCATATAGAGACTCATCGTCGCCTGAGGATTGAAGGGGTTCGGCGACACCGAGACGCCCTGCTGGCCGTCCGGCTCCTTCTTGATCAGCAGCGTGACGTCACCGACGAGCTTGCCGCCGGTCGAGAGCGTGCCCTCGAGGGTCACCGTGACCATGCTCCTTCCCAACGGGGCGGAGTCGAAGAGCGTGACGAGAGAAGCGTTGGTGTAGTAGGCCATGACCACCATCGGGGCCGGGCCCTTGTGTTTCTCGTTGTCCCGCACGAGGCAGCAGAAGGCGGCGGACGCCTGGAGCGCGCCGTTCTTCATGACGACCGAGGTCAGGTTCACGTCCCGCACGGCGAAGCTCCCGGTCATCGGCTCGATCTTGAAGATGTGGTGCTGTCCGTTCGCGTTCAGATTCACCTTGGACTTGGTGCACGTCACCTGGGCTGGGAACGTGGTGGGGCGGATGTCCGCGATCGTCGCGGTGGTCGAGTCCGTATTGCTCATGCTCGGCGCGCCGGCATCCGTCACCGTGACGCTCACGGTGTAGGTGCCCGCGGCCGCGTAGGTATGGCCGGGCGTAGGTCCGGCGCCCGTTCCGCCGTCGCCGAACGTCCACGCGCACGTGAACAGGTCGCCGTCAGGATCCGAAGAGCCCGCGCTGCTCATGCTGAGGACGGCGCCGGCCATGCCCGTATAGGGTCCACCCGCCGACGCGACCGGAGCGCGGTTCAGGCGCTGCACCATCGCCGTCGTGCACGAGGTGTGGCTCATGGCGGGCGTGCCGTTGTCCGTCACGGTGAGGCACACGTTGTACGTGCCGCCCGCCGCGTAGGCGTGGCTCGTCGTCGCGCCGGTGCCGGTGTAGCCGTCACCGTAGGCCCACGCATAGGAGAGCGCGTCCCCATCGGGATCCGACGATCCGCTTCCGCTCATGCTCACGTCCGTGCCCATCACTCCCGTGTAGGGCCCGCCCGCCGAAGCCATCGGCGCGCGGTTCGTGTTCGCGACCGTCACCTGCACCGAAACGTCCGCGGTCAAGGACGCGTTCGTCGCGTCGACCGCCCGCAGCGTTACCTGATAGGTTCCCGCCGCGTCATAACCGCCCGCGACGTGGAGCTGGCCCGAGCCGCCGCCCTGATTGGTCAGCGAGACGGTGAGCGCCGACGGCGCGCTCACGAGGACCAGCGACGGAGCCGCCGATCCGCACGCCTGATCGGGATCGGAGGCGCTCACGTTCAGATTGGCCGAGGATCCCTCGCTCAGTGCCATCACGTATCCGCCGCCCGGCCACGCGGGCGCGCGATTCACATCCGTCACATAGACGGTGAAGGTCTTCGTGTCCGTCCAGGCCCCGTCCGAAGCGGTGACGCTGGCGGCGTAGCTTCCCGAAGCGCAATAGCCGGGACTGAGGTCCACGCTCCCGGAAGCCGAGCCGGGGCCACTCCCCGTCTGCGTCAGCGAAGCGAACGCCGGCAGCGAGGCGCTGAGCATGACCACATTCTGATCCGCGTCGGCGGCCGACACGCTGACGCTCGAGGTCTGCCCTTCCGCGACCGTCGTGTTCGCGACCGACGCCATCGCCGGCGCGTTCGGGTTCCCGGCCGGATACACCTTGAGCGTGAAGGTCTGGGATGAGGAGAGCTGGCCATCCGAGGCCGTCATGGTCACCTGAAAGAGGCTGGGCGGCTCATCCACCGGAGGAATCACGGTGAGGTAGGCGATTCCTCCGCCCATGTCCTCGAAATATCCGTACGCCGGCAGGCCGGACGGCGTGATGGAAACGGCATCGCCATCCGGATCCGAGGCGTCGATCTCGACCGACATCTCACCACCGCGCTCCACCGCCTGATCCGCGATCGGATTCAGAACTGGGGCGCTGTTCGCATAGGCCAGGCTGGAAAGAGCCATCGAGCCGACCACGGCGCAAAGCACGACGCACAATCTGGAGGCCAGCAACCGAGCCATCGAGCGTTTCATGGTGCTCTCCTTAGGGAGCATGGCGCCCCACGCATTCGAGGGGCGGTTTGGCTTCCCGATCAGGAATTGAGCAAGGAAGAGGCCACGGAGAGGAACGGCGCGATGACCATGGGGTCGTTGCGGCTACTGCGAACTTGCGAATTGCACGCACCCCGCGATTCGTTGCAGGGCGCATCGCGAGCGAAGAGAGTGGCGACGAGCGGCGGAGCGAGGGAGACGAGGAGACTAGCGGACGATCACGACTTTCAGCGCGGGACCGGGAACTCCGTCTTCCACACGGATCAGGTACACACCGGAGCCGACCGCGCGTCCGCTCGATGCACGGCCGTCCCAGGTGGCGCGGCCCGCGCTTTGAGGCGAGATCTGCCAGCGCTTCACCAGCCGCCCCTGCACGTCGTACGCGGCCAGGGTGCGCGCCCGGGCGGGCGCGGCGAGCGAGACCGGCAGGACTCCCGGCGTCGATTCGAGCCGGAGCGAGCCCGACGGAGCCGGTCTCACCCTGAGGGGAGGATACACACGGATCTCTCCGATGCCCCGGAACAGCTCCCCTGTGTTCAGCGATCCGGTGACCACGAGCTTGTCGAGGCCGACGACGAGATACGGATCCAACGGGGCCCGAGGGAATCTCACGGTCACGTCCGTGGGATTGAGCTTCAGAGAATCCCCCGGCGCGTAGCCCCATTTCACGCTCGAGGAGTCCGGGGGGACCGTCCCGTTGAGCCGCGCGCTGTAGGGATCAACGTCGGCCGCGACGAAGGTCGAGTCCGCCGGCCTGATCTCCGCGGCCAGAAGGGTGGCCCGCGCGCTCAGGGTCAACGTGGTGGGATTCAACGCGATCGTGGCGGGCCTCACCGGCGGCCACTCGAACCGGAACGCGCGATAGGTCGTGACGTTCTCGTCGAACCGCAGGTCCCAGACGATGGACCCGTCGGGCGCGACCTCGGTGGCCGAGGGGCTCGTTGCTCCCCAGCAGATCAGCGTGTTGCCGTTGGGAAGCCGCTGGACCGAGCCGACCAGGCGTCCGAACACGTCCGGCTGGAGCCGGTACTGCCATACCAAAGTCGCGGTCCGCTCCGTCTCGTCGATCGCGTATTCCACCGCCCTGGAGAATTGCGGCACATGATAGTTCCCGTTGTCGAATAGGGTCAGATGTCCGTTCGGCAGCAGCTTGGCATCGTGCTGATAGGAGACCGGAATCGGATCATTGACGAACGTGAACTGGTTCTTCCTCCCTCCCATCCTCCATAAGATTTCTCCCGTGCTCCGGCTGATCTTCGTCACCTCGCTCATGTGGCGCGAGGAGATGATGAGATTGCCCTGGGGATCGGCGGCGATCGAGTTGCCGTGCGCGTAATCGACGACCGAGCGGGCGAGGAGGGTCTGATCCCATATGTCCGTGATCTCGAAGTGATCCCAGCTGCGCCACTGGAACACGACATTCTTCTGCTGGTCCAGCTCCTGGATGATGAGGCCGATCACGCGGGCGCCGAACCTCCCACCGGGGGCGATCAGGCTCATGTCGATGATCTGCGTGTCGTACGCCATGAGGAGCGCGTGGCCGTTGGGGAGGAGAACGAGATCGTGGCTGTCGGTCGTGTAGCCGTTCCCGCAGCGGAAGCTGTCCACCACATCGTAGTGGGCGTTCAGCTCATAGAATGCCCGAGCGTCCCCGTCGAAATACGTCAGCTTCCCGTTCGGCTGCATCTTGAAATCGAGAGCGGTCCACGAGAGCTGCCGGTAGAAATAGGGATTCCCGTTGTTCTCGAGAATCATGAGATAGGAGGGAAAGCGAATTCCAGCGACGTTGAAGTGGAGGTCGGTGACGAAGAGACGTCCGGGAGCGGGCGTCCCATACACGGAGGCCCGGATGTTGGGGAAATCGGCGGGCAAGGATTCCGCCAGCGCCCCCGCCCGCGGCGGGAGTGAGCCTCCCGAGAACGTGGAGGGTGCGTCCGCTCCGTCCTCGAAAGGAGGCACGAAATCGCGGACGCTCTCATGCTCGGGACCGGCGATCGTGAAGGTGAACCGGCCGGGGAGAACGAGCCCTCGCGTGTCGGTCCAGAGACCCGATCCGGCGACGCACGTTACTTCCTCTCCATAGGAGAAGGGCCGGTCGGGCTGAAACGTCAGGGTTTGCCCGTCGTCCGAGAGGCGGATCCGGCCCTCATGGGAGCCGGAGCTGGATCCGCTGACCTGAAAGAGCGCCCCGCCGAAGATCGACGACGCGTCCACGATTCCTCCGGGACGAAGGATGATGTTCGTCTCGGGAAGGACCAGGGTCGAGCCGGGGACGGGAGAGACGAACTCGAAGGAAGGGGTGCTGGCGTGAGCCGCGGGCACGGCCACGAGGAGCAACGCGGCCAGAAGAGCGAACGCAAATGTGAGGATTCGTGCTGGAAGCACCATCCGGGCGAATCACTTGGAGTGTTCTGGGAACGTTCGGGCCCGCCTCACCCACCCCGCACTTCGACCGCTCACTCTAGCACCTTCCGCGGGCCCGATCAGCGCCTTTCGTGAGCGCGATCGGGGTGATCCTCACCGAGCCTCGCGGGAGGAGCCGGGCCGGCCCGAGGAGAAGTCCGCGCATGAGCTTAGGCGCTCTCCGGCCACCGTTCCCCTTTTCTGCGCGCGAAGGTTAAGAGAGCGCCGGGAGCCGCCGATAAACAGGCGTCAGGACCTCCTAATCGGAAAGGATATCCAAATGAGCCCAGAAGCGCAGTTCTGGATCGAAACCATCGCGCTATGGCAACCCTGGAGCAACGCCTTTGCCTTCGTGTGGGGTGCGGGAGACCCGGTCTGGCTCATGATGCTGAAGCGGATCTTCCTCGTCATGCCGCTCGGCGCCGTCGTCCTCGCGTACTGGACCACCGTGCTCAGCGTTCCGACCATCGTGGTTCGCGCGAAGCGCCGCATGTTCGTGAACCAGATTCTGGTCACGTGGTGGGACCTGGCGCGGGCCACCTTCACCTTCTGGGGCGGCGCGCTGCGCTTCATGCTCCGGCTCGTGATCTCGCTCATGGGTGCGGTCCAGATTCTGGTCATGGGCGTCTGGGCGCTCGTCCAGGAGCTGGTCCTCCTGCCGCTTCGCCTGATCCGGAACGTCAGCGCCAACGCCCTGCAGCCGGGCGTTCCCTGGATCGCCGTGGGGATGACCTTCTTCTGGTGCGTGTTCGAGGCGACGATCTTCACGTACGTGATGACGTCGCTCGTCATCGACACGCTCTCCAATCTCGCGGGAACGGAGATGACGGAAGCGGCGGTGCGGATCCCCCTCTTCCTCTTCATGTTCTTCATCGTGCTCGGAAGCTACGCCGTGCTCTCCACGTTCACGGCGGCCGTCCGTTCGAAGGACTGGCCCACGATCGTGAAGATCGGAGTGGTCGAGCTGGTGGCCATGTTCGTCGAGGTGGTGTTCCTCTATCGCGAATTCGTCGACGCCCTGGTTCCCTGGTTCGCGCAGCACACCTCGGGGAACTTCGAGCTTGGCATCGTGGGCACGCTGGCGATCGCCGGCACCACGTGGCTCGGGATCCGGAGCCTTTCCTGGTTCCTCTTCGCCAACTCGGGAACGCCGACGATCATGGCGATCATCTCGCGCCAGGGAGTCGGAAGCCGCCCGGCCAACGGCGTTCCCCCGGTGACCACCCTCTTTTCCGAGAGCTTCACGGGGCGTCTGCGGAAGGAATTCGAGTGGGTCGCCACGGAAGGCGAGCAGCTGCTCGATGCCTTCCTGGTTCCACCGATGCAGGTCGTGGCGGCGGCGCTCAACTTCGTCACGCTGCTCGTGGCGAACCGGCACCTTCTCGATCTGCCGCTCCAGAGCGTACGGGACTTCAAGGACGCGCGAACGCTGGCCAAGGAACTGACCGAATCTCGGCTCCGAAAGGCGGCCTGACCATGCGCATCCCTTCTCTTTTGCTTCTCGCCGCGGCGTTGCTCCTGCCCGCGCCGCTCCATGCCGACGTCCCCTGGGCCACGAAGGGTCCGGAGCGCCACGCGGCCCCGGAACCCGGACGCCTCGTTCTCTTCATCGGCGTCGACATCAGCGGCTCCTTCATGAACGACAAGGAATTCGACAATTCGATCCACTTCCTGGCCCGGTACATCTATGGCCACCTGAACGGATTCGGCGGGATGGAGATTCCCCATTCCCTGTTCGTAGGATCCATCGGGGGGGTGAACAAGGGCGAGGCGAAGACGCTGTATCCGATCCAGACGTTCCAGAACCGGAACATCGAGCAGATCGAGGCACAGCTCGTGACCATCTTCCCGAAGAAGAAGCAGAATCCCTTCACGGACTACAACGCCTTCTTCACGCAGGTTGCCGACATGGTGGACGCGAAGAAGCTCATCCTGAAACCGCTCGGCATCGTGCTGATCACCGACGGCAAGCCGGACCTGGGTGGCGAGAGCCGGTCGGCCAAGTTCCGCAACATCACGCTGAAGCCGCTGGAGAATCTCTCCCGCAACATCACGCTCCGGATCCTATACACGGACGCGGTCACGGGCAAGTGCTGGCGGGACGAGGTGCCACGGAAGCGCGTGAAGATCTGGACCCAGGACGCGGTCGTCATGTCCGAGTGGGACGATCCCAAGCTGCTCGAGCCGAACCGTCCCTTCTACATGCAGAAGAAGTTCTTCGCCTGGGTGCGGGACAACGTGGACTTCCAGCCGCGCCTACGCCGGGTCGACTAGCCTCACCAGAGACGCACGCGCCGCTCCGGCGGCAGGTAGTAGGCGTCGGTCGGCTTGATCTCGGGAAACGCCGCGTACCAGCCGTCGTCGTTGCGGACGACGCCGTTCACCCGGAACGCCGGCGGGCTGTGCGGATTCGAGAGCACCCGCTGGCGCATGTTCTCGTCCTTGTGCTTCGATCGCCACGACTGCGCGAAGGCCAGGTAGAACCGTTGATCGCCGGTGAATCCGTCGAGAACGGGAGGTTCTTTCCCCGCGAGCGAGAGGTGATACGCCTTCCGCGCGATCGTTACCCCTGCCAGGTCCGCGATGTTCTCCCCCAGGGTCAGCCGGCCGTTCACGTGAAGTCCCGGTAGCGGCTCGTAGGTGTCGTACTGCTGCGCGAGCGCCGTGGTGCGCTCGTCGAAGCTCTTCCGGTCGGCCTCGGTCCACCACATCCGCATGACGCCCAGCCCGTCGTATTTCGACCCCTGATCGTCGAATCCGTGGCTGATCTCGTGTCCGATGACGCTTCCGATCGCGCCGTAGTTGACCGCGTCATCCGCCGCGGGATCGAAGTACGGCGGCTGGAGGATTCCCGCGGGAAAGACGATCTCGTTCGCGGACGGGTTGTAGTACGCATTCACGGTGGGCGGCGTCATGCCCCATTCCGTCCGATCCACCTTCTCGTCGATCCGCTTCACCTGGCGATCCCACTCGAAGACGTTCGAGCGCTTCACGTCTCCCACGAGATCGTCACGCTTGATCTCGAGCGCCGCGTAGTCCCGCCAGTGATCGGGGTACGCCACCTTGACTGTGAAGTGCCCCAGCTTCTCGAGCGCCTTCTGGCGGGTCTCCGCGGTCATCCAGTCCAGGGAGGTCAGATCCTCGCGGTAGGCCTGGAGCAGATTCTGGACCAGGATCTGAACCTTGGCCTTCGCCTCGGGCGGGAAGAATTTCGCGACGTAGATCTTCCCCAGGGCTTCGCCCATCCGGCCGTCGAGGAGGCGCGCTCCGCGCGTCGCGCGATCCAGCTTCTTCGTCCGCCCCTGGAGCTGGGTCCCGTACATCGCGAAATCGGCGTCGTCGATTCTCCGGGGAAGGTACGCCGCGAATCCGTGCAGCGTACGCACCGTGAGGTAGTCGCGCCAGACCGGGACGGGCGTCTGGGCGAACACCTTCGCGAGCGCGGGGAACGCCGTGTTCTCCCCGACGATCACGACACGATCCCCTCGCGGCGATTTCAGGGGGACGCCGGCGGCGCTCAAGGATGCGGCCCACGGGTAATCGGGAGCCAGCTTGCTCAGCTCCGGGACCGTCATGGGGTTGTAGGTCTTCTCCGCCTCGCGGCGATCCGCGGCGGGCCAGGAGACCTCGGCCAGCGCGTGCTCGAGATCGTAGATCGCGGCGGCGCGGGGCTCGGGCGCTTTCACGCCCGAGAAGCTCAGCATCTGCGCGAGGTACTTCTTGTAGGCGTCCCGCGTGGCCGCGAGCGCCTGGTCCTCTTTCAGGTAGTAGTCGCGGTCGGGAAGCCCCAGACCGGATTGGCCGAACCTCACGACGTACGCGTCCGGATCCTTGTCATCCGCCCCGATGCCCCAGCCAAAGGGGCCGTCCAGCGGGAGCGCGGGATCCGCGATCTCCTTCGCCACGTCCTCGTGGGTGTTCAGCGCCGCGATCCGCTCGAGATCCCTGGCCACGGGCCCAAGGTCCCGCGCCTCGATCCGCGCTTCGTCGGTGAAGGCGTCATACAGGTTCCTGAGCTTCCCCTCCTCGCTCGAGGGATCGGCGGAGGCATGGAGTCCCCCGACGATCTGCTTCATGCGCTCCTCGTTCAGCTTGCTCACCTCGAGGCCGGCGCCGGCGAACGGACGATCCGGTGGTATTTCGGCGGTCTTCAGCCACTGGCCGTTGGCGTGGGCGAAGAAATCCTGGCCGGATGCCACCGAGGGATCGATGTACTCGAGGTGCACTCCCCACGGTCCAACCTGGGGCTGATTCGGGGCCGCGGCGCAGAGCGCGCAGGCGGTGGCGAGCAGGACGAGAAGCTTTCGCACGGTCGTTCTCCAGAGGGTCGGCGGGTGGGACGTCGGGCCGGGGCTCGGATCGACGGTCCCATCAACTCTAGCAGCCCGGATTCTCTCCGGCAAGCCACCCCCCAAATTACGAGCAACCGGTTCAGGCTCAGATTCGCTCGAAGAGAACGAATCGACGATTCCGCCAGCGCTCCTGGTATCCCGCGGCGCGTGGGAGCGAATCATTTCCGGACGTCTCCACCACGACGCATGGGTTGGATCCGTCCGGGGGCTCCGACGCCTGGAGCGCGAAGCCTGCGCTGTCTCTCGGAACGACCGTCCACGCGGCGCGGGCCGGCAGCCGGGCGGCTCGTAACTGGTAGCGCCCCACCGCGGGGTCCTCGCAGATCAGGAGGACGCGATCGCGAGTGGTCCTCCGCAGCTCGGACCGGAGCTCTCTCCACGATCCATGTCCTCTCGCTAGAGGCACGAGACCGAGCACCAGAGCGGGTAGGAGTGCCGCCACGACGGAGGCGCGGGAGATCCGTGCGAGCCGCGTTCCCTCCCGGGTCACGCGCGCCGCGAATCCACCCAGGGCGATGGCGGCGCCCGACCCGAGCGCGAACGTGACGACGGGCGCGAGATCGGGCCCGGGGTGGAGGTGCCGGCTGTCCAGCGCGGCCACCACCGACTCCAGATGCCGCTGGAGCGTGAGCGAGACACTCCAGACAAGGCAGGTCAGCGACGCGGGCAGGAGCGCGCCCGCGACGGCCGGACGCACTGCCCCGCGCCAGGTGGCATGGATCCCCAGAGCGGCGAAAACAACCAAGGGGACGAGGAAGAGCAGCACGTACGGATGGAACTTCGTCGCGACGATCGTGAACGCGAAGAGCGGCACGAGCACCCAGCAGAGAAGAAACCGGCGCGCGCCATCCCCGAGCTCCGTCTTCGTCCCTTCGCGCGACAGCCCGAGGAGCAGGAACGGGAAGAGCGGTCCGAGGCGAACGAGGATCTGGTGGGGCCAGTAGAAGACCCCCAGGCTGGAGGAATGCCCTTCGAGTGGCGTCAACGTGCGCGAGAGGACGTGATACCCCAGCGCCTGAGTCCAGTACGTCGGGCCCAGCTTCGCGGTCATGTAGAGGTGCCACGGAGCGGCGATCGCGGCGCCGATCGCCATCATCAGCGCCACTCCCACGAACCCGCGCGCGGCCCGGCCACGTGAGCCGGACACGGCTTCGGAAAGGACGAACACCCCGAGGATGATCGGTCCCAGGAATGCCACGAGGATCTTGGACATGAGCCCGAGACCCAGCGCGACTCCCGAAAGGGCGAACCACCGAAGCGGCCCCGACACTCCACGCCAGCCGCAATAGAGGCAAAGGAGGATCCAGAAGAGGACCGGGACGTCGAGCTGTGCCCGGCGAGCATACTGGGTGAAGTAAGGAGTCAGGAGCAGGGCCCCCGCCGCGATCCGGGCCACGGCCGGATCGATCGCGAGGCGGCGGACGAGGAGATAGAGGACGAGAACGCACCCGATTCCCGCCAGAGCCGCCGGTGCCCGGAGCGCCCACTCCGAGGGGCCGAAGAGCGCCGTCAGGCCCGCCATCTGCCAGATCAGAAGCGGCGGATGCGCCGCGGTCCAGAGTCCTCCCACGGATCCCGCCGTCTGATCGAGCCAGCCGCTCTCGTGTCCGATGGAGAGCGCCCGGGTGGCGTAGAGAATCTCATCCCAGAACGCGAGGTCGGTCGAGCCGAGCCGGATGAAATAGAGGAGCGCCGCCGCGACGGCGAGAATCGCGAGATCGCGGCGGGCCGTCACGCAACCCTACTGATCCTGAAACCATCGATCCGCACGGAACCCAATATAGCGTTTGGGTTATCATCAATGCCACCCCATGGGCCCGATACCCCTCCCCCGCCCTCGCGGGCAGGACCTCCTCGCTTTCATCATCGTCACCGTGGCCTACGTGGTCGCGGGGAAGATCGGACTCCACTTCGCCTCCGTGAACGCCAGCGCGACCGCGGTCTGGCCCCCGACGGGGATCGCGCTCGCGGCCTTTCTCCTCCTGGGATTCCGCATCTGGCCCGCCGTGCTGCTCGGGGCGTTTGTCGTCAACGTCACCAACGCGGGCACGCCGGCCACCTCGCTTGGAATCGCCGTGGGGAACGCGCTCGAGGGGGCGTTTGGAGCCCACCTGGTGCAACGCCTTGCCGGAGGGCGCAAGGTCTTCGATCAGCCGAGCACCACCTTCAAGTTCGCCGGGCTCGCCGGCATGCTGGCGCCGGCGGTGAGCGCGACGATCGGCGCCACGACCCTCCTGATCGGCGGCCTCGCCAAGGGGAGCGATTTCTGGCCGATCTGGATCACGTGGTGGCTGGGCGACGCTTCCGGAGCGCTCGTGGTCACCCCCCTGGTTCTTCTCTGGTGGCTCGATCACGAGTTTCATTGGACACCACGCCGGTGGGCCGAGTTCCTGGCCCTGAGCCTCAGTCTGGTCGCGCTGGCCTTCTTCGTGTTCTCGGGCTGGTCTCCGGTCGAAGGAAAGCGCTATCCCATCCAGTACCTGTGCCTCCCGCCACTCTTGTGGAGCGCGTTCCGGTTCGGACAGCGCGAATGCGCCGCGGCCCTCACGATTCTCTCCGCGATCGCGATTCAGGGAACGCTGGCGAGCCACGGGCCCTTCGCGGGCCGTCCCATGAACGAGTCCTTGCTCCTGCTCCAGGGATTCATGGCGGTTCTCTCGGTCACGATGATCTCGACCGCCGCGGCTGTGGTGGGACGCCGGCGCGTGGAGTCCTCGGTGCGGCACCTCAACGAGGAGCTGGAGCGGCGCGTCATGGAGCGAACCGCGCAGATCTGGCGCGCGAACGAGGAGCTCCGGGAGGAGGCCACGAAGCGGGCGCGGCAGGGCAGGAAGCTGGAGCGCAGCGAGGCCCGCCTGCGCGAAGCCCAGCGCGCGGCACGGATGGGGAGCTGGGAATGGGACATCGCGGAGGACACGATCTGGTGGTCGCAGGAGCTTTACTCGATCTACGGTCTCGACCCGGCATCCTTCACCTTGACCTACGACGCCTATCTGAACCTCATTCACCCCGAGGATCGCGCCTACGCCCGCGAGGTCGTGTCCTCGGCGCTCCAGGCCAAGCGTCCCTTCACCTTCGAGCATCGCATCCTTCGCCCGGACGGAAGCGAGCGGATCGTGCTGGGGCAAGGGGATGTCTCCCTGGACCCGAGCGGCCGGCCGATCCGCATGGCGGGCACGTCGCAGGACATCACCGAGCACAAAGTCACCGAGAACGAGCGAGAGGCGCTGGCTCGCGAGCATATGAGACGCATGGAGGCCGAGGAGGCCAATCGTCTCAAGGACGAATTCCTGGCCATTCTCTCCCACGAGCTCCGGACTCCGCTCAATGCGATGGCCGGGTGGGCCAGTCTGCTCAAGGAGGGTAAGCTCGACCCGGCCATGACGGCGCGCGCGGTAGAGACCATCGATCGCAACGTGAAGATCCAGGGCCATCTCATCTCGGACATCCTGGACATCTCGCGCATGACCTCGGGCCGGCTGGAGTTGAAGAAGGAGCCAGTGCAGGTCGCCTCGGTCGTGGACGGCGCGCTCGACACGATGAGGCCGGCGGCCGAGGCCAGGAAGGTGGCGCTGGAGCGGGACGTGGACAATCTCAGCGGCCCCGTTGTCGGAGACCCCGATCGCCTGCAGCAGATCGTCTGGAACCTGCTCTCCAATGCCATCAAGTTCGCGCCCGAGAAGGGCCAGGTCACGGTCCGCATCACGCAGGCGGGATCCTCGGCGCGGATTCTCGTGGAGGACGACGGACCTGGAATCGATCCCGAGTTCCTGCCCTACATCTTCGAGCGCTTCCGGCAGTCGGACGCGACCGGGACCCGGCGTCACGGCGGGCTGGGGTTGGGTCTGGCGATCGTGAAGCGGCTGGTGGAGCTCCATCAGGGCACCGTGTCCGCATCCAACCGGCCGGGGAAAGGCGCCGCGTTCGAGGTGGTGCTCCCGCTCGCGGACCGCGTGGAAGCTCGTGCCGGCGGCGCGGCGGCGGCAGACTCCGATGACGGCGACGCCGCGCCGGGCTTACGCGGCAGGCGCATCCTTCTCGTGGAAGACGAGATAGATTCGAGGGAGCTGATCGCGATGTATCTGTCCCGATGCGGGGCGGACGTCCTGGCCGTGAGCTCCGCCCGTGACGCGATCACGTCCCTCGAGGAGGGGCCGCCGGATCTCCTGATCAGCGACATCGCGATGCCGGGAAAGAGCGGATATGACCTGATCCGCGAGGTACGATCGCTTCCCCGGGAGCAGGGCGGGAAGGTTCCCGCCGTGGCGCTCACGGCCTATGCGGCGAGAGAGGACGTGGACCAGGCGTTGCGCGCTGGATTCGACCTCCACATCGCGAAGCCGGTCGAGATGCGCGAGCTGGCGCGAAGGATCGCGGATCTGATCACCGAGTCCCGAGCGGGATAACCCTCGCTCGCCCCCGCCTAGATCCCCCGGGTGATTCTCAGCGTCACGTTCCGGCCTGGATCCAGGGCGAACTCCTTGTAGCGGCTCAGGTAGTCGCGATAGGGGCGGTCGGCCAGGTTTCGAACCCTGAGATCGATGCGAAGCTGCTGCCCTCCCAGGTTGGGGCGGACGCCGGCTTCCGCGTTCACCAGGGCATAGCCCGCTGTGGGAACGTCGAACGCGCTGAGGCGCGTCTGTTTCGCGACCAGCTCCAGCTCGAGGCCAGCGCTCGAGGCGCCCAGAGAGCCCCTACGAAATCCGCGCTCGAGACCGACCGCGCCGTGGAGCGGCGGGATGAGCGGAAGCGGCTCGTGCAGCGTCTCGTTCTGTCCCCTCGTGTAGTCGAGCCGGCTGTGGATCGTGAAGGAGCCGCCCGGCTTCACGTCCGCGGAGATCTCCCCACCCGCAAGCCTCGCCTTTGCCTGCTCGTGCTGGTAGACGCGAAGCGGCCCCTGGAAGGCGCCCGTCGGAGCGAGGTAGATGAAGTCGCGGATATGGCTGTAGAAGCCATTGAGCTCCACGCTGACCCTGGCGCGCGCGATGCGCAGCCCCGCGTCCGCCTCGATTCCCGACTCGGGGGCGAGCGTCCGCCGCCCGATCTCGTATCGCTCCTCCGCGAGATGCGGCCCGTTCGTGTAGAGCTCGAAGAGCGTGGGCGCCCGCCAGGCCCTTCCCACGTTGGCCCGGAGCGAGCACCCATTTCGGAGATCGTAGACCGCGCCCAGCGAGCCGCTCAGCTCCCGGAAATCCCTCGTCTCGGCGGCGAGGCCGAGGCCCGCGTTGGAATCCGCCTGGACCTCGCGGAAATCGCCTCGAATGCCGCCCAGGAGGCTCATCCGTCCCAGATCGACACGCTCCAGCGCGAACACGCCGCTCGACCGCACGTCGGCATCGGGCACCATGGGGATGGGTCCCCTCGTATCGTTCTTCTGGAGCTGGCCGGAGAACCCGAGCGTGCCGGAGAAGCGGCCCTTGCCATGGTGCGCGAGGAGCTCCAGGGAGACCGTGCTGAGAAGCAGGTTGAACTGCTCGGTCTCGCTCCCGGGAATCGGGGCGCCCGTGGAATCCGCCTCGTCGGCCACCTCGATGAGCGAGTGCCGTTGCCACTGGCCGCGTGCCTCGAGCCGGATACCTCCCACGTGACGCATCGTGGAGAGCTGGACTCGATCGTCGCCCGCCTTGCGCTCGGGCCCTCCTCCCTCGCCGGCGGCAGCGGAGTCCCCCGCCTCGAGCAATTTGAACTCACCGCTGTACCGGGCATAGCGGGCGGTCCAGCTTCCCGAGGCGCCGCGCTTTCCGATCATCGCTTCCCCATTCCCCGCGCCGAAGCCCGTGTTCTCCAGCTTCCCCGAGGGCGTCTTGAAGTCATCCCCCTTTCGCCCCAGCCCGAACACGCGCCATCCGAACCCCGTGTCCCGGCGCTCGGCCAGGAATGCGCCCCCGAATTCCAGATTGTTGGAGGACAGATACGCCTCCTGCCCGAAATGCGAGCCCGCCTGCTCCGGCGTATCCGCGAAGACGCTCCGGGGGATCGCGTTCGCCACTCCACCAAGCGCGTCCGAGCCGAACAGGACGCTTGCGGGGCCACGAACCACCTCCACGCGATCCGCGAGACGCGCGTCGATGGAAGGTCCGTCCTCTTCGCTCCAGGAGTAGTCCTCCATGCGAAGGCCGTCATCCAGGACGAGGACGCGCGCGCCCGTCATGCCTCGAATCACGGGCGTTCCAATCTGTTCCCCGGTGTGCAGGTCGTGGATACCGGCCAGGCCCTCGATCGCCCTCGCGAGCGAGACCGTGGCGCCATTCCGGAGCCGGTCGCCGGAGAGATCCGCGACGGGGAGCGCAAAACCGCGCGCGTGAATGAGGGACCACGTCCCCGCGATCTCGAGGGGCTCCATGGGGACGGGCGCCGATGCGAGCGTCAGATCCAGGCCTTCGCCTTCCGTCTCCGGACCGGGAACCGTGATTTTCCGCTCTTCCGGGCCGTAGCCGATTCGCTTCACCACGAGGGTGTAGGAGCCCGGGCGCACCTCGATTCGATAGGAGCCGTCCTCGCCCGAGGTGGCGCGCAGGCGCGTTCCCTTGATCTCGAGCACGGCGCCCGCGACGGGTGCCCCGGTGGCGTCGGTGATCCTGCCGCGTAAGATTGGATTGCCGGGCGCCTGGGCGTGCGTCGAGGAGGCGGCGAGCAGGGCACACAGGACGACGGCGAACAGGCTGAGGCGGCGGGGATTCATGAGAGGTCTCCAGTCGGAGGCGTGACCGCGGGCAGACATGGCCCGAAAAGACGAACCTCAAGAATAATCAGACGGGCGCCTAAAAGTAAACGAGCGGAGAGCCTATGTGCTCTCCGCTCGAAGTCGACTCCTTCAGCCGAGATCTAATGGGTGTGGGACCGGCTGGTTCAGCGGAGAACCACGAACCTCCGCTCCACGGTCCGTCCCTGGGCCTGGAACCGGACGAAGTAGACGCCGGACCCCAGGGCGCCGGAATCGCGGCGGGGGTTCCAGGTCACGGTGTGGTAGCCCCGGTCGAGGCTGGTGTTGAGTGGCTGCGCCACGCGACGTCCGGCGATGTCGAAGATCGAGAGCTCGACCCGCGTGGACGTGGGAAGTCCCAGGCGGAAGGACACGGCGTCCCCCACCGGGTTGCCGCGGATGGCCAGGCTCACGTCACGGATGGAAAGCCCCTCCGCGGCCGTGATCCCGTCGTCGTTCAGAATCGTTCCCGAGCCCTCGCCATCCTGGATCCCGGCGTTCACGGGGCTCAGAAGGTCCACCAGGAACGTCTCGTGGTCCTCGGGAGTCAGGTCCCCGTTCACGCGCACCGTGATCGTTCCCGACGTCGCGCCCGGAGCCAGCGCCAGTGCCGTCGAGTCTGCCACGAAGTCGCCGCTCGAAGCGGTGGCGGTCCCGTCCACCGTCTTCCAGATCACGTCCACCTCTTCGGAGCAGGGTCCCGACAGCCGGACGGGGAAATCGAAATCGGTGGTCCCGGTGTTTCCCTCGTAGGCGATCACGTCGCCGATCGAGAGCAATCGATCCGGCGCGAAGGCAGCCGCGATCGAGTGATTCGCGGACACCGCCGGGAACGTGTATGCCGTCATCGCTCCCACCGAGGATCCATCCACCAGCACGTCGTCGACGTGATAGCAGGGACCCGGCGCGATCGTGAACATCTGGTCCTGGCCGGACGGCACGGAGACCGCCCCGCTGGGGCTGATCGTGCCGCCGGTGCCCGCGGACGCCGTGATGATGAAGCTGGCCGCGGCAAACGTGGCGCTGATGGTGTGGGCCGCCGTCACATTGGTGAACGTGAACGCCGCCACAGTACCCACCGAGGCCCCGTCCACCAGGACGTCCGAGATCGTGTGACTGGCGTCGGGAGTGATCGTGAAGGCCTGGCTCGCGCCGCAATTCACGGCGACCGGGCCGGATGGAGCGATGGACCCGCCGCTCCCCGCCGAGGCGGTGATGACGAAAGTATCGATCGCGAAGCTCGCGGCGATCGTGTGGCTCGCCGCCACGGACGAGAAGGTGAAGCTCGTGACCGCCCCGGCCGAAACGCCGTCCACGAGCACGTCCGCGACGTGGTAGCAGGCGTTCGGAGTGATGGTGAACGCCTGCGTTCCTCCCGGAGGCACGCTCACGGCGCCGCTGGGGCTGATCGAACCGTTCGCCCCCGCCGACGCCGTGATCGTATAGGTGTCGTCGTTCAGGATCGTTCCGGTCGCGGTGTTCGGTGAGCCGATGACGCCGTTGGCCGCGCCGGTGAGCGTGAGCGTGAACGTCTCGTTGGGCTCGACCTTCGTGTCCCCGATGACGTTGATCGTGATGAGGCCGCTTGGAGTGCCGGGAGGAACCGCCAGCGTGCCCGTCGCCGATTGATAGTCGTTGTCGGCGACCGTCGCGGTGCCGTCCGAGGTCTGATAATTCACCGTCATGGGCAGCGGCGGTGGATTCGAGAAGTTGACGGTGAACTGGAACGCCGTGTTGCCGGCGTTCCCTTCGCTCAGGCTCGGACCCGGAGCCAGCGTGACCGTCGGCACTCCGGCGACGCTCGCCCAGTAGGTCGACCACCGGCTGGAGTTCGCACCCGTCGTGCCGTCGTTCGTACCCGTGCGATTCTTTCCGTATTCCTGCACCACCCACAGGGTCTTGTCATCGGAGGGATCCACCTGCGCCTGGCTGAAATCCCCCCAGCGGTTCCGGCCCGAGCCGAAGTCCTTGTGATAGTAGTCCTCGCCCGCCTTGTAGATCAGAGGATCGCGAAGGCTTCCCGCGGCATCTCCGTTGAGGTGCATCGAGTATCCCGCCGATGGGTGCTGCGCCGAGGAGAACTGCGAGTACCCGACGATGAAATCGCCGACCGAGTTGTTGGCGATGTGCGGGAACGCGTACCACTTCCCTCCGTTGGTCGCGGTCGCGGTGGGATCCTCGATGCGCCCGCCGTCCTGGAAAGCGCCGCCCGTGGCGTTGAGCTTCGTCCACTGGACGGCGGTGTGCGACAGGGTAACGGCGGGAAGCCCGATCGTTTGCGTGTAGTAGAGGGAGCCTCCCCGGTAGACGGGAGCCGAGCGCACCTGGGAATCCTGTGTTTCGATCACGCAGGGAGGACTGCAGGCGCTCGTGCCCGAGTTCGGGGCGCTCTGGGGAAGGACCTGACTATTAGGCAGCGTCGGCTGCGCCCACGCCCCGCCGGGCCTCGTCAGCGCCGCACCCGAGGTGTAGACCGGCACCGACGGGGTGCCAGTGATGAGGTCGACGCTGTACGTGGGGCCGGTGCTGGTGAGGTGCGTGATCACGAAGAGCGTGTCCTCGGTCGCGGAGTACGTGGCCGTGGGTGCGCTGCAGAAGTGGGTATTCGTTGCGAGGGTGAATAGGATGCCGGTGCCCACTCCGGCTCGGGCTTGCCCGTAGTCGACCACGAGATTGATCCCCCGCTGGAACAACCCGGCGTTGCTGTAGCGATTGATCGAGATCGAGATCCAGTTCTTGTTGAAGCCCACGATCGGGAAATCGATCTGGAAGCCGATCGCGAAGCGGTAGAGGAACCAGGCCCCATTGGGGTCGCTGGTCTGCGAGACACCGAGAAGGATGTCCCCGGACAACCCGACCGTCTGCATGACCGCGATCCAGCGGTTGTTGTAGGGATCGTAGAGCGTGCGCGGGTCGGTGAGCCCATTCAGCGCGGTCTCGCCGGACGGCGCCCAGAAGGTCGCCGTCCCCACCGTGCTGACCACCGATCCGTCCGCCTTGTTGAAGACGCGGTAGTTGTTGTTGAGCCCCGACATGACTTTCGTCAGCCCCACCGCTCCGCCGCAATCGGGCGGAATGACGATGTAGAGCGAATCCACCATCGCGATGTCGTCGAGGCCCATGAAGCTCTGCGTGGGCGAGGGCGAAACCACCTGGATTCCCGAGGGAGACTGGATGGACCCGGGCCGAAGCGGCGAAAGCTCGATGGATGGAGGCGCGTACGGGGAGAACGGCTCTTCGGGCTCCTCCAGCTCCTCCATGACCTTCGCGCGAATCTCGCCCTTCCGGGGCCCGAGCAGCTCCTCCCGACGTGACATCTCGCCGAAGTTCACCACCGCTTGTCCTGCCGCGTTGATGCGTCTCGCGTCCGTCGCTCTGCCCTTCGCGGGAAGGACCAGCCGCACTTTCTCACCGGATTCCGATTCCGCGAGCGCCGGAGATGAACTCAGGAGTTGGGCGGCCGAGAGGGCGATTCCGAGAGCAAGCGGAAGAAATTGGCTGTGGCGGGGGTTCAGCACAGCCATGGAGTATACGCCGTAATTACAATGATGTCAAGGGTTAAGCATTGCGGTGCGCCGCCCTCGCCACGTGCAAACCCACGTAACCGAGCCATAGAAACGCGGGTACGTTCGCGAAGATGAGCGGCTCGAGAAAATAGAGTCCGGTCGCGGATCCGATCCCGCGTCCCCAGGAAAGCACGCTGACGCAGAGGCCGAACCACGCCGCCCAGCGCGGAAGGCCGAGGTGACGGCTGCGGACTTCGGACGCGGCGAGAGCGGTGAGCCCGAGGAGAAAGAGCGGATTTCCCAGCCAGCCGTAGCCGATGAGGAGACGGTTGAACGCGGCGTACAGAACGGGATCGGACTGAGGGGCTCCGCGCGCGACCAGGAAGTGCATCACCCACCCGTTGATCAGCGCGACTCCCGCGAAGAAGGTCATCCCCACGGTCATCGAGCCCCACGCGAGCGCCATCGCCCAATCCTGCGTGAGCGTGCCTCCCCCCACGAGGAGGAGCATCGCGCCGAGGACGCAGAGGACGAATCCCAGAGCGATCGCGACGTGGATGGGCCCCCACCAGGGCGTGTTCTGCAGCACGGAGGGCTTCTCCTCGAACCCGCCGGCGGGGACCGGATGGAAGACGAGCCCGACCGCCACGAGGATCGCCGCGACGATCAGGACGTAGCCGCCTGCCTGCGCCGCGCTTCGGTCACGGAAAAGGAGTGCCACGGGCGCACACATTACGGTGTGGTGGACGCGGCTGACAAGGCGGTACTCTCCCGGCCATGCACGCTTCCCCGTTCGTTGCCTGGGAGAGCTTCTACGTCATCGTGGGCTCCTCGGCCGGCGGCCTCACCGGGCTTCAGTTCGTGGTGATGGCGCTGATCGCCGAACAAGGGATGCAGGGCAGCGGCCGTCAGATCTCCGCGTTCGGCACACCCACGGTCGTACACTTCTCCGCCGTCCTCCTTCTAGCCGCCATCCTCAGCTCTCCCTGGCACGGGCTCTCCGGCGCCGCGCTCACCTTGGGTACGGTCGGCGTCGCGGGGACCGTGTATGCCGTTCTCACCGTGGTGCGCGCCGTGCGGCAAGACGATTACAAGCCGGTTGCCGAGGACTGGGTGTGGCACGCGGTGCTCCCCTGTGCCGCCTATGTCGCGATTCTCGCCGGGTCCATCCAGCTCAAGCACGATCCATCGACCGCAATGTTCGCCGTTGGCGCCGCCGCCCTACTACTGCTCTTCATTGGAATTCACAACGCCTGGGACACCGTCACGTACATCGTCGTCGGGCAATCGAAGGCGCGGAAGGAGCCGGAAGTCCGCAAGGAGGGTGCCGTACACGATGCGTGACTTCGCCTCCTATCTCGTCAGCGGGATGGCCGATCGGACGTAGACATAACGGCCGTTGTATCCGAAGGGTGACGCTGCCGCCCACGGAAATACTCCGAAGTTATTGTTGGCATCCAGCTTCGGATGATCCGGGTACGTGTCGAAGATGTTGCGCGCCCCAAAGGACAGATCCATCGAGCTGAAGCGATACCCCAGCTCTGCGTCGAAAATCGTTTTCGCTCCATAGGTCTCGCGGCACGCGTCGCAGTACCCCGGCTGTGCCGAGGCGAACTTCCCGTAGTAGGAGCCGCGGCCCAGCGCGTGAACCTCTCCCGTTGAATAGTCGGCGGACAGGGTCCCGCGCCAGTCCGGGCGCTCCTCCTCGATCGCGACCCGGGTCACGACATCGAGTAGCCCCGGCTCGCTCGAGGTCGCAAGAACCGCCGGAATCGGATCGACCCGGGTGATCCTGTTCTTCGTGTAATTCACGCCTGCGGTAAGTCCAACCTTCTTGGACCCACCGGCCGACACGCGCCAATCGGTGGTCAGATCGACTCCCTGGGTCCGGGTGTCGAGCCCGTTCGTGAAATACTGCACCCCCGAGATCCCGCTGAAGCCCCCGGCGGTCAGGATCGCGCGCGTCGTGTCGTCGTCGAAGGTGGCTCCGAGCAGGATCCTGTCGTTGATCTTGATGTTGAAATAATCCGCCGTGATCGTGACGTTGTCGCGGGGACTCACGGCGAGCCCCGCGCTGAGGTTCACCGATTTCTCTTCCTTGAGCGGCTTGGAACCGAGCAGGCGCGAGGCTGGATGATCGACCGGAAAGATTCCGATCTCCTCGGGCACGCCCCCGATGAAGTTGGTCACGATCTTGCTGAAATGGACCTGCCCCAGCCCGGGAGCGCGGAAGCCCGTGCTCGCTGCAGCCCGAAGCGTGACTCGCTCCGTCGGCTGAAGACGTGCCGCGGCTTTCCCCGTGAACACGGAACCGAAATCGCTGTAGTGCTCGAAACGTCCCGCCACGTCGGCCAGCAGCTTGGGCGTGAGGTGAGCTTCGACGTCGGCATAGCCTGCGACATTGTTTCGCCTGGAATTCGACTCGTCGGAAGGAGCAAAGCCTGGAAATACCTGCGATCCCGCGTCCGCCTCGCCTCCGGTCTGCGTCGTATCCCCACCGTCGATCCAGGAGGCGCGCTCTCCTTGCACGATCTGCCAGCGCTCGTACCGGTTGGAGACCCCGAGAGCGAGGTTGAGCGGTTCCGCCAATCCCACCTTGACTGGTCTGGACGCGTTCACGGACACGATGGCCTCGCCACGCTTCAGTCTTCCGGCAAAGAACGAGGTCTGGTTCGGGATTCCAGGATCGTCTGAATTTCCGAGGATCCCGTCGGGCCCGGGCGCCGTTGGGACATCGAGTCTGGGACCCAGGGACACGTTGAGCGTATGGCGCAGGTTGTATTCGAACTCGTTGTGTCCGTAGGAAGCTCCCGCGTCGACCGACCAGCCTGCCGGACGCACCCAAACACCGCCCGTCAGCGAATAGTCGGTCACGTTCGGGTTGAACTCAGGCAGATAACCCAGCGGATAGATCTGCGGCCAGTTCCGATCGCTGCCGGCGTACCGCCGGAATCCGTCCCCTGTGCCCTTGCGGTAGCTGTATCCGCCATGGGCGTAAATCTGATTGGCACCGCTCTCGCTGATCGGCAGGCGAAGGTCGCCGTAGGTCAGGATGTCCTTCTCGAGACCGTCTCCCCAGTGATGATTCGGCTGGGGCACCGGATTGCGCTTGATCACCACCTGGCCTTGGCTGTTCACCGAATCCGCCAGGCCGTTTCCGCTCGTATCGAAAGGATCCGCCCAGGCCCGATTCGTGGGCTGGCGGTCGAGGAATTCTCCGAAGAGCGCGAGAGAGCCCGACCCCACTCCGACTCCCCATCCGCCATTGACATCCACCGTCGTTCCGTCGTCGCCGTAATCTCTCGGTGTGTACCTGCCGCCAGTCACGTTCACGAACGGCGTGAAGCGCCCCTTCTTCGTGACAACATTCACAACTCCGGCGATGGCATCGGAGCCGTATTGCGCGGACGCGCCATCGCGCAGCACCTCGATCCGGTCGATGGCGCTCGCCGGAATCGCGTTCATATCCACGCCGCTCGAGCCCGCCCCGGTACCGTAGGCGAACGTGTTGACCAGCGCGGTCTGATGCCGCCGCGCGCCGTTCACCAGAACGAGTGTATGGTCGGGACTGAGGCCGCGAAGGGTGAAGGGACGTACGACGTCGGTCGCGTCGGTGACACTCTGCCGCGGGAAGTTCACCGAGGGAGACAACGACTGCAAGATCTGGGTCGTCTCACTCGTTCCCTGTCTGGCGATCTCCTCCGAGGTGTAGACATCCACGGGCACGGCCAACTCGTCCGCGGCCGTGTGCGGGGCGCGGGATCCAACCACGATTTCCGTGGGCGCCATGAGAATGGGCGTGCGCTCGAGGGTGATCGTCACTTCCATAGAGTCGCCCGCGCTGACCGTGATCTCACGGCTCGTGGGGCGGTAGCCGATCAAGAAGACGCGCAGGGTGTGGGCTCCAGGAGGCACTCCTCCGATCCGGTACGCTCCGTTTGCTCCCGTGGTGGCGCGGAGCGAGGAATCATCGACACGGATGACCGCGGACGGGAGCGCTTCTCCGGTACTGTCGACGACCGAACCCGTGATGGTTGCCGTTTGCGCGGCAGCGGTGGCGGGAACCAGCGCGAACAGAATGGCCGCGATTCCTGCGAAGCACACGAGCTTCATCGTGTCCTCCTTTGGCGTGAGGTGGGATACGGCGGAGGGTACATCCATACACGGGAGAAGCCAATACCGGTCTGGGAAGGGGCTGGAGCCGTCAGCGCGGCCTGCGGGCTGCCTCCATCCGCTCGATCTGCTCGCGCACCGCCGCGGCCTGAGGATGATTCGGATCGAGCTCGACCGCCTTTCTCAGCTCCGCCAGGGCTTCGTCGGAGCGAGCCATCTCGGACAGGATGGCGCCGTGGACGGCGCGGAAGGTGGGCTCGCGGGGCGCCTTTCCGATCGCCGCCCGGATCTCGGCGTCCGCGGAGTCGAGCTGTCCCTGGTACCAGAGCGCCATCGCCAGTCCGGCACGCAGCTGCGGCTCCATGGACGTCACCCCGACGCGCAGACCGCGGCGCGCCCATTCTTCGCTCCGGGCATAGTCGCCGAATCGGGCGAAAAGCCTCGAGCAGTCGACGCACCAGAGCTCGATGCGGTCCAGCTCGCTGGGCTTGGGCATGGCCGCCGCGAAGATGCTGTCGCGCTGCTCCCGGGTGCTGATGCCCGGAGGGAGCCGGCGGATCACGATGCGCGGTCCGGACGAGGTCTTGACGTCCGATTCCCAGACGACCCCGGCGTGCTCCTGGAGCCATCGGTAGTAGCCGACCTCGACGGGATGCCGGGCGGGCTCGCTCTCGAAGCGCCGGGAGATCTCGCTCGACGCCACGTGGTACTCGAATCCATCCAGGAATTCGGGATGATAGGCGGGACTCCCCACCAGCGAATGCATCGCGAAGAACGGCCATACCGCGAAGGTGCGCTCCGCATCGTCGAAGATCGGGCCGTAGAGCTCGAGCACCATGCGTGCGTCCCGCGGGACGTGCTCCTGGATCCAGCGGCGGGAGAGATGCCTCGAGTCGGGAAGGCCCAGGGAGTGCCGGGTGGCGAGGAGCTCGTGAAAGGGCCAGGCGATCGCCGCGGCGGCCAGGAAGCCAGCCAGGACCGCCGGTGAGAGAGCGGCTGCTCCGGCCCGAGCGTTCGGCAGGAGACGCGCATGCGCCCGTCCCGCCGCGCGCACGATCGCGACCGACGTCCCGAGATAGAGGAAGGGGAGCGCCGGGAGAACGTAGCGTTCCTGCGCGACCCGGAGGAGGCCGTCGGCCAGCACGATCAGGGCCGGAACGAGGACCAGCAGGCGTCCGGTCCGCCCCATGCGCCAGAGGAGCACGAGCCCCGCGAGCGCCAGGAGATACGCGAGCCACCCCATCGCGTGTGGGATGGATGCCGCCAGATACGTGGGTAGGGAGAGCGGGAACGCGGACTGGCCGACCCACTCCGAGAAGAGCGATCGCCTCTGAGCGGTGATGTCGACGAGCGTCTGCTTCCAGTCGATGAAGAGAAACGGCGATGCCAGGAAGAGCGCGGCCGGAATGGCCGCCACGCCCGCCCAGAGCGCGGGGCCGGTGAGAAAGGATATCCTTCCGCGCTCGCGGCTCGGCTTCCCGGCGAGACCATGCACGACCGGGAGAAGAATCCCCAGAACGAGCGGTACGTACTTGCAGGCTCCGGCGAGACCGATCATGGCGCCCGCGCGAATGGAATCGCCCAGCGTTCCGCCCGCCGCGGCCCGGAGGAGCGGCGGAGCCGCGAGGAGCACGAAAAGAAGGGCGAGAAGATTGGGATCGCTCACGTGCTGCGAGGTGAGCACGTGGAGCGGGTTCATGGCCACGAAGAGCCCGGCCAGGAAGCCCACGCCGCGACCGACGCACGACGCGCCGAGACGGAACGTCAGAAGAACGGTCGCCGTTCCGATCAAGGCGCCCACGATCCGCGCGAAGAGATAGAAGGGCGCCGATTCCGCACCGACGATGTGGTGCTGGAGCTGCGCGGGGCTGGCCCCTCCCGCCACCAGCGAGCCGAAGAGCTTGAAGAGGTACTGGAGCGCGAGTGTGAGATAGAAGCTGAGCGCGGGCCATCCGCCGGTGTGTGGATTGAGATCGACCTCCTGGGCGCCTCCCTGCCACATCGCCCAGGCGCGTCCTACCGTGGTGCGGTCGGTCTCCTCGATGGCGGTGTCATCGAGCAGGTTGATCCCGAGCGATGCGTCCGGGAGCCGGTCCTGAATTCCCCAGAGGCGGATGGCGAGCGAGAGAGCGAGCAGCGCAAGGAGCAGCCAATCCGGGCGCCGTCCCTGAGATGGGCGGCGCGAGCCGCGGGGCCGCCCCGCCTTCCCGCGCGAGCGATGTGGGGTCTTTGGCATCGATGAGGATCCGGGAATGCCCCGGTGGGACCGGATCGTAGCGGAAGGAGCGGCCGCGGGCCACTCTCACCCGTGCCTCGTCACACCGGCGGGTTGGATTTCATTCGGATCGTTCCGGCAACGATGGCCCCTTGACGCCCGCGCGATGGCGGTGCTCTTCTCAGCCCGCAGTCCGTCCGACGCACCAGGAACGCTGTCTCTCTACCCAGGAGGTCGTGTGAGAAAGCGGAGCATCCTACTCGCGGCTGGAATCTTTCTCTTCGGACTCGCTCTCGGCATGGGGTCTACCGCCTGGACCGCGGAGCGGCATCCCCAGATCCGCGCGGCGCAGCGCGATCTCTCGAGCGCCAAGTACCATCTGCAGAGGGCCGCGCGCGATTTCGGAGGACATCGAGTGAAGGCGATCGTCCTGATCGACAAG